>NZ_JAOWFA010000064.1:0-6819 GCF_030333885.1 Citrobacter sp. Cf132
GTAAGCGTGCAGTGAGAACCGTATTGACGAAGTGAAGCTGGTCAGGCAGGCAGAGTAACCCGCCACGGGAGCAGAGCACCCACCCGGTTCACAGGCCAGTCGGCGATGACATCAAGTACATAATGCAGATAGCGTTCCGGATCCACGCCGTTTAATTTGCACGTCCCGATAAGACTGTACAGTGACGCACCGCGCTCACCACCATGATCCGAGCCGAAGAACAGCCAGTTTTTTCTCCCCAGACTGACCCGTCGTAGGGCGTTTTCGGCAATGTTATTATCCACCTCCACCCAGCCATCTTCTGCATAGCGGATCAGCGCCGGCCACTGGTTCAGCGCATACCCGAACGCCTTCGCCAGTTCTGAGTGCCTTGAGAGGGTTTTCTGTTTCTCCCGCAGCCACCCCTCCAGTGACGCCAGCAGCGGCAGCACTTTTTGGTGCCGGACTGCCTGCCGTTCCTCTGCTCTTTTACCTCTGAGCTCCGACTCGATGGCATACAGCTCGCCGATCCGTTTCAGCGCCTCCTCCGTCAGGGCTGACGGGGTACGGACGTGAACATCGTGGATTTTTCGGCGGGCATGGGCCCAGCACGCGGCTTCCTTTATATGGCCGTCGCGGTAGAGCTCGTTGAACCCGGCGTAGGCATCAGCCTGCAGTACGCCACTGAAGCCTGCAAGATGGGTCTGAGGGTGGATACCTTTTCTGTCCGGGCTGTAAGCGAACCACACTGCGGGGGCCAGCGCTGATCCGGCGTTGCGGTCGTCTCGAACGTACGTCCATAAGCGCCCGGTCTTCGTCTTCTTATTGCCCGGCAACAGCACCGGGACAGGCGTATCGTCAGCATGGAGTTTGCCGTCGGTCAGGACATAGTGCTGAAGGGCTTCATCCAGCGGTGCCAGCAGACGACAACACGCATCCACCCAGCCCGACAGTACAGAACGACTCAACACTACACCCTGGCGGGCATAGATCTCCGACTGGCGATACAGCGGTGTGTGCTCTGCATACTTTGAGGTCAGCACTCGGGCCAGCAGCCCCGGTCCGGCGATCCCCCGTTCGATGGGGCGCGAAGGAGCCGGGGCCTGAACGATGCGATCGCACCGACGGCAGGCATGCTTTTCACGGACTGTCCGGATAACCCGGAAGGCGCTGCGCATCAGCTCCAGCTGTTCGGCGGCATCCTCACCCAGGTAACTCAGCGAACCACCGCACTCCGGGCAACACGGCTCAGTCGGCAGCAGCCGCTTCTCATCCCGTGGGAGTGACTCAGGGAACGGTTTGCGGGTGCGGGTCTGACGCAGCGGGCGCTGCACTGCCGGGTCATCCACCCGGCCGGTCAGCGTATCGCTTTCCTGCTGCAGCAGGTTCAGGTCAGCTTCCATTTGCGCGATACGGCGGGATACCTTTTCGGAACGACTGCCGAAGTTCATCCGGCGCAGCTTATCCAGTTGCGCCTGCAGATGGTCTATTTCGCGTTCCCGGTTGCTCAGCTTTTCCTGCAGGGCGTGGATCAACGCTTCCTGTTCGGCCAGGCGCTGTTTCAGCAGAAGGATGTCGTCAGAAGAGGTATCGTTCATAAGCCTGTATTTTACCAGGCTTATTCTGCGACAACCAGGATAAAGAGCGCTACAACATGGTCAGGGATGTCAGTAACCGCTTTGGCTGTCGCCAGTCGATACCTTCCATCAGCATCGCCAGTTGCGCCGGCGTCAGGAACACTTTGCCATCGCGGGCTGAGGGCCAGGCGAAGCGACCACGTTCCAGTCGCTTTGTCAGCAGGCACAGACCATCGCCGGTGGACCAGAGCAGTTTTACCTGACTGCCGCTGCGTCCCCGGAAGATGAAGACGTGGCCGGACATCGGGTCATCTTTCAGCGCGGTCTGCACCTTTGCGGCGAGGCCATTGAAGCCGTTGCGCATATCGGTGATACCGGCAACCAGCCAGATTTTTGTGCCTGCGGGAAGATTTATCATACCGGCCCCCGCATCAGTTCGCGCAGGACAGTGCTCATGAGTTCAGCAGAGGGATGAGTCAGTGTTATTTCTCCTCCCCGACATTTTATGTGGCAGGTAGCGGGAGGAGAGCAGGATGGTAGTTCGAAGGTTGGGAGAGAAGAGCCCGCCTGAAGCTGCACGGGTATCAGGGCAGGAAGCGACGATGAGTTTTTTCGGGGCCGACAGACCCGCCCTTCACGCTGCCAGAGCCTTATCCATTTAAAGAGCAGGTTATCATTGACGTCATGTTTCCGGGCCAGTGCGGCAATACTGCCTTCTTCTTCAAGAGCCAGCCTGACCAGTTCCATTTTGAATTCAGGGGAATAGTGTTTCCGGGGAAGTCTTTCTTTAGCGCGCATGAGGTGTCCACCTGCAAAATAAGTGGGTGCTTAAGTTACAGGATCCTGGATTCGGGACCAGACGGTACTCAGACGACGCTTACATATAGCGCGACAGACAAACAGTATTGAACACGGTCGTTTACCGGAGCGTGAAGAACAGTCACTGACACGTACCATCCAGAAAGAACGCTAATCCCCATCCCCTATAGAAATCGAGAAACCGTTTATGAAGAGAACGAACTTATCCCTGTTTATCGTTGCAACATCCTGTTTTGTAAATCCAGTCGCACAGGCTTCAGCGCAGCCGTCTCCATTTACACCTGAGCAGGAAGCCAGAATTGGTGAAATTGCAGCAGACTACCTGGTGGCTCATCCCGACGTGCTGGTCACGGTGAGTAAAAAACTTCAGGAACATCAACTACAGCGGGAACAGCTGCGTTATGCCGGCCGTGTGATGAACAACCAGAGAGAGTTATTGAATGATTCCGACACACCCGTTATCGGGCCAGAGCGCGCGAAAGTAGCCGTCATAACATTTTTTGATTACCAGTGCGTGTTTTGCAGCAAGCTGGCACCTGCCCTGGAAAAAGTTATGCAGACGTATCCTGATGTTCGGTATGTATTTAAAGAATTGCCAATCTTTGGTGATCGCTGGGAAAACTCCCTGAAGGCGGCTGAACGTGGGTTATCGGTCTGGAAGCAAAAGGGGGCTGAAGGGTATATGACATACCACAGAGCCATTTACAGAACTGGCCATGATGAGGGAAGACTAAGCGCCGACGATATTTCAGAGGCTTCCCGTCAGGCGGGCTGGATGGATCCGCGAAGAGAAGATTTTACCCCGACGCTTTCCCGAAACAAGGAACTGGCAGGCAAACTGGGTCTAACCGGCACTCCGGGTATCATTGTCATGCCCGTCAGTGGTGCGTCTTCCCAAAAAATCACCGTATTCCCTGGTTTTGTTCCGTCAGAAAAACTGCAGTCTGCTATCGAAAAAGCCTCCAGATAACACCATGCTCCCGGCCTGACATCGGTTTCCCGCCAGAAAACGTTGTCTGATAATGCCGGTACGTATCCTGCCAAAACAGAACCCTATTATTGCGCGTCTGGGGGCCTATCCTGCGTAAAGCACCGCGAAGGATTCTCACATTCCCCTTTGGAAGTTCGAACGTTTCTTGCTCAGCTAAACGTGATCCTATGGGTTTCTGTCACGATCCGCGATCTTTTCGTATGGAAAATTTACGAGTGAAAAGGTAAACTTCCCGGACGTACAGATGCCTTGTGGTGGGGTATTCTGTTGAATAATTTTAGATTTACGCCCTAATCCAAACTTTATTGGCTGCTTTGTGGTGAGGCAGAGAGGGGTAAAACTTTATTTCGGAAGAAATGCGGACTTCCGAAAGCAGGAACGTGGATGGGAGCGTGTCCATAAGACGCTCAGGAACAGGTGACGGAAAGTTTTCCGGAGCCTGAATGCACAAACCCCCCGAAATCTGTAGAGTCTTGGCGGAATCAGACAGAGATCAGGGGGTCCAAAAGCAGGCGCGTTGCCTGTGAAGGATTATAACGCATGCACCATATAAAACAACACCCGACCGCCATAAGAAAAGGTCGGTGTGACTGAGAAAAAACCTACCTTTTACAGACAGGTCAAAAATCCTGAGCCGGAGTTCACTCCGCGAGAGGACAAAAAGACTCTGCCGTTCTGTCGTAAGCTGATGGCGAAAGCCGAAGGTTTTACATCCCGTTTTGATTTTTCCATCCATGTGGCATTTATGCGATCGCTGGGTAAACGGCAGCGTATGCCGCCGGTACTGCGTCGTCGGGCCATCGATGCGCTGATGCAGGGGTTATGCTTCCACTACGACCCCCTGGCTAATCGCGTTCAGCGCTCCATTACCAATCTGGCCATCGAGTGCGGCCTGGCCACGGAATCGAAAAGCGGTAATCTGTCCATCACCCGTGCCACACGCGCACTGAAGTTTCTGGCTGAGCTGGGGCTGATAACGTACCAGACAGAATATGATCCGCAGATTGGCTGCAATATTCCGACCGATATCACCTTTACGCCGGCGTTGTTTTCCGCGCTCGATGTTTCTGACGTGGCTGTACTGGCTGCGCGCCGCAGCCGCGTTGAGTGGGAAAACAAGCTGCGTAAAAAGCAGAGCCTGGAGCCGCTGCAGATGGATGAACTGATAGCGAAGGCCTGGCGGTTTGTACGCGAGCGGTTCCGCAGCTATCAGTCGGAACGTAAACAGCACGGACTGAAGCGCGCACGGGCGCGACGTGATGTCGACAGAACCCGCAAGGACATTGAAACCCTGGTGAAGCAGCAACTGACGAGAGAACTCGCCAGCGGTCGCTTTACCGGAAGCGGAGATGCGATAAAACGGGAACTTGAGCGGCGTGTCACAGAGCGCATGCTGATGTCGCGCGGCAACAACTACACGCGACTGGCCACCGTCCCCATATAGCTTTTCCTGACTGAAAATCCGGCTGACGCCGGAGGATTTCTCACGTCTGTACCTCTCTCATGTCTGTTAATCTACCCAATCCGCGCTGTTTTAACTTCAAAAATGCACTGAAATTCACCTGCAGTGGCCCGAGATTCATCCGTCGACTCTGTTTGCGGTCGCCAGATTGAGTTATCAACATATAACTGCAAGGGAAATTTACATAAAGTTAAAACCGTTATGCTTTCAGAGTGCTCGTCGGTGTACTTTCAATGTGCGTGGTTTCCTTTAAAAACCTGCTCTGTACTTCTTTTAAATACATAATCTTTCTCTCTTATAAATATATAACCTGTTCGTCGCCCGCCCTGTGGACAGGCTCATGAGAATGACCGCCCTTGCAGCGGACTGACGTCCGCGCCGGTTCGGAAAAGGCAAAGGTACCTCCCGCCAACAAGTGGCGGGCAAAAGACATCATAAAATAGTTACAACATCCAAAATATTTAGCCAAAAACCAGTGCCCACCCAGCCACCCAGCCCCTCCCCACCACTGAAAAGCGCCGCCGCCCCGGCCGAAGGCCGGGAACTACATCGCTTTTAATGCTGGATGTTGTAACTAGAATTAACGGCGCTGTAAGAAGTATCGCTTAAGGTCTTGCGTACACGCCCGTAAGCGGCCCTCACGGCCCGCTAACGCGGAGATACGCCCCGACCCTTGTCGGGACCACTCCGACGGCGCACATCAACACCTGAGCCGTATGACCGCGGGTTTTAGCTTTACAGGGATGGGGGGTTAATAGTGATCTTCTATCGATCAACCGGCTACGCCGGGCTACGGCGCCATTCAGCGACAGTGCCATATTTATCATTTGCTGGCGCCTCTATGCCGCTTTGCGGCATAATCACACCTGAAAATAAAGGTATTTTCAGGGAGGTCCGGATGAAGTATTCAGACACCTTCATGCGTCAGCATGAAGAAATGTGCCAAGTGGTGGGCAATATTGTTTTTGCCCTGGCCGAAGCCGGGCACGACTCACATCGCGAAAACATTGTTGCTGTGCTCCGTAACGAGCTTGCAGACCCCGGGAAGTGGGAGCCAGACCAGGTGCTTTATCTTCAACTGGCCATTGATTTACTGAACGCCAGGCAAGGATAGAGTTTTACGGCGCATCGGGATAAAGTCGTTTAGTTATTGTGCCTAACTGGAGCAAGAAAGGGTTAATGACTGACTCGCGTCAGATCATCTTCTGTCTGACTGAGAATTTTCATGGTCATGCTCCGAGTTGTATGGGGCGGCCGAATTTCAAAGAGACTTCATACCTGCCTTCAGAACTGCCTTTTTAAATTGTACGTTCCTCACCCAGCTGAAATACTAATTGCCTGTAAGGCAATAAAAATACAACTAAAAATAAGTAAATCAACGTATCATTCTGCCAGTGAAAATCATTGGATAAATCCAGTTATGAAGGTTACTTATGTTTCGCAAACTGTTTAAAAGCGTGACCAGTCTGGTTGATGCTGAACTCAGACATAATTTACGTATGAATTCTGAATATCAAAAATATCGCTGGAATATTTTTGAACGCCTGCTGGCCTGGTGCTCTACATACTATGGGCGGGCTATGCTGATTCTCTGGGCTGGTGCAATAATGATTGTTCTTGCCTGTTTGTATCTGAGGCCGCTTCTGGCCCCATTTGGCAAGAAGTATTTTAAGGGAATTGAAATGCTCCCGCAGGGGCTCTCCGATCTACTGGGGGGACAATTAACCATCATTGGTATTGTATTTCCATTAGTTGTCGGTCTGATCAGTGTCCTGTTTCAGAAAAAATCGACCCGTGAGCATATCCAGTCAGCCTATCAGCTTTACTCGGGATACATGTTTGCAGGCCTGAGCGGTCTTTCCCTTGCTGCATTTATTCTGGTGAGTGAACTTTTGTCTGCTCGGGGGGACAGGTGATGCTGCCAACTTACTGATTTAGTGTATGATGGTGTTTTTGAGGTGCTCCAGTGGCTTCTGTTTCTATCAGCTGTC
>NZ_JAOWFA010000065.1:0-4445 GCF_030333885.1 Citrobacter sp. Cf132
GTCATTGAACGTCGCATCACAACGCGCCGTGCGGCCGAGCACCTCGGTATCAGCGACAGGCAATGCCGCAGACTTCTTGCTCGTTATCGTGAAGATGGTCCACTTGGAATGACCAGCCGTCGCCGTGGTAAAGCAAGCAACCATCAGTTGCCTCAGGGACTGGCTGCTTACGCGCTCAATATTATTCGAGAACGCTATAACGATTTCGGCCCGACGCTGGCCTGTGAAAAGCTGTCTGAGGTTCATGGCGTACATCTTTCCAAAGAAACTGTGCGTAAGCTGATGACTCAGGCCAGTCTGTGGGTCCCACGTAAGCAACGTGCGCCAAAAATTCAGCAGCCTCGTTACCGTCGTGCCTGTGCCGGTGAACTCATACAAATCGACGGCTGTGATCATCACTGGTTTGAAAACCGGGGACCTAAGTGTACGGCACTGGTTTACGTAGACGATGCAACTAGTCGTTTAATGCAGCTTCGTTTCGTGAAATCTGAGTCTACTTTCACCTATTTTGAAGCGACCCGTGGTTATATCGAAAAACATGGTAAACCGTTTGCACTGTACAGCGACAAAGCCAGTGTATTCAGGATCAACAATAAAAATGCAACCGGCGGCGACGGCGATACACAGTTTGGCCGTGCGATGCACGAACTGAACATTCAGACCATCTGTGCAGAAACCAGCGCAGCAAAAGGTCGTGTTGAGCGGGCGCATCAGACCCTTCAGGACAGACTGGTCAAGGAACTCAGGCTTCAGGGCATCAGCACCATGGAAGCTGCAAACGCATTTGCCGAAGAGTTCATGAACGATTACAACCGACGTTTCTCAAAAGCGCCTCGCCAGGAGTTCGATGTTCACCGGGAACTGGATGTCGATGATGATCTTGATATGGTGTTTACTTGGCGTGAAGCCCGCCGCGTGTCGAAATCACTCACGGTGCAGTACGACAAAGTGCTTTATCTCATTGAAGACAGCGAATTCAGTCGTCGGGCAATTGGTAAATATATTGATGTTTGGCATTACCCTGACGGACATAAAGAGCTCCGACTTAATGGCATATCACTTCCCTACTCCACCTATGACAAACTGTCTGAAATCGATCAGGGTGCCATTGTGGACAATAAACGTCTTGGCCGTGCGCTGGAAATGGCGCAACTGGTGCAGGCCGAACGGGATAATAACCGGTCACAATCAGTGCCATCCGGTGACGGCCCTTCACGCAGGCGAAAAGCCCCCACGACGAAGAAATCACAGCGTTCACTGGATGAGGACGATATGTTCAATGCACTGGTAAAACTTCAGTCACGATCTGAAGAAATATTTGGTAAGAAACAGATATGAAAACCCGGAGGATAACTCCGGGTATATTAACTATCGGGGTAAAATTTTCAAGTTCTCTTCAAAATAATCATCATAAATAGCCTCATTATTCTTCCGCATGAATCTGTGGAGACAATTGGGCACAGGATTCGAGGTCGATCGATGGGCATAAACCTCATCCTGAATCGATCTTAAATCATGAGATAAGATGTCATCGTTTATAATGCCACTTATCTTTATATTCTGTATTTTTTTCTCAATAAAATCTTTAACACGCATAATTCGATTAATAGATTTGTTGTTTTCAACGTATAACATTATCACATGTCTAAAAAACGGGAGCATGAAAACAATATAAAACAAAAAATCTTCCAACGAGGATTTAGACCATAAACCATATGCAAGGAGTACCAAAAAGGAAAGTAACATAGTGGTAAAATATATTTTGCTCATTACATCGCGCTGTGCCTTATCCCAGCCAAAATTTTTCGCATGGCATAATAATGCCAATACGTTTTCATTAGCATCGTAATCTTTATTTAGATACCAGTTGATAAATTCATCATTTTTGTTTCTTTTTTTGTAATACCTTGAAGCCTTAAAGACATTTTCTCTGCCAACCGGCTTCCCTACTTTTAATTCACTCCATGGAATGTGTAAGACATCACAGTCAAACATTTCCTGAATAGTGGCTGCACATTTTTTCATTGAGGAAATCATTGTGGAAAAAATAATTGTGATGACCAACACGATTATACCGTAATAACCGAGATAAGGAGCTATAGTCAAATGAGGGAATAGCCCCATTTTCTTTATCACTGTAGTAAATATTACAATAGCGACAGACATTACGACACTAAGAAAAAACACTACCCAGTTAACAAATTTAACCTGTGAGTAAGTCCGCCTCATTGCCATTAGTAACTCAATGTTTTTACTATCATTTTGGCGCAAAAATATTTGACTCATTTTTCATCCGTATGATGGGAAGTTGACACCAAAAACATCCTGCCATTTGTTAATGGACGCTCTGTGGTTATTTTGGCTTTCGTAATTACGGGCTTCCGTTGCTTTTCCTTGGTCAAGATAACAGCGAATAGATATCTTTAATTTATCATCATCACTAAGGTTGTTTATGTTTCCTTGTATGCCTTTGTGATCGTACACTGGACTAAATATAGCAGAGGCTAAGTAACCTAAAACATTGACAATCTCTAAATCGACCCATTGATAACATTCTGATCGACCGTTGAAGTAGTTAAGTAGCATTGTCTCTAACAAGTAACTACTCATTGAAGGCATGGTCGGACGTTTTTGCCAATATTTTATTACACGAATGACATTTAACATGTTTCCTGAGAGCTTAACATTAAGATCAGTAACTTTTTGCTTGTCAATTCGTGGATCTGTCTTCTTCCAATGACCATTCCCATCTGGTATTAAATAATATGTCTTGCCAAATGAATCTGGAGTAGTAATGAATGCAGGAACTATATCAAAATTCCAGTCATAGGATTTTAGCTTCAGAGTAGCTGCTTCCTGATTTCTTTTTACATCAGCCTTATCATACTGCGGAATTTGATTTAGGCTTGAGATAAAACTGTTTATTATTTTTCTAGAGTTAATAAAATTTGTGCCATCATGCTTATAGTATTTTAAGCGAACGGTTCCTTCACGCGCAGTGATTATTATTTTTCCATCACTCTCGCTGTATACACAATCATCACCATCGAGACCAAACATAAGATCTATATCATCTAAAGGGCGGATTTTTGTGCGTCTAGCAAAAGAACCAAAACCTGTATGTATATCAGGGTATATTATGGGGAAATAAACATCATTATTTGGAAAAGTGTTCATTCTGCCCAATAACCAATCTCTACTGGCTCTGGCTCGATCAGTCTGAGTGACCTGCCCCCACGATTAGATACAACACTCAGTTAGTAACGTCGGAATCTTCATTCTCAGAATGACCCTTTCTCCAGCCCGCTGCAAATTCAGACGGTGTCTGATAATTCAGCGTGGAGTGCGGGCGGCATTCGTTATAATCCTGCCGCCAGTCATTAATAATTTTCCTGGCATGAACGATATCGCTGAACCAGTGCTCATTCAAACATTCATCGCGAAATCGTCCGTTAAAGCTCTCAATAAATCCGTTCTGCGTTGGCTTGCCCGGCTGGATTAAGCGCAACTCAACACCATGCTCAAAGGCCCATTGATCCAGTGCACGGCAAGTGAACTCCGGCCCCTGGTCAGTTCTTATCGTCGCCGGATAGCCTCGAAACAGTGCAATGCTGTCCAGAATACGCGTGACCTGAACGCCTGAAATCCCAAAGGCAACAGTGACCGTCAGGCATTCCTTTGTGAAATCATCGACGCAGGTAAGACACTTGATCCTGCGACCGGTGGAAAGTGCGTCCATGACGAAATCCATCGACCAGGTCAGATTGGGCGCCGCCGGACGGAGCAGCGGCAGACGTTCTGTTGCCAGCCCTTTACGACGTCTTCTGCGTTTTACGCCCAGGCCACTGAGGTGATAAAGCCGGTACACGCGCTTATGATTAACATGAAGCCCTTCACGGCGCAGCAACTGCCAAATACGACGGTAGCCAAAACGCCTGCGCTCCAGTGCCAGCTCAGTGATGCGCCCTGATAAATGCGCATCAGCAGCCGGACGGTGAGCCTCATAGCGGCAGGTCGACAGGGATAAACCTGTAAGCCTGCAGGCACGACGTTGCGACAGACCGGTCGCATCACACATCAACATCACGGCTTCCCGCTTCTGGTCTGTCGTCAGTACTTTCGCCCAAGAGCCACCTGAAGCGCCTCTTTATCCAGCATGGCTTCGGCAAGCAGCTTCTTGAGTCTGGTGTTCTCTTCCTCAAGCGACTTCAGGCGCTTAACTTCAGGCACCTCCATACCGCCATACTTCTTACGCCAGGTGTAAAACGTGGCATCGGAAATGGCATGCTTGCGGCAGAGTTCACGGGCGGGTACCCCAGCTTCGGCTTCGCGGAGAATACTGATGATCTGTTCGTCGGAAAAACGCTTCTTCATGGGGATGTCCTCATGTGGCTTATGAAGACATTACTAACATCGGGGTGTACTAATCAACGGGGAGCAGGTCA
>NZ_JAOWFA010000066.1:0-8276 GCF_030333885.1 Citrobacter sp. Cf132
GGGGTCGGTTCCGGCTGAGGGCGAAATGACACCCTAAGCTTTCGGTTCCTTGGGCCAAAGATATTCGCCAGTCAGTAGAATGTGCGCCCAGCCCAATGGGGATATGTGGGGAAGAAATTCAGGGGGAACATCCAACCCTTCGTTCCGCCGCTCCGTGACGGCATGACCAAGATGGACGGTATTCCAGTAAATGATCACCGCAGTCAATAAATTGAGCCCAGCGATTCGGTAGTGCTGCCCCTCTGTCGTGCGATCGCGAATTTCCCCCTGCCTCCCGATACGGAGCGCATTTTTGAGCGCATGGTGGGCCTCTCCCTTGTTAAGACCGATCTGAGCACGCCGCTGCATGTCCGTATCCAGGATCCACTCAATAATGAAAAGGGTCCGTTCAATACGACCAACTTCACGAAGCGCAACTGCAAGGTTGTTTTGTCGTGGGTAAGAAGCGAGCTTGCGCAGGAGTTGGCTGGGCCTGATTTTGCCAGCGGTCATCGTCGCGGCACAACGGAAAATATCAGGCCAGTTCGCAACGATAAGATCCTCCCGGGCTTTTCCACCTACCAACTTGCGTAACTCCCTGGGGGTCGTATCGGGATTAAATACGTACAACCGCTTCGATGGCAGATCCCTGATTCGCAGAACGAGATTGTAGCCGAGCAGGCTACTGGCTCCGAACAAATGGTCGGTGAATCCTGCTGTATCGGCATACTGTTCGCGAACATGGCGACCGACCTCGTTCATCAGTAGTCCATCGAGAATATACGGTGCCTCGCTCACGGTCGCCGGGATCGACTGACAAGCGAATGGCGCGAACTGGTCGCTTACGTGAGTATACGCTTTGAGGCCGGGAACAGAACCATATTTGGCATTGACCATGTTCATGACTTCGCCATGCCGCGCTGTCGGGAAAAACTGACCATCGCTCGATGCTGACGTGCCCATCCCCCAGACGCGTGACATCGGCAGTTTACCCTGCGCGGCCACCACAATTGCCAATGCCTGGTTCATGGCTTCGCTTTCAACATGCCAGCGGGCAAGGCGTGAGAGCTGCCAGTAATCATGCGTGTTTGTAGCTTCCGCCATCTTACGCAGGCCCAGATTGAGCCCTTCAGCGAGCAGGACGTTGAGCAGACCGATCCGGTCGCGACATGGAGCCCCGGTTCTCAGATGGGTAAACGCATCTGTGAAACCAAGGGCTGCATCAACTTCAAGCAGCATGTCGGTAATCCGAACGGACGGCATTCGGCGATACAGATCCAGTATGAGTGCCTCGGCACCATCCGGCACGTCTGCTGTCAACCTGTCGATCCGCAACGTTCCATCTTCTATGCTACCGTGCGGAATAGTGCCGTTACGGGCAGCCCGGGCCAGCCGCTTAAGAGCGATCGTGAGTCGCGCCTTTCTGTCTGCCAGCCAATCCTGTGGGTTGGAAGGCACGGCCAGTTTTGCATTTTCCTGCGCCGCGATCATCGGCACCAGTACCTGCTTGAGGTCACCATAGCGGCGCGAATGAGCGAGCCAGACATCTCCGGAACGAAAAGCATCCCGGAGGTGAAAGAGTACCGCCACTTCCCAAAGACGGGTATCTCCTTTTTCCTGAGCTCGTAAATGACGGTTCCATTTGGAGCTGGGCCGCAGGAAACGCCTTTCTGGCGATGCAACACCTTTCATCTCTCCGATCGACAAAGCTGCTGCTACCAATGGTCCGGCGACCGGCGCGGCTTCGAGCTTCAGACAGCGCAACATGCGGGGCGCATAACGACGAAAGCGATGGTATCCCTGCCCGACATATGCAAGAGGCTCATCGGCTAGCGTGTTGCTGAGTTGAGTCCCTGTCGCTACCAGTTGAGCGAGCCGGTCCCATGCAACCGAACTGGCGACAGCCATCTCCAGCGGGGTTCCGTCACTGCGGGCCTCAAGCAACGAAGCTCCCAGCGCGGTGAAGGTACGGATCGTATCCGTGAGTGTGGCTTTAGAGCCGGAAATTGTTTCGTCATGCTGGCGCTTCGCTTCCCGCCAGGTTTTTCCTACGATCCTGTCATGGGTTTCGACTATGGCATCAGCAATCGCCGCTTCCCACTCCACAACACAGACGGCAAGGATCGCCCAGCGGCGGTCCGAAGTGATGTCACGCAAACCGTCGGTGAAGTAGCGTTCACCCTGCCGACGCAGCCGGGCAATGCGATGGGCAGGTATGCTGGCCAAAGCACTATGATTGATATTCAGGGTACGCAGAAATTCGAGCCTGTCGAGCAAACGGTTAGCAGCAGCCGAGTTGTTACCAACCTCGAAGTTGCGAAGCCAGATGAAACGACTGATATTGCCGGCGAGCATTTCACTCAGAAGTTTGTCCAGGTGATCGCGAACATCCGCTGTTAAATTTTCCGCAATCCGCGTTTCAATCCGCCGCTCAGCGGCGACCAGAGCATCCGCGCACAAGCGCTCGATTGTCGATACTGCGGGCAGAATGGTGGAAGTTTCCCGACACCGCACAATAAAACGATGAGCAAGATCCTCGTTTGATCTGGCATCTTCGGCCTGGCCGAAAGTCCACTCCCGCAGATCACGGGCACCACGGCCCGTGAAGGTCTTGTAGCCGTAAATTTCGCGCAGCGTGTCCATGTGCTGCTGACGGGTTTGGCGCCGTGTGGCATAAGTGAGAAGCGCATCAGCCGGAACTCCAAGCTGAGCACCGACGAAGGAAAGGACTTCACGCGGGATCATCTCACCAGGAGCCAGTGCACGGCCCGGATATCGTAAGGCACAAAGTTGCAGGGCAAAGCCAATCCTGTTTTCCGGTCTGCGGCGCTGCCTAATGTTTTCCAGGTCATCATCGCCCAGCGTGTAGAACTTCAGTAGCGACAGTTCGTCCGTGGGCAGATCGAACAGCGCTGCTCGCTGCCGTTCGGTGAAAATATGGCGTCGTGACATACAAATTCGTCCCTTTTGAAGTATAGTCTGTTTTGGACAACAGCCAGCCCATATAAATCAGGGCGTTCCGATACAAAAATCCAGGAGGGTTCAATTGGGACATCGTGCCGCCATTTACTGCCGGGTTTCAACAGCGGATCAGTCTTGTGAACGCCAGGAATTTGATCTGCGAGCCTTCGCCGGCCGTGCCGGCTACGACGTGGTGGGAATATTTAAGGAAACAGGTTCAGGAACTAAACTCGACCGGGCCGAGCGAAAGAAAGTCCTGGCGCTTGCCCAGTCCAGACAAATTGATGCAATCCTGGTCACTGAGCTTTCCCGGTGGGGGCGCTCGACGCTCGATCTGCTCAATACGCTACGTGAACTGGAGAACTGGAAGGTTTCCGTGATAGCCATGAATGGAATGGCGTTCGATCTTTCGTCGCCGTATGGACGAATGCTGGCGACGTTTCTTTCCGGCATTGCGGAGTTTGAGCGGGATCTCATCAGCGAGCGGGTCAAGTCAGGCCTTGCTGTTGCGAAGGCACGTGGTAAGAGGCTTGGTCGTCAGGCCGGAGTGCGACCAAAATCAGACCGACTTTTGCCTAAGGTGGTTGCGATGAGGGCCGAGGGACGCAGCTATCGCTGGATCGCACGCGAGCTCGGTATCAGCAAGAATACCGTCGCTGACATCGTGCAACGACACAGAGCTAACGCTTAGGGTGTCATTTCGCCCTCAGCCGGAACCGACCCCAGAAACGCTGTAGCCCCGCGAACCGAGTGATATCCAATAGCCGATTGGTTAAAAAGTAGTCTTAGCGTAGGTTATTTTCCCTTTTCCAAGCGGACCCCTTCAGGATGCACTACGCCGACGGGACATCTGGCTCGAAAACAGCGATCGCTGGGGAAATCCCCGCGAGAAGCTGTTGCAGGGGGAAGAATGGCAGGTTCAGCGGGTCCCCATCTGTCGGGCGCTGGGACATCCCACTGATGGACATAAAGGCGTGCAACAGCTGGCGGTCCAACTGGATAAAACCTGGAAAGCCGTCGCATCTCGCTTTGAAGGAAATGCGGAGGTTAATATCTGCCATGACGGTAAATATCCTTCCCTGACTATCAGCAGCCTGGAGAAACTGGAGGAGCCACCATCGTTGCATCGTCTCAACAGTCGGGTAAGGCAGCTACTCCCGCCGGTAGATTTGACGGAACTGTTGCTTGAGATAGATGCCAGAACGGGCTTTACACGTGAGTTTACGCATGTCAGTGAATCCGGGGCCCGGGCGCAGGATCTGCACATCAGCCTGTGCGCGGTCCTGATGGCTGAGGCTTGCAATATCGGGCTGGAACCGCTGATAAAGCACAATATACCGGCGCTGACGCGCCACCGGCTCAGTTGGGTGAAACAGAATTACCTCCGGGCAGAAACGCTGGTCAGCGCCAATGTCCGCCTGGTTGATTTTCAGTCCACACTGGAGCTTGCTGGCCGCTGGGGTGGCGGCGAAGTGGCTTCAGCTGACGGCATGCGCTTTGTCACGCCGGTGAAAACCGTCAATTCAGGACCTAACAGAAAATATTTTGGTTCCGGACGTGGCATCACCTGGTACAACTTCGTCTCTGATCAGTATTCTGGATTCCACGGCATCGTTGTTCCCGGCACATTACGTGATTCCATTTTTGTGCTGGAAGGCCTTCTGGAGCAGCAGACAGGGCTGAATCCGGTTGAGATCATGACAGACACAGCCGGTACCAGCGACATTATTTTTGGCCTCTTCTGGCTGCTGGGATACCAGTTTTCTCCTCGGCTTGCCGATGCCGGTGAAGCAGTATTCTGGCGGGTGGATAAATCGGCAAATTACGGTGCACTAGACGAACTGGCTCGTGGTTGTGCCGATCTGTCGAAAGCCGAGTATCAGTGGGATGAGATGATGCGAGCCGCCGGTTCGCTGAAACTGGGTACCATTCATGCTTCAGAACTCATTCGCTCTTTGCTGAAAAGCTCGCGCCCATCAGGGTTGGCACAGGCGATCATGGAAGTGGGGCGCGTCAACAAGACGCTGCACCTTCTAAATTATATTGATGATGAAGATTATCGTCGGCGGATCCTGACGCAGCTAAACCGGGGAGAAGGCCGCCATGCTGTGGCGAGGGCGATCTGCTACGGGCAGCGCGGTGAGATCAGAAAGCGCTACCGTGAAGGTCAGGAAGATCAACTGGGTGCACTGGGCCTCGTCACTAACGCAGTGGTACTGTGGAACACACTTTATATGCAGGAAGCCCTGAGCTGGATGCGCAGGAATGGAGAAGAAACCGGGGGTGAAGATATCGTCCGGTTATCCCCACTGATGCACGGGCATATCAATATGCTGGGGCATTATACGTTCACGCTACCGGAGGATATTTTGAAGGGGGAACTGAGAGAATTAAATTTTAATTTAAACAATGAATTACCTTCTTAGCGTACGTTTTCGTTCCATTGGCCCTCAAACCCCAGTACCAGCGTACGGCCCACAGAATGATGTCACGCTGAAAATGCCGGCCTTTGAATGGGTTCATGTGCAGCTCCATCAGCAAAAGGGGATGATAAGTTTATCACCACCGACTATTTGCAACAGTGCCAAGTCAGCTACGTGGGCGGCAACAGCAAAAGTTCAGCGCTGTTTATCGCTCTGCTGAAGCACCTGAAAGCCACTTACCGGCGGGCGAAAACAATCACGCTGATCGTTGATAACTACATTATCCATAAAAGCCGCGAAACACAGCGCTGGTTGAAAGCAAATCCCAAGTTCAGGGTAATTTACCAGCCGGTTTACTCGCCGTGGGTGAATCATGTGGAACGGCTATGGCAGGCACTTCATGACACGATAACCCGTAATCATCAGTGCCGCTCAATGTGGCAGTTACTGAAAAAGGTCCGCCATTTTATGGAAACCGCCAGCCCATTCCCCGGAGGAAAACATGGTCAGGCAAAAGTGTAGCGGTATTAGGCGCAGCTATTTAGCCCGGGCGGATATCTTCGATTACATTGAAGTGTTCTACAACCGGGCCCGGCGCCACAGTCACCTCGGCGGCGTCAGTCCGGAGGCCTTCGAACAGGCCTCGTCGTGAGGACAGAATTTGTCTACGGGCGTGGGGTCAGTCCAATCAACGGCTCGGAAGTGTCTAGATTATCCGTGGCGATTCAATTATTCTAAAGTTTTCGACCGCTATACACTCTTATCATTCTTTGTTAATCGTTTATTAAGATAATAAATATAAGGACGAAACCATGAACGATGTCATTCGTGACTTTTTCAAAATGGAATCAGCTGGTGGTATTCTTCTCGTGATTGCCGCGGCAATTGCGATGACCATTGCTAACTCACCGCTGGGCGAAACTTATCAATCTGTACTGCATACTTATGTATTTGGTATGTCAGTTTCTCACTGGATTAATGACGGCCTAATGGCTGTTTTCTTCTTACTCATTGGCCTTGAAGTTAAGCGAGAGCTGCTTGAAGGTGCGTTAAAATCAAAAGAAACCGCAATTTTCCCTGCGATTGCAGCGGTTGGCGGTATATTAACTCCTGCTCTTATTTACGTAGCCTTTAATGCCAACGATCCTGAGGCGATTTCTGGTTGGGCAATTCCAGCGGCGACAGATATCGCTTTTGCTTTAGGTATCATGGCGTTATTAGGTAAGCGTGTACCAGTAAGCCTAAAAGTGTTCTTGCTGGCGGTTGCTATCATCGATGATTTAGGTGTAGTTGTTATTATCGCGCTATTTTACACCGGTGACCTGTCGACCATGGCGTTGCTTGTTGGCTTCATCATGACTGGTGTCCTATTCATGTTGAATGCGAAGGAAGTAACAAAACTTACGCCATACATGATCGTCGGTGCGATCTTATGGTTCGCGGTGCTTAAATCTGGTGTTCACGCAACATTGGCAGGTGTAGTGATTGGTTTTGCTATCCCACTAAAGGGAAAGCAGGGCGAACATTCTCCACTTAAACATATGGAGCACGCGCTTCACCCATACGTGGCATTTGGTATTCTGCCTCTATTCGCATTTGCCAATGCGGGGATTTCGTTAGAAGGCGTATCGATGTCAGGTCTAACTTCAATGCTGCCACTCGGTATTGCTTTGGGTCTACTGGTTGGTAAGCCTCTAGGTATCTTTACCTTTAGCTGGGCAGCGGTAAAAATGGGCGTTGCTAAGTTACCTGAAGGCGTTAACTTCAAGCATATCTTTGCGGTATCTGTGTTGTGTGGTATTGGCTTTACAATGTCTATCTTCATTTCCTCTTTAGCGTTCGGAAATGTAAGTCCTGAATTTGATACCTATGCTCGACTCGGTATCTTAATGGGTTCTACGACAGCAGCATTACTTGGCTATGCCTTACTGCACTTTTCTTTGCCTAAGAAAGCGCAAGCGTAAGATAAAAATGAGCTATTTTGTAAAGCCTCCCAATCGGGATAACACCGATCAGTTAAGGCATTGATCAGTTGAACGATCCTACGGATGGTTAACAATACCCTCAGTACACTAATTGCTGAGGGTATTTTTGGCACTGTTGCAAATAGTCGGTGGTGATAAACTTATCATCCCCTTTTGCTGATGGAGCTGCACATGAACCCATTCAAAGGCCGGCATTTTCAGCGTGACATCATTCTGTGGGCCGTACGCTGGTACTGCAAATACGGCATCAGTTACCGTGAGCTGCAGGAGATGCTGGCTGAACGCGGAGTGAATGTCGATCACTCCACGATTTACCGCTGGGTTCAGCGTTATGCGCCTGAAATGGAAAAACGGCTGCGCTGGTACTGGCGTAACCCTTCCGATCTTTGCCCGTGGCACATGGATGAAACCTACGTGAAGGTCAATGGCCGCTGGGCGTATCTGTACCGGGCCGTCGACAGCCGGGGCCGCACTGTCGATTTTTATCTCTCCTCCCGTCGTAACAGCAAAGCTGCATACCGGTTTCTGGGTAAAATCCTCAACAACGTGAAGAAGTGGCAGATCCCGCGATTCATCAACACGGATAAAGCGCCCGCCTATGGTCGCGCGCTTGCTCTGCTCAAACGCGAAGGCCGGTGCCCGTCTGACGTTGAACACCGACAGATTAAGTACCGGAACAACGTGATTGAATGCGATCATGGCAAACTGAAACGGATAATCGGCGCCACGCTGGGATTTAAATCCATGAAGACGGCTTACGCCACCATCAAAGGTATTGAGGTGATGCGTGCACTACGCAAAGGCCAGGCCTCAGCATTTTATTATGGTGATCCCCTGGGCGAAATGCGCCTGGTAAGCAGAGTTTTTGAAATGTAAGGCCTTTGAATAAGACAAAAGGCTGCCTCATCGCTAACTTTGCAACAGTGCC
>NZ_JAOWFA010000067.1:0-72501 GCF_030333885.1 Citrobacter sp. Cf132
TCTGACAGTCGGTCGTAGGTAGAGTAGGGAAGTAGCGTACCGTTCAGGCGCAGCTCTTTTCTGCCATCAGGATAGTGATACACATCGATATATTTACCTATTGCACGGCGACTCAGTTCGCTGTCTTCAATCAGGTACAACATTTTATCATATTGTATCGTCAACGATTTTGAGACTTTACGTTTTTCACGAACAGTGAAAATAAGCCCCAGGTCCTCATCATGTTCTACAGCACGGTGTACGTCAAAATCATGTCGCGGTACTTTGCCAAAACGGCGGTTATAGTCAGCCATATAGGCCTCAGCGAAGTCATTTGCAGCCTCCATTGAACAAATGCCCTGTAACCGCAGCTCTTTGACCAGACGATCCTGTAAAGTGAGGTGAGCTCGTTCTACACGCCCTTTGGCGGGACTGGTTTCTGCACAGATAGTCTGGATGTTCAGTTCATGCATGGCTCGCCCAAACTGAGTATGCCCGTCTCCGCCTGTGGCGTGTTTATTGTTAACACGAAAAACACCGGCTTTATCGCTGTACAGTGCCAGCGGTTTACCATGCTTATCGATATAGCGCCGCGTGGCTTCGAAGTAAGAAAACGTGGACTCCGATTTAACAAACAACAGTTCCATCAGTTTGCTGGTTGCATCATCAACATAGACCAGCGCGGTGCAGGCCGGGCCACGGCCTTCAAACCAGTCGTGATCACAGCCATCTATTTGTATCAGCTCACCAGTACACGGACGCCGGTACCGTGGTTGAGGGATCCTTGCGGCACGTTGTTTACGGGGAACCCATAAGCCAGCCCGCACCATGATGCGCCGGACAGTTTCTTTGCCAAGAAACAGTCCGTGGAGTTCTTCGAGCTTTTCACGCGCCAGAGTCGGACCGAAATCAGCATAACGCGTCTTGATCAGTTCCAGAGCCTGATCTGCGAGCCCGGGTGGCAACTGGCGGTTACCACGCATGCCACATCGTCTGCTGGCCATACCAAGCGGTCCGCCTTCACGGTAACGGGCAAGAAGTCTGCGGCATTGCCTGTCGCTGATACCGAGGTGCTCGGCCGCACGGCGCGTTGTGATGCGACGTTCAATGACGTCCTGTATAATCTTGATCCGGTTGATCTCTTTCAAAGTAAACACTCCTGAGCTTTCTGCGCTCATGATATGCCTCCCGGTAGTTTAAACGGACCAGTGAAGCTTACCATAGCGCGGACATCTGAATTGAGCCACAGGCGGACATTACTATTGAGCCATTACAGACAGTATTCGTGTGGTTGCTGTTATGGAAAACAATAAAAGAACCGCCATTGCAGATAATGGCGTCATCTGGATGAGACCCCTATGGCAAGGATAAAATCACGCGTACGCCGTTTCTTCAGCCTGTTAGTACCTTTATTATTTATCTCTGCAGTTCACGCTGAACAAACCCCCGTACCCGCAAAAACCGTCACCGTTGAAGCGAAGAATGAAGTCTTCGCCCCTCAGCATCCCGATCAATATCTCTCCTGGAAAGCCACGTCTGAGCAATCAGCCCGTGAAGATGCGCTGGCAGAAGATCCTCGTCTGGTGATCCTGTGGGCGGGATATCCCTTCTCGCGCGATTACAACAAACCGCGCGGGCACGCGTATGCAGTGACCGATGTTCGTGAAACCTTACGTACCGGCGCACCCAAAACGGCAGAAGATGGTCCATTGCCGATGGCCTGCTGGAGCTGTAAAAGCCCGGATGTGGCGCGTCTGATCCAGAAAGACGGTGAAGATGGCTACTTCCACGGTAAATGGGCGCGCGGCGGTCCTGAAATTGTTAATAATCTTGGCTGCGGCGATTGCCATAACACCGCGTCACCAGACTTTGCCAAAGGCAAGCCAGAACTGACGCTGTCGCGTCCTTATGCTGAACGCGCGATGGAAACAATCGGCAAACCGTTTGAGAAAGCCGGTCGCTTTGACCAGCAATCCATGGTCTGCGGCCAGTGCCACGTGGAATACTACTTCGACGGTAAAAACAAAGCCGTTAAGTTCCCGTGGGACGACGGCATGAAAGTCGAGAACATGGAGAAGTACTACGACACCATCGCCTTCTCTGACTGGACCAACTCCCTGTCTAAAACCCCGATGCTGAAAGCGCAGCACCCGGAGTATGAAACCTGGAGCGCAGGCATTCACGGCAAGAACAATGTGACCTGTATCGACTGCCACATGCCGAAAGTGCAGAACGCGGAAGGCAAGATTTACACCGACCATAAGATTGGTAATCCGTTCGATAACTTCGCTCAGACCTGTGCGAACTGCCACACCCAGGACAAAGCGTCCCTGCAAAAAGTGGTCGCCGAGCGTAAACAGGCCATTCATGACCTGAAAATCAAAGTTGAAGACCAGCTTGTTCGTGCGCACTTCGAAGCGAAAGCCGCATGGGATGCGGGTGCGACCGAAGCGGAAATGAAGCCGATTCTGGAAGATATCCGTCACGCGCAATGGCGTTGGGACCTGTCTATCGCCTCACACGGTATTCACATGCATGCCCCGGAAGAAGGTCTGCGGATGCTGGGTAGCGCAATGGATAAAGCCGCTGACGCACGTACCAAACTGGTCCGTCTGCTGGCGACCAAAGGCATCACGCATGAAATCCCGTTACCGGATATCTCTACCAAAGAGAAAGCCCAGGCGGCGATTGGTCTGAACATGCAGCAAATCAATGCTGAAAAGCAGGACTTCATCAAAACGGTGATTCCGCAGTGGGAAGATCAGGCGCGTAAAAACGGTCTGTTAAGCCAATAACCCCATTTCGCCCCGCAAGGGGCGGATAACTCAACGGAGTGAATATGAGCGTATTACGTTCGTTATTAACTGCTGGGGTGCTGGCGTCAGGCTTGTTATGGAGCCTGAGTGGAATCACTGCCACGCCAACGCCGCAGGAGTCGGATCAACGCTGGACGGTTACCCAACAGCGTAATCCGGATGCCGCCTGTCTGGACTGTCACAAGCCGGATACCGAAGGCATGCATGGTAAGCATGCGGAAGCCATCAACCCGAATAACAAACTGCCTGTCACCTGCACCAATTGTCACGGCCAGCCGTCACCGAACCACCGCGAAGGGGTGAAAGATGTGATGCGCTTTAATGAGCCGATGTACAACGTGGAGCAGCAGAACAGTGTCTGTATGTCCTGTCACCTGCCTGAGCAGTTGCAAAAAGCGTTCTGGCCGCACGATGTCCACGTAACCAAAGTGGCGTGTGCCAGCTGTCACTCACTGCATCCGAAGCAAGACACGATGCAGACGCTGAGCGATAAAGGACGGATCAAGATTTGCGTCGATTGCCACAGCGATCAACGTAACAATCCGAACTTTAACCCGGCGTCGGTTCCGTTGCTTAAGGAGCATCCATGAGTTGCTCTCGTCGCCAGTTTATCACCGGCGTCGGCGCGCTGGTGGCAGTGAGCGGGACGGCGGGGCGCGTTGTGGCGAAGACGCTGAACATCAATGGCGTGCGTTACGGTATGGTTCATGATGAGTCTTTATGCATTGGCTGTACGGCCTGCATGGATGCTTGTCGGGAAGTTAACAACGTGCCGGAAGGCGTATCGCGTCTGACGATTATCCGCAGTGAGCCGCAAGGGACATTTCCTGATGTGAAGTATCGCTTCTTCCGTCACTCGTGCCAGCATTGCGACCACGCTCCCTGCGTTGACGTCTGCCCGACGGGGGCATCGTATCGCGATGCCGCCAGCGGCATTGTGGATGTGAACCCGGACCTTTGCGTTGGCTGCCAGTACTGTATCGCCGCGTGTCCTTATCGCGTACGGTTTATCCATCCGGTGAGCAAAACGGCGGATAAATGCGATTTCTGCCGGAAAACCAACCTGAAAGCGGGCAAACAGCCCGCCTGCGTTGAGTCATGCCCGACGAAGGCGCTGACGTTTGGTAATCTGGACGATCCCAACAGCGATATATCCCGTTTGTTGCAGCAGAAAACTACCTACCGTTACAAACTGGCGTTGGGTACAAAACCGAAGGTCTACCGCGTTCCCTTTAAATTTGGGGAGGTGAGCCAATGACATCCGCTTCTGCATTTCATTTTGAATCACTGGTGTGGGACTGGCCCATTGCCATCTATCTGTTCCTGATAGGTATCTCTGCCGGACTGGTCACGTTGGCGATTCTGCTGCGTCGCTTCCATCCGGAGGCGGGCGGTTCAGACAGCACGCTGCTGCGCACCACGCTGGTGTTAGGGCCGGGGGCAATTATCCTCGGTTTGCTGATTCTGGTGTTCCACCTGACGCGTCCATGGACTTTCTGGAAACTGATGTTCCACTACAGCTTCACCTCGGTGATGTCGATGGGGGTCATGCTGTTCCAGTTGTACATGGTGGTGTTAGTGCTGTGGCTGGCAAAAATCTTTGAAAAAGAGGTAATTGTCCTGCAACAGCGGTTCGTGCCGCGACTGACGATTGTGTCAAAACTACTGACGCTAATCACGCCGTTCCATCGCGCGCTTGAGACGCTGATGCTGGTGCTGGCGGTTCTGCTCGGGGCGTATACCGGGTTCCTGCTGTCGGCGCTGAAATCCTACCCGTTCCTGAATAACCCGATCCTGCCGGTGCTGTTTCTGTTCTCCGGGATCTCCTCCGGTGCGGCGGTGGCACTGATCGCCATGGCGTTACGTCATCGTAGCAATCCGCACAGTACGGAAGCGCACTTTGTGCATCGCATGGAAGTCCCGGTGGTATGGCTGGAGATCTTCCTGCTGGCGGCGTTCTTCGTCGGCCTGGCGCTGGGCGATGACGGAAAAATGCGTGCGCTGGCGGCGGCATTGGGTGGCGGATTCTGGACCTGGTGGTTCTGGCTTGGCGTGGCTGGGCTTGGGTTGATACTGCCGATGCTGCTAAAACCCTGGGCCAACCGCAGTTCGACGTTTCATGGTGTGCTGGCAGTGTGCGGCGCCAGCCTGACCGGCGTACTGCTGCTGCGCTTTTTTATCCTCTATGCGGGTCAGCTAACCGTTGCGTAAGGTGATATCTGGACGTTCTCCTTCCTGAAGCCGGTTTTCTGGCGCTGTTATTAAGCCTCGGGGTCAACGTGTTGACCCCGCTTGCCGTGTTGGTAGGTGTCCGGCAGCGCTGGCAAGGGGTGATGCGCCTGGCAAGCGTGGGCGTGTGGACGCAATTTGCCCTGCTGCTACTGGCCTTTACCATTCTGGTATTCTGCTTTTTGACCAGCGATTTTTCGGTGGTCTACGTTGCCCAGCACAGCTACAGCCTGCTGCCGTGGGGATTAAAACTGGCGGCGGTGTGGGGCGGTCATGAAGGATCGCTGCTGCTGTGGGTGCTGTTTCTTTCCGCCTGGAGCGCGCTGTTTGCTCTTCGCTATCGGCGTAATACCAACGCGCTGTTTCCGCTGACGCTCAGTGTCCTTTCAATGATAACGGCCCTGCTGCTGCTGTTTGTGGTGGTATGGTCCGATCCGTTCGTGCGTATCTTTCCGCCAGCCATTGAAGGACGCGACCTTAACCCGATGCTGCAACATCTTGGGTTAATCCTCCATCCACCGCTGCTGTACCTGGGTTACGGTGGTTTGATGGTGGCGGCAGGCGTGGCGCTGGCCTCGCTGCTACGTAGTGACTTTAATGCGCAGAGCGCCTGGGTGTGCTGGCGCTGGGCCTTGCCCGGTTGGTGCGCGCTGACGCTGGGGATTATCCTCGGCTCCTGGTGGGCCTACTGCGAGCTGGGCTGGGGCGGCTGGTGGTTCTGGGACCCGGTAGAAAACGCTTCCTTATTACCCTGGCTTTCCGCCAGCGCGCTGCTACATAGCCTGTATATCACGCGCCAGCGCGGGATCTTCCGCCACTGGTCGCTGCTGCTGGCGATCGTCACGCTGATTTTATCGCTGCTGGGGACGCTGATTGTGCGTTCCGGCATTCTCGTTTCGGTGCATGCTTTCGCGCTGGATAACGTTCGTGCCGCGCCGCTGTTTGCGCTGTTTACCGTGTTGAGTCTGGCGTCGCTCGGGCTGTACGCCTGGCGGGGCCAGCAAGTCCGGCAGAATGCTCGTTTTGGCGGTTGGTCACGCGAGATGCTGATTCTGGTTGCGCTGCTGCTCTTTAGTGCGGTGCTGCTGATTGTGCTGATTGGCACGCTCTACCCGATGATTTACGGGCTGTTCGGCTGGGGGCGGCTTTCTGTGGGCGCACCGTACTTTAATCGCGCTACGCTGCCTTTTGGGCTGCTGATGCTACTGGTTATTGTGCTGGCTACGGTCAGAAGCCGCAAAGTGTCTTTCCGCATCCAACTTCCGGCACTGCTGGCGCATGCCGGAGTGCTGGTGTTTGCGGCGGGGATCGTCTTTTCCAGCGGTAGCCGTCAGGAGATAAGCCTGAACCTGAGCCCTGGGCAGCAGGTTGAACTGGCGGGTTACATTTTCCGTTTTGAGCGTCTCGACCTGGAAGCCAAAGGTAACTACACCAGTGAAAAAGCGCAGATCACGCTGTGGCACAATGAGAAACGCATTGGCAGCCTGCAACCTGAAAGGCGCTTCTATGCCGCGCGTCGTCAACAGATGATGGAGCCGGGGATCCGCTGGAACCTGATGCATGACTGGTATGCGGTAATGGGTGAAAAAACCGGACCAGACCGTTATGCCATGCGCTTGTACGTGCAGACCGGCGTGCGCTGGATTTGGGGTGGGGGACTATTAATGGTCTTTGGCGCGCTGCTGAGCGGATGGCGAGGGAGGAAGCGTGATGCGTAAATTAATCACAGCGTTGCCGGATGGCGGCGTAAACGCCTTATCCGGCCTACAAGGTGCGCAAACCGTAGGCCGGATAAGCGCAGCACCATCCAGCAGAAAGTTATTACTCCTAACGCTCGTCCTGTTTTTCATTACTTTCGCTACGCATGCCCAGGTTGTGGATACCTGGCGCTTTGAAAATCCGCAACAGCAGGAACAAGCGCTGTCTATTGCCAGCCAACTGCGTTGTCCACAGTGCCAAAACCAAAATTTGCTGGAATCCAATGCGCCGGTAGCGGTCAGTATGCGCCATCAGGTTTACAGCATGGTGGCGGAAGGGAAAAGTGAAGCCGAGATAACCACCTGGATGACCGAGCGTTACGGTGACTTCGTTCGTTATAATCCGCCGCTGAATGAACAAACGCTGCTGCTGTGGGCGTTGCCGTGCCTGTTGTTGTTGCTGGTAGGTGTAGTGGTCTGGCGAGTGAGAAGACGTCAGCATACGGAGGAAGGTGAATAATGAGCCAGTGCGAGCCGCTGTTACGCCCAATGCCCGTGAAGCGGTTGACCGCTGCGGTGGTACTGATGGTTGTGGCCTGCATTGGAGGTTACCTGTTGACGCCAAAATGGCAGGCGGTTCGTCAGGAGCAGACGCGACTGGCGGACCCTTTACATGCTTTCTCTGATGAAAATATTCAGGAAAAACAGTTGCTTTTGCTGCAATCGCAGATTCGAGCCAATCCACAGGACGGCGTGAAATGGGCGCAACTCGGGGAGTACTATCTTTGGCAAAACGCGTATCATAATGCGCTGCTGGCCTACGAGCAGGCGCTGCGTGTCGGCGGTGAAAATGCTGAGATCTATTCAGCGATGGCAACGGTATTGTATTACCAGGCCGGACAACATATGGCGCCGCCCACTCGCGAGATGATTGATAAGGCCTTGGCGCTGGACCCGGCAGAGGTCACCGCGCTGATGTTGTTAGCCTCAGATGCGTTTATGCAAGCAGACTACGCCCAGGCTATTTCAGTTTGGCAAAAAGTTATGGATTTAAACTCGCCGAGGGTGAACCGGGCACAGCTCGTTGACTCTATTAATATGGCGAAGTTGTTGCAGAATCGGCAAAAATAAATTTGTTTTATTTGTGATTTGTATCATTTTGCCTGTTTAAAAAACAGGCAAACGAACAGGTGAGCGAAAAAAACTCACGCTATGACTTCTTCATTTTTGAACATATTAAAATTCTTTTATAACAAAAAGTTATTCATCAATACCGCGATAAAATTGCATTTTTATGCATAAATTCAGCCAAAAGCCCTGTTCTTAGAGGGTTGCGCGGAATGCCATGCAGATGATAATGATAATAAGCGTTAAAAAACTCCATAAACGAACGCAACACAATTCATACCCTTTCAGTATGTACTATTCCCACACACCGCATGTGGAATAGCGCTCCATCGAGGAAGTCCGTTGTTATGAAAAATTTGAAAGTCAGCCTGGCATGGCAGATTCTAATCGCCATGGTGCTGGGCATTCTGCTAGGGAGTTACCTGCATTACCATAGCGACAGCCGCGAATGGCTGGTGGTCAACCTGCTGTCTCCGGCGGGCGATATCTTTATCCATCTGATCAAAATGATCGTCGTGCCGATTGTTATCTCCACGCTGGTGGTTGGTATTGCCGGGGTGGGTGATGCAAAACAGCTGGGCCGTATTGGCGCCAAAACCATTCTCTATTTCGAAGTGATCACCACCGTAGCGATTATTCTTGGCATCACGCTGGCGAATGTTTTCCAGCCGGGTTCCGGGATTGATATGTCGCAACTGGCGACCGTGGATATTTCGAAATATCAAAATACGACCGCAGAAGTGCAGAGCCACGCGCATGGCCTGATGGGCACGATTGTGTCGCTGGTGCCGACTAATATCGTCGCGTCGATGGCGAAAGGCGATATGTTGCCGATTATCTTCTTCTCGGTGCTGTTTGGTTTAGGCTTGTCTTCCCTACCAGCAACCCACCGCGAGCCGCTGGTGACCGTGTTCCGCTCGATTTCAGAAACCATGTTTAAAGTGACCCACATGGTGATGCGTTATGCGCCAGTCGGTGTTTTTGCGCTGATTGCTGTGACCGTCGCGAACTTCGGTTTTGCCTCCCTGTGGCCGCTGGCGAAACTGGTGCTGTTGGTTCATTTTGCCATCCTGTTCTTCGCGCTGGTGGTGCTGGGGATTGTGGCGCGTATCTGCGGTCTGAGCATCTGGATCCTGATCCGCATTTTGAAAGATGAGCTGATTCTGGCTTACTCTACCGCCAGTTCCGAGAGCGTACTGCCACGTATTATCGAGAAGATGGAAGCCTATGGCGCACCGGCTTCAATCACCAGCTTTGTGGTGCCGACCGGCTACTCATTCAACCTTGATGGTTCAACGCTGTACCAGAGTATTGCCGCTATTTTCATTGCGCAGCTGTACGGTATCGACCTGTCGCTGTGGCAGGAAATCGTATTAGTACTGACGCTAATGGTTACGTCGAAAGGGATTGCGGGCGTGCCGGGCGTATCATTCGTGGTGCTGCTGGCTACGCTTGGCAGCGTCGGGATCCCGCTGGAAGGTCTGGCGTTTATCGCCGGTGTTGACCGTATCCTCGACATGGCGCGTACCGCGCTGAATGTAGTGGGGAATGCGCTGGCGGTGCTGGTTATCGCCAAGTGGGAGCACAAATTTGACCGCAAGAAGGCGCTGGCTTACGAGCGCGAGATGCTGGGTAAATTTGATAAGACCGCTAATCATTAATTAATGAAAGATTGCCGGATGGCGCTGCGCTTATCCGGCCTACGGAAGACGGTGAACTGTAGGCCGGATAAGGCGTTTATGCCGCCATCCGGCAATGCAAACCATTACCCGTTTGTTAACTTTTCAAACTCTTCACAGCCGGTATCGAACCCTTCCATACAGCTCAGATTCAGCCAGTGTAGCGCCTTCTGTTTATTCTTCACGATAAAGCCCTGCTCGCCGTTTAAGAACATCATTCCGGCCCAGTACTCGGAATAACCGGTGCGGGAGATGGCGGAGCTGCGTTTGAAATACCACGTCGCTTTTTCATCGTCTGCGGGGATCCCCACGCCGTTGGCGTAAATCAGCCCGAGCAGCATTTGCGCGTCGACGGCTGAGTCATTTTCCAGATCTTCAGAGGCGTTTTGCAGCAAGGTAATGGCTTTGGGGTAATCTGTGTGTCCTGACTGGGTGTTGACCAGAATCCGCGCCAGGGTGAGTTCTCCTGCTTTACTGCCCGCTTTGGCTGCCTTTTCCGCCAGCGTTTTGGCCTGGGGGTAATCCAGACTGACCGGATTCGTAATTTTGATTTGCGCCAGGAGCGCGCAGGCGTCGGCATCGCCATTGTCGGCGGCTTTTTGCGCCCAATACTCGGCTTTGCTCAAATCGCCCGAACTGAACCAGGTATCGGCAAGAAAGTACTGTGCGCGACGGTCCCCTGCCTCAGCGGCCTGTAAGTACTGGCTTCCTGGCTCAGTATCACTGGCATGGGCAAAGAATGTCATAAAGAACATCAATGCAATGAGTTGTTTCATTTTGAGTTTTATTTAGGGTACGGAATGAACAGTATAAAGAGATCGTATGGATAAAAAAACAGCCTCCGGGCGGAGGCTGTTGCAGAACAGGTACGTAAACGGACTAACCCATCGCGCTTTCGCGCAGACTGGCTTTCAGCTTGTTGTACTCATCAATAACATACTGCTCGGCAGCGCGCTGATCGGCAATGCGTTCAACGTTAACGGCACAGTACTTATACTCTGGCGTTTTGGTAATCGGGCTTAAGTTCTCGGTTACCAGCTCATTACATGCGCCAATCCACCACTGGTAGGTCATGTAAATCGCGCCTTTGTTTGGACGATCGCTGACTGCCGCACGGGTAATGACCCGACCTTTACGCGAGTTAACCCACACCAGTTCTTCGTCCTGGATGCCCAGGCGTTCTGCGTCGGCGGTGTTGATCTGGGCATAGCCCGGTTCATCCGCCAGCGCGGCCAGCGCCGCACAGTTACCGGTCATCGAACGGCAAGAGTAGTGGCCGACTTCACGCACCGTAGACAGTACCATTGGGTACTCTGGGGTGAGTTTGTCGATTGGCGCTACCCAGTCGCAGGTGAAGAACTGCGCCAGGCCGTTCGGGGTGTCGAACTTCTCTTTAAAGAGATAAGACGTCCCTTGATCGGCTTCTGAGGTGTCGCGGCAAGGCCACTGGATATAACCCAGTTCGCCCATTTTCTCGTAAGTGGCACCGTAGAAATCCGGGCACAGATGACGCAACTCGTCCCAGATTTCCTGGGTGTTGTTGTAGTGCATCGGATAGCCCATACGGGTGGCGATTTCACTGATAATCTGCCAGTCCGTTTTCAGATCCCACTTCGGCTCAACGGCTTTAAAGAAGCGCTGGAAGCCACGGTCAGCCGCGGAGAATACGCCTTCATGCTCACCCCATGACGTAGACGGTAAAATAACGTCTGCGGCAGCGGCGGTTTTGGTCATGAAGATATCCTGCACGATGACCAGTTCCAGATCCTCAAAGCCTTTGCGCACTGCGGAGAGTTCAGCATCGGTCTGTAATGGATCTTCACCCATGATGTACGCCGCGCGTACTTCGCCATGCGCAGCACGGTGCGGCAGTTCGCTGATGCGATAACCGGTATGTGCAGGCAGACTTTCCACGCCCCAGGCTTTAGCGAATTTCTCGCGGTTTTCCGGGAACTTAACGTACTGATAGCCCGGATAGGTATCCGGCAGCGCACCCATGTCACATGCACCCTGAACGTTGTTCTGGCCACGAACCGGGTTAACGCCCACGCTTGGCTTACCGAGGTTGCCGGTCAGCATTGCGAGGCTGGTCAGTGAACGCACGGTTTCCACGCCCTGATAGAACTGGGTAACACCCATGCCCCACAGGATAGCCGCGCTTTTTGCCGTGGCATACATACGTGCAGCCTGACGAATATCCTGCGCGCTAACGCCAGTGATATCTTCGACGGACTCCGGCGTGTAGCCTTCGACAATCTTGCTGTACTCTTCGAATCCTTCCGTACGGGAGGCGACGAACGCCTGGTCGTACAGTTTTTCTTCGATGATGACATGACCCATGGCGTTGAGCAGCGCGATGTTCGAGCCGTTTTTCAACGCGATGTGCATGTCGGCAATACGCGCGGTTTCAATTTTGCGCGGATCGCAGACGATGATTTTCGCCCCGTTACGTTTAGCGTTAATCACGTGATTCGCCACGATCGGGTGGGAATCCGCCGGGTTATACCCGAAGATGAACACTAAATCTGTGTTATCAATTTCATTGATAGCATTACTCATTGCGCCGTTACCGACCGATTGGTGCAGACCTGCAACCGATGGGCCGTGTCAGACGCGAGCGCAGCAGTCAACGTTATTGGTACCAATAACGGCGCGCGCGAATTTTTGCATTACATAGTTGGTTTCGTTACCCGTACCGCGAGATGAACCGGTCGTCTGAATAGCGTCCGGGCCATACTTCGCTTTGATGGCGCTCAGACGAGTGGCGACGTAATCAAGCGCTTCATCCCAGGAAACAGATTCCAGTTTGCCGCCACGCTGGCGACGGATCATTGGGGTTTTCAGACGAGGGGTCAGGATCTGGGTATCGTTGATAAAATCCCAGCCATAGTAGCCCTTCAGACACAGAGTACCCTGGTTGGTTTTCCCCTGCGCCGCTTCAGCCCGGACGATTTTGCCGTTATCGACCACCAGGTTGATTTTGCAACCTGATGCGCAATATGGGCAAACCGTGACGACTTTTTTCATCGGTCTCGCTCCAGTTAATCAAATCGCGCATACGCGCTGTCGCCCTCAGTATGCATCTTCTATGCCACTTTTTTATTGTGGGCATTCCCTGATATTACGGGTGATTTTTGGTCAAAACCCTGACGAAAAACAGGCTGTCGTCATATTTGACGTGTCGAATCTCCAATACGTGACGCCCCGGCAGTGTGACCGAGGTTATGTTTCCCACATATCCTTGTGCCTTATCGCTGTCACTCTGGGCAGAATCAATCACACTCATTTAAGTTGGCCAGAAATGGGGAAAAACAATGAAGCCAGCCATACTGGTTGTGGATGATGACGTGGCAGTCTGCTCGCTTTTACAGGATGTGCTGAACGAACACGTCTTTGCGGTGACCGCTTGTCACACCGGGCAGGAGGCGTTGCGCTGCATTGAGACTCAGCCGGAGATCGCGCTGGTATTGCTGGATATGATGTTGCCCGACATCAACGGTCTGATGGTGCTGCAGCAGGTGCAAAAGATGAGGCCTGGATTACCGGTGGTGATGCTTACCGGGCTTGGTAGCGAGTCGGATGTGGTGGTCGGGCTGGAAATGGGCGCTGACGATTACATCGGTAAACCCTTCAATGCCCGGGTGCTGGTGGCGCGGGTGAAGGCGGTGCTCAGACGCGTGGGCGTGCTCACGGCTGAAAGCGGCAGTCCACAAACCACGGGTCTTTCTTTTAACGGCTGGCATCTTGATACCGCGGGTTGCCAGCTTCGCAATCCTCAGCAATTGAAGGTTGAACTGACGCAGGGTGAATACAGTCTCCTGTTGGCGCTGGCGCAAAATGCCCGCCGGGTGCTGAGCCGCGAACAATTGCTGGAACTGACGCGCAGCGACAGCGTTGAGGTGTTTGACCGCACCATTGATGTGTTAATCATGCGCTTGCGGCGAAAAATAGAGATCAACCCGCACCAACCGATGTTGATCAAAACCCTGCGCGGGCTGGGCTATGTATTCGCCGCCGACGTGCAGCATCACGACAAGGCGGCGTGATCGTGTGCACTTGCCGGATGCGGTCGTAGGCCTGATAAGCGCAGCGCATCAGGCGTCAACCATTTCTGCTTTTAACTCTGCCAGCGTCTTCGCGCCGTCTATCGCATTGGCGCACAGCAAGCTTGCCCGCGCACAGGCGTGTGCCAACCTGACGCTGTCCGTCAGCGACCAGCGCTCATGACAGCCATACAAAAATCCGGCGCAAAACGCATCACCCGCCCCGACGCTGCCAACGATCTCCTCCTGCGCCAGGTACTGCGATGGGATCCAGACGCCCGGCAGATCCGGCGCTTCACCCCAGGCACCTTCCGGACAGTGAATAACCACCCGCTGGCGTACTCCTGCACCCAATAATTCGCGCGCGGCGGTAGCGATATGCGGGATATGCTGCTCGCCGTTGGGCTGGCGGATCTCCAGCCCGCTAAATTCTCCGGCTTCCAGCTCGTTAATCACCAGATAGTCGAGATGGCGCAAGGCTGGCATCACCAGTGGCTGGTAGCGCGGGTCGCCCTTGCGTGAGACCAGATCCAGCGACGTTTCAAAGCCGTTGTCGCGCATTTGCGCCAGCAGCCTCGCGCTACGCGTCCCGTACTCCTCATCCGGCATGTCCAGACTGTCGAGCAGCAGCAGATATCCCAGATGGAAGATTTTCATCGAGGTATCCAGTTGCTCAAAAGCGGGTAAATCCAGCAGTCTGTTGGCGCCCGGCGAGTGGAAAAAGGTGCGCTGACCGCTGGGATCGGTCATCACCTGCGACATTGACGTGGACGCGAATGTCGTGCGCTGTACGTGTTGGCGATTAACGTGATACTGCTCCAGCATCGCCATGATGTAGTCGCCATCGCTGTCCTGACCGATTAACCCCACCGCCTGCAACGGCAGCCCAGTGTGCATTTTTGCCAGCGTCAGCAGCACATTAAGCGGCGCACCGCCCGTGGCGCGTTCGCTACGGGTGATTTCCGCCAACCAGCCGCGTTCCGGCCACTGCACAATTTGATGCACATGATCGACCAGCATGTTGCCTGCGGCGATAACGCCTTTGCGTTCCATCAGACCCGTCCCGCGCTGCCAAAAATGCGCATCTGTTCTGAAACGGTATCGGTAATGGCTTCCTCAATGCCGAGCAGCAGTTCGGCGAATTCGTCGTATAAGGGCTGACGATTCGCCATCCGCGTCTCCACTGCCGACAGCGCCGCCTGCGACATGCCGGTATAGAAGTTGATTTTGTGAATGCCGAGTTCAATTGCGCGCTTGAAATCGTCGTCGCTGATGCCGGAGCCACCGTGCAGTACCAGCGGGATTGCCGCCTGCTGGCGAATGGCGTCCAGACGCGGGAAGTCGAGCAGCGGTTCGCCTTTATATTTGCCGTGGGCATTGCCAATGGCGACCGCCAGCGCGTCAATCCCGGTTCTGTCAACGAAATCACGCGCCAGCATTGGGTCGGTAAACAGTGATTCGTCGGCATGACCGTACAGCGCACCGCCTTCATCGCCACCGACTGCGCCCAACTCAGCTTCCACCGACACGCCGACGGCGTGGCACATCTTCACCACTTCGCGGGTCTGTCGGATATTTTCTTCGTACTCCAGCGTGGAGCCATCGAACATCACTGAGCTGAAACCTAAGCGTAACGCTCGCACCACCGACTCAAAGTGCAGGCCGTGGTCAAGATTCAGCACTACGGGAATGTCATGTCTGGCGGCTTCGAACTTGACCGCTTCGACCAGAGAATCCAGCGAGATATATTTAAAATGCACCTCGGCAATGTTGATAATAAATGGCGAACGTTCCTGCTTTGCCGCGGCAAACAACGCGCGCAGGAAATGTGAATCCAGAACGTTAAACGCCCCTAAGGCATAGCGGTGCTCGCGGGCATGGGCAAGGCCATCAGCGAGTGAGATCAACGGCATAATGTGCTCCTTGGTTAGCGGAACAGGCGATATTCGTTACACAGCACCAGCAGCGCCGGTTCGTCTTCTTCAATGTCGTTGTAGCGGGAAATCGGTTGCAGAAAATGGTTGTCGTGGTCGTCGTCATTAACAGAAGAGACCTCGCCAACCAGCACGTCGCCAAAACCTTCTTCCGCCCAGAAGCTGTGATACAGGCCCGGCGGCAGGCAGATGCTTTCACCCGGCGTCAGGCGCAGTTGACTGCCTGCGGCATGGGTTTGCCGACAGCCGTCAATCACCACGCTAACGTCGCTGTCTTCCGTTTGCTCGCGGATCCCTGCATTCCACAGTTCTACAATGAGATTGCCGCCGCCGCGATTGATAATGTCTTCGCGTTTGCGCCAGTGAAAATGCATCGGCGTGACCTGTGCATCGCGAACATGCATGATTTTCTCGGCGTAGCATTTCTCGTAAGGCATGCCTTTCGGCGAACCATTACGCAGGGTGAACAGCGTTAATCCTTGCGCGGCAAAATTGTTGCCGCCGAACGCGGTGACATCCCAACCGAGCTTAAGGTCGAACACTTCGCTCCAGGCAGCGGCATCAAGCTTGCGCCATTGGGTCGGCGGGAAACTGGCAAAAGGGGGGAGATGCACGTCGTGCTGAGAAAAAAACTGGCGCGTGTGGCCAAGGATCTCGTTTATTGCGGAGCGTTTCATTGATTCTCCTGTGGCTGATAAGATGACCTTTATGCGGCCCTCTCTCAAAGGGAGAGGGAGAAAATCAAAAGCTTTCCCATGGATCAAATGGGATACCATCCGGTTACCTCTCCCTCACAGCAGAACAGGGAATCGTTATATTTTATTGTGTTTTTTTATGGGGTGGTGTGATTCATTCAATAAAATGATAAATGAAAAGAATATTTTCATAAATGTTATTGTAAATCATTGGGTTAATGCGTTCGTTTTTTTAGTCACATCTCAGTTTTCTGGAACCATTTGGATATGAACGCTGGATTGTTGCCTCGCGGTGAAAAAACGAATGCGGCGTTTTATAAATCTTTTTGTTAAAAAATCAATTTCATTGAATATAAAATCTCGCCAGCTAATCGTTTATTTATATTCCAGGGTTATATTACGTGTTTGACTAATAATAGTTAAATCACTTCCAGATTTTTTCAATAAAAAATAACCTTTTTTAGTTATTATTGATATGCTGACTGGACTTTATTTCTTATGTATTACTTTCTTTTGGCAAGGGATGCGATAATGAAAAAAGTTTCAGGGTTCTATAATCTGGAAGGTATAGTTTCAGAGGAGAGTATAAATAAATATTTATTCTCCGTAAGGGGCGAAGGTAAGTTAGGGTGGCTTGATGTTGAAACAATTGAAGGTCATGAAAATTTAAGTAAACCATACAGTTATAAGATTACATTTACATCAAAACTAAAAAACATCCCTCCTGACTCACTTCTTAACATTGAAGGCTCGCTGAAAATCAGAGCACCTAATCATAACTGGAATAAATATATTCAAGGTTCTGAGAAGTGGCTATATGAACGGCAAATTGAAGGCGTCATTACGTCATTTTCGCTTATTAGCACATCAGCGGATGAGTCACTGTACGAAATCAGGTTAGAGCATAAGCTGGCATTACTCTCACGACGCAAGCGTTCGGCTATTTACCTGAACATAAATGTGCCGAAACTGGTCACGCAGATCCTCAAAGAACATGCTTTTGCCGATTATGAAATCGACTTTGATAATCTTGTTTGTATCTATCCCAACCGGGAAATGATTGTTCAGTGGGAGGAGTCAGATTTAGCGTTTATCAGCCGCATCCTGTCAGAAGTTGGGATCTGGTTCAGGATCGCAAATCATCATGCTGTTTCGCACATTATGGTGGTTATCTTCAGTGATTCACAATGCCAATACCTCTTTGATCAAAAGATTATGCACTCATCCCATGCCGGGCTGACATCAAATGAGTATTCGATCGATCAGCTGGTATCAAAGCACAACGTTGTCTCCGCTGGCGTTAAAGTGAAGAACTTTGATTACAGGCTGGCAAACTCGCAGATGCTAAACGCTGACGCCGATGTGTCTGCGGAAAGGGCTACGGCATATGGCACAGAGTATCGCTATGCGGATATCCATCATCAGCCAGGATCGCAAATTGCCGAGGCGCAGCCAGGCGAGTCCAGCTGGTTTTACGCCAAACTGCATCACGAAATTATTCTTAATAATCAATCCATTTTAACCGGTGTGACCACCAGTCCGTCGATCGTGCCGGGGATGGTGCTGGAAATTGACGGCGCCATTCCACATGCCTTCGCCTCTGGATTTGTGGTAACGGCAATGCAGGTGACGGGGAGGCGCGATGCAGCGCTCCAGTCCCGGCTTATCGGTATTCCCTACAGCCAGAACGTTTGTTTTCGACCGCAGCCGCTACCCCGGCCACGTATTGCAGGTACTTTTCCCGCGATCGTTTCATCACCAATAGACAATGACCAATATGCTCATATCGATGTGCAGGGTCGCTATTGGGTGAAGTTTGATTTTGACCTCGACCAACATAGGCAAGGCTATGAAAGTATGCCCGTCCGTCTGGCGCGGATTTATGCCGGCGATACTTATGGTCATCACTTTCCACTCATTCAGGGTGCGGAGGTTGCCATTGCGTTTGAAGGTGGCGATCCGGAAAGACCTTTCATTGCCCATGCGCTGCATCATGCGCCAAAACCTGACCCCGTTACCAGCCGCAATAATACCCGCAATGTCATCCGCACTGCGGGTCTCAATAAGCTGCGGATGGAAGACCGGCGCGGGCAGGAACACGTCAAGCTGAGTACCGAGTACGCTAAAACGCAGCTGAACATGGGACATCTTGTTGATGCAGGTGGTAAGCCGCGCGGTGAAGGCGCAGAACTGCGCACCGATGACCGGGCTGTTTTGAGGGCTGCAAAGGGAATATTGCTGACGACAGAGGCGCAGCCAAAAGCCCAGGGCCAGCAGCTCGACATGAATGCAGTCGTTCAACAGCTACAGGCAGCCCTTGTGCTGGCAACTTCTCTTCAGCAAAGCGCCCTGACGGCGCAAGCGTTAAACGTTGAAATGGAGCAACAGCAGCAGCTTAACGCCGCGCTTCAACAGCTCACCCGCTCGGGGCTGGTGGCCTATGCCGATCACGGTATGGCTCTGCTCACACCGGAAACCATGGCGCTGTCGGCAAACAAAGATCTGTCGCTGAACGCGGCCAACAACGGCAGTTTTAACGTTTTTAAGAAACTCTCCATGGCAGTCGGGCAGGGGTTATCGCTTTTCAGCAGAGCGATCGGGATCAAAATTATCGCCGCAAAAGATGATATTTCCGTCCAGGCACAGCGCGGGGAAATGGGCCTGCTTTCCGATCAGCATTTTCATATTCAGAGTATGAACGGCAACGTAACCATCAGCGCCAAAAAGAATATTCAGTTGCTGTGTGGAGGCGGCGGTATTCGAATAAATGAAGATGGCTCAGTAAAAATATTCTCTCCCACGAAAGTGCAGCTCAAAGGCACCACGCTTGACTGGAGCGGGCCGGAATCCGTTAAAGATAAATCCCCTGTTTTTCAGGAAGACCAGTTTCACCGCCGTATTAAATTACATGGTTATGGAAATACGGACGATGTTCTGAAAAAAACAAAATTCAGACTGACTAAGGCCTCCGGTGAAATCATTGAAGGTGTTACCGACGATGAAGGCATGACGCCGTTACTGGATATGACGGAAATGGATGAAATGAAAATGGAGATTTTGCCAAATGAGTAACAGTCCCTTTAATCCGCGAGTCGTGGCGACAGGTGTACAAGGCGTACCTAAATCCACCGGCGGAAAAATGGCCGTCTGCGAAGTGGCGGTTAAAAACCCTATGCCCTGTATTGTGATCCTTGTTCATGGCGTCAACGATGTGGGCGAGGCGTATCAAAATCAGGAGCAGGGGATTATTGCCGGCCTGAATGAACGTATGGGCCGCACGGATATGTATCCGCATGAATGGCATCAGTACAAAATGGATATGGGCGATGGCGAGCAGCAGCAGGTGAAAATGCCCGGGCGCAGTCCGGTGATCCCATTTTACTGGGGATATAAACCTGTTGACCATGCAACGTATATTGACGATCAGCGGCGTTATCGCGATGAGCGGGCTAAATCAGGAGACGCCGCAAAACTGCCTTATAACGCCTACCAGGAAGATGACAACGCAACGCTGGCAAAGTTAGGACACATTCCTCAAACCACGTTGAAATTTCAGAATGATAATTTCGGCAACGTGCTGGACGATGTGTACGCCAAAGGCGGGGGGACCTTTGCCAATGCGACAACCACTATTCCGGATATGCTAGGCCCTGGCTCCGGCGGCCCTGCGAACGCTGCGGCAGGATTTGCTTCATTTCATCTGAATGCCGGGGATTTTACGCATCCTATTTATGATAACCCGCACCGAATTTATCAGTTTTTTGCCGCGCAGCGGCTGGCCGATTTAATTCTGATGATTCGAAGAGAACCGGCAACAAAATTCGATCCCATTAATATTATTGCGCACTCCCAGGGAACGATTATTACCATGCTCGCCAATATGCTGGTCAAAGCAGCTGGTGCCGATCCCGCCGATTGTGTGATCCTCAACCATTCTCCCTACGCCCTGGAAAAAACGGCTGCTGAAGGGATGACGCCCGGACATCACCAGACGGATCGCGCCCGCCAGCAGACGTTTAAAAATTTCTGTCATTTGATGGCGACAAACGCCAGATATGGCAAGGGGGAATATCACACGCAAGCCGAGATTGATGAATTAGAAGGTGCAATTTGTCTGAGTAAAACCAATTCTCAATGGCGCAAGAATAAACTTTATACCCGTAATAACTTTGGCAAAGTGTATAACTATTTTTGCCCCAATGACAGCGTGGTTTCATTACTTAACGTGCAGGGTTTGGGCTGGCGGGGAGTCCCTCATGACATTGCCAGCGGCATAGACAATCTGCGCCAGCGGGTTTTCTGCGAAAATGGTCCGGAAATAGGCGGCAGCCCACTGAGCGTGCCTTTTGAAATGCCGGCGTTAAAAAAGGATTGTTTTGATCAGGATACGCTGGCGACCAGACAATATACGTTTGCGGATGTGGTTGTGAATGGTGAGCAGCTCCCCGTCACCTTCAGACACCAGTTACAGGGCGCGGGAAGTCAGTATAAATATTCGATAGCGCCGGGTTCACCCGATCAGGACATCTCATTTTCGGCAAAAGCCACGGTTATTGCGCGCACTGAGACAGATTTCAAAAATCTCAGCGGCGCAGGTTTCGATTATTTACAGCCGGGGCAGGAATTAACGCCAGCAGAACTCACGATGTTCGCCAAAAAATATGGTAAGCGTTACACCAAAGGCGTTGTCCTCGGAGGGGGATACAATAAGAGCGTGAAGCTAATCTATGAAAAAACGCCGGATGAGCTGGAAAAAGAATGGATGAAATCAGAGCAGGTTGGTTACAGCCAGCATTCCTCTATTGTTATGTCGAAAGATGCCCCCGCGAAAGCGATGGCCTTCGATCTGGCGGTGGGGATATGCGGGGCATTTGATTACGAAAATGGTGAGTTCTGGGTAAAACTACTTCGCCGTGGGGACTGGCGTATGAAGCTTAATGGTCTGCCAAGGACTGTTGATTATTATAATACAGGGATATTGAATAAAGCTGACACAAAAGATTATATGAACAGGCCGGATGATATTTTACCAAAGGGTCAATTTGGTGTGGTTAACGAATATTATCATTCAACAACGGTTCAACCTGCCAGACATAATGAAATATACAATACCGAGACTCCCAATCTGCAATGGGATATGCCCAAACCGCTTAACGTTTAAGGATAAATCATGAAACCAGGAAATACGGTAAGAGTAATTGTTGGAGCCATTTCGCTATGCGCTATCGCTGCCTGTACAAAAAAAATACCCTCACAGGTTATTTATCGGTTTGATGATAATCGCTACCTGGAGTTGATCGGATATGATTGTGAAGGATATGTTGTTTACCATGACATAAAAAGAAAAATCCACAAATCAATTTATGGCAATCCAATCTATAGAGTGTTCTCGGGTGAGTTTATCCATCCCTCAGAACAGTACGTTCTGGTGCCTGAATGGGAACCCGGGGCATATAAAATATCTAAAGATTATGGGCAAACATGGCAGGTCGCAAACTATATGGCTTCTTCCCGGGCGCTGGAGAGAAACTCCGATGGGGTTATGCGTGACTATCCTGAAGGAAAAGAAATAAAAAAAGTGGTGGTGGTCAATAACCAGGCGTTTATTACCACCTCGAAAAATCATTTGTATATGAGTTCATACCCTTTTGACGACCCGCGTTTAAAGCCGGGTGGTCCGGGTATAGATTATCAATACTTCAATGATACCGACTATCTCTCTATATATACAGACGGAAAGAAAAAATCTAAAGGAAAATATTATTATGGTCATACCCGTCCTGAATCTCCAGGTGCTGCCTGGGGAACAGTGGTGTTTATGAAAGCATCCCTGGCCCATTTAACGGAGGGATATAAGGCCAACTATCAAAACCTGCCGGACAAAGAACCAGAAGTGGTGGGCTATAAGGGCTGGACCCGAATGCACTGCGACCTGAATGCGGGGAAATAATCGGCAATGGGATATGCCTAAAACACTTAACGTTTAAGGATAAATTATGAATAAGGGAAGTGCGTTAAAAATAATAATCGGAACTATTTCGCTATGTGCTATCGCTGCCTGTACAAAAAGAACACCCTCACAGGTTATTTATCGTTATGACGATAATCGTTATCTGGAGTTAAAAGGCTATTATTGTGAGGGAGCACTTTGGTATCACGATGGTAAAAAAAATATTCATAAAGAGATATATGATGGAGTATTTGCTTCCTTCAGGATATTCTCTGGGATATATATCCATCCATCGGATAAATACATCTTTATTCCTGAATGGGAACCCGGTGCATATACAATATCTAAAGACTATGGACAAACGTGGCAGGTCGCAACGTATATGTCCCCATCTCAGGGGCAAGAGAAAAATTCTGATGGGAATATGGTAGATAGACCTGAAGGAAAAGAAATAAAAAGAGTGGTGGTGGTTAATAATCAGGCATTTATTTCCACTGCACAAGGACATTTATATCTGAGCTCATACCCTTTTGACGACCCGCGCTTAAAGCCGGGTGGTCCGGGTATAGATTATCAATACTTTGATGACACGTATTATCTCTACAGACCAGGCAAGCATAAATCCAGTGGCGAGTATGTGAACGGCCATATGAGACCTGAATCGCCAGGTGCTGCCTGGGGAACGGTGGTGTTTATGAAAGCATCCCTGGCCCATTTAACGGAGGGATATAAGGCCAACTATCAAAACCTGCCGGACAAAGAACCAGAAGTGGTGGGCTATAAGGGCTGGACCCGGATGTACTGCGATATGGATGCAGGGAAATAATATGAAAGGTGTAATCAGACTAAATGACCCGCTGGAAAACGGTGGGTATGTGAATAAAGCTTCTGGTAGCAAGTTTATGGGAATTCCCGTCGCTTTAATGGGGGATACTGTTGTTTGTATTGCGCATAAAGGGACCTTTCCCATACTTGATTTTGAACCAACCTGGACAATGGACGGTAGAGGTGTTGTTGTGGATGGGTGTAGGGCTGCATGCGGTTGTGCAATAAAAACCACACTGCCAACAGCGGGGACAAGCAAATGAATAAATGGAAGAGACCAAACAAGAATCCGTATCAGGATGTAGGAAAATTTCCGCTGATTACTATGCTGGTCATTAGCTTTGGTATATTTTTAGTTTTTACAACATACAGTATATTAAATTGGCAGCAGGGAGAAAAAGTTACTGGTGAATTGATATCGATTACATTATCAACCCCGTTGATACTAGTATTAGTGATCTGGTGCGCTGTAGGGATGGCTTACTGTTTTATAGCTTATCCATTTTGTTATGCGGATTTCCTTGAAAAATATGGTATGAATCGATGGCAAAATTGGGCCAGACAGGCGTTACCTCTTTTAGATTACTCATCAATTCTTCCAGTATCAGAGCTGGCGCTAAAGATGCAAAAACTAGAGGGTGAGGCACCTACAGGCGCCGCAACGCCGTTAAGAATTGCTATTGAAGTTGATTCTATGGATGACATCAGAGTTGATAAAGTACTAAGGCAGTTGATCGAGCCACTCAAAAACTCTCTTGTTAGACAATATTCTCCCTTTAAGACCTGGCTATATGTTAAGGGAGCAGATGACTCTATAGGTAATAGCTTCAAAACGGTGCTTGAAAGCTTGAGCGTCCCCAAAGATAAAATTGGGGAAATAAAAATCCTCCATGAATGCCCTGATTATTATTTAATCAACGACTGGATTGGTTTTAATATGTTTGAAAATAATCTAATCGTTACAGTTGAATTGCACAGCGAAAATGACTCTGATTTTTTTGAAAGTGCAAACGCATTTGTTTTCACCGATGACAGGTTCCTTGAAAGTAAAGATACACCATTATATTTATTACGCATGATGGACAGTACACCGTATTATCTCGATGAAATAGTGAATACATATCTCTCCGCTCAGCAAGTGGTAATTGATAAAATTAAAAGGTTATGGTTCAACTCGCTGGATAAACAGTCAAAATTCGTAATATCTGGTGCAATAGAAAATGCAAAAACGGGCATTCTCCCTGATAGCATATATGATCTGGAAACCGTCACCGGGAAAGGCTCTGAGGTTCAGCGCTGGGTCGTATTAGCGTTGGCTGCGGATGCTGCAAAATACGGGCAAGGACACCAATTATTCGCCAGTAAATCTGCAGATACTATTCAATCCGGGATAATCGCGGCTAAATATCCAGGGCGTAAACCTGCTCCTGACATAGCAGACTTCTCGAATTATTGGAAAATTATATCCGCATGCTCAATTATTTTATGGTGTACTGGGTATCTCTGTTTAGTGTCAGAGGAAACCTTCAACATTCATCCCTGGTATTCTATTGTTCCTTTTGTGGTTGGTATATTGGTTATTTTTATAGCGGTATTGTTTTTTTCTATATTCGTGAGTGATAAAATTGAGCAGGAAATGGGTATTTACTATGTTCCATTTTTATGAGGAAAGCGCCCTGACGGGCGCTTATTCTTCAATTTCTTATACTGTCTTTACCGTGGGGAGAGGTATCAGGCGGCCCAGCACTTATTTCACCGTCCAACCCTTATAACTGCCGACGTTGTTTTTATCGATCATCGTCACTGGGATCAGCACGGGTTCTTTCGGGGCGGGTTTCCCCTGTAATATGTCATAACCGATTTCGACCGCTTTGGCAGCCATCACCTGCGGATCTTGTGCTGGCGTCGCCACAAATAGTGAGTTTTCGCGCTTCAGGGCTTCTTCGCCGTCCGGGCTGCCGTCTACGCCGACAATAAAGAATTCGCTACGTTGCGCCTGCTTTGCCGCCAGATCGGCACCGATCGCCGTGGGATCGTTAATGGCGAATACGCCGTCGATCTTCGGATTCGCCGCCAGCAACGCGGTCATGATCTCCAGCCCGCCTTCGCGACTGCCTTTGGCATTTTGGTTATATGACAGCACCTTGATGTCAGGGTGGCGTTTAAACTCGGTCTGGCAGCCTTCCACACGGTTCTGGACGGCAGATACCGGTGGCCCGTTGATAATGACCACGTTGCCTTTGCCTTTCAGACGGTCGGTAATATATTTACAGGCCATTTCTCCCGCCTGGGTGTTATCGGAGGTGATGGTGGCGTCTGCGCCTTCCGCCGCCACGTCAACGGCGACCACCACAATCCCGGCGTCTTTCGCGCGTTTAACCGCCGGGCCGATGCCTTTGGAGTCGGCTGCGTTAAGGATAATCATGTCGACTTTGGCGGCAATAAAGTTGTCGATTTGCGACACCTGTTGCCCCAGATCGTAGCCGCTGGAAACCAGCGTTACTTTAACGCTATCACCTGCCAGTTTGCGTGCTTCCAGCTCCGCGCCTTTGGTGATCTGCACGAAGAACGGGTTGGCCAGATCGCCCACCGTAACGCCGATGGATTTCAGTTCTTTTGCCTGCACAAATGGAGCTGCAGCAAGTAGGGCGCCAGCACAGAGCGCGGTCACTAATGGCTTCAAACGCATACTCGTTTCCTCACGTAGGGTATTGTTGTTATACGCCTGATGGCGCTGCGCTTATCAGGCCTACGAATGAGTAGGCCAGTAAGCTTGTCTATGCACTTTGATGGTGTCGGGTACGGTATTTGTCGATCAGCACCGCTATGATGATCACCGCCCCTTTGATCACCAATTGCCAGAAATAGGAGACGCCCATCAGCGTCATGCCGTTATTGAGCGTGGCAATGATCAACGCCCCCACCAGCGTGCCGGTGATGGTGCCGATCCCGCCAACAAAGCTGGTGCCGCCGAGGATCACCGCCGCGATGGCGTCCAGTTCGTAACCCATACCTAAGTTGCCGTTGGCGCTGTACAGCCGCGAGGCGCTCATCACCCCGCCAAGACCTGAGAGCAAACCGCTCATGCCGTAGACGAACAGCAGCACCAGCCACACTTTGATCCCGGTTAAGCGCGCGGCCTGCATATTGCCGCCAACCGCATAGATATGAACGCCGAGCGTTGTGCGCCTAAGAATGAACCAGCACACCACCACCACCGCCAGCGCAATGACCACCAGCCACGGAACCGGACCGAGATAGTTGTTGCCGATCCACTCAAAGCTGATGTTGGAGTTAATCACCGTCGTGCCGTCCGCCAGCAGATAGGCCGCGCCGCGCAGCGCCGTATAGGTTCCAAGCGTGACGATAAACGGCGGCAGGCCGGCAAAAGCGACCAGCGCGCCGTTAAACAACCCCAGCACCATGCCGAGCAACAGTGCAGCAGGGACTGACAGCATGGCAAACTCAGGAATGAGAGAAACCACCATGGCTGCGACGGCGGTGGTGCCGAGAATCGAACCAACCGAAAGATCGATGCCGCCGGTTAAAATAATGAAGGTCATGCCAGCGGCCAGCACGATGTTGATCGACGCCTGGCGGGTAATATTCAGCAGGTTGCTTTCGGTAAAAAAGTTAGGCGCGATAAAGCCAAAAACCGCCACTATCAGGATGAGAATCGGTAAGATACCGACCGTTTGCATCAGATCGCTCATCAGCATTTTTTTTGCGGAGGCGGATTTCGCCACCTGCTGGGGAGTGGTTGGATTATTCATGGGGCACCGCCTGATGATGGGAGTCGTTCACGCCGGTTGCCAGCGTCATAATATTTTCCTGGGTAATACTTTGTCCGTTCAGCTCGCCGGCAATACTGCCTTCGCGCATGACGTACACGCGGTCGCTCATCCCGACCACTTCCGGTAGTTCGCTGGAGATCATCAGGATCGCCACGCCTTTGCGCGCCATATCGTTCATGATCCGGTAGATCTCGCTTTTGGCGCCGACGTCCACGCCGCGCGTCGGTTCATCGAGGATCAAAATGCGTGGCCCGATCGCCACCCAGCGCGAAATCAGCAGCTTTTGCTGGTTGCCGCCGGACAAGCCGCCTGCGCGGACCTGGGCATGCGGGACGCGAATATTGAGCAATTTGATGGCGTCATCGGAAATCGCCTGCGCCTTTTTGCGATCGAGCATGCCCCAGTTCGCGTCACGTTCCAGCGTTGCCATGGTGATGTTTTCTGCCGCTGCCAGCTCTAAAAATAATCCCTGCTCTTTGCGGTTTTCCGTCAGAAAGCCAATGCCGTGGTCAATTGCTTCGCGCGGGGAGTGGATCACCACCGGTTCACCGTCCACTTCAATCATGCCGCCGATGGCTTTGCGCACGCCAAAAATCAGCTGCGCCAGTTCAGAACGCCCTGCGCCGACTAACCCGGCCAGGCCGACGATCTCCCCGGAGCGCACCAGCAAGCTGCACGGCTGGACCTTATGGCCGTCGGTAAGGTGATGGACGTTGAGGCGTGCTTTACCTAAGGGAATATCGCGCTCTTTGTTGAACAGATCGCTCAACGGACGGCCCACCATCATGCGCACCAGCTCCGAGGCGTTGAGCTTGTCGCGGGTCAGGCTGCCAACATATTGCCCGTCGCGCAGGACGCTGACGCGATCGGAGAGTTCGTAAACTTCCGCCATGCGGTGGCTGATGTAGATAATCGCCATCCCCTCATCGCGCAGGCGCATGATCAGTTCAAACAGGCGGTGGGTTTCACGTGAGGAGAGGGCGGCGGTGGGTTCATCCATCACCAGAATGCGGCTGTTACGGTGCAGGGCACGGGCAATTTCAACCTGCTGCTGTTCGGCGATGGTCAACGTCATCACACGGTCGCTGGCCTTAAACTGGGCACCGAGTCGGTCGATGACTTTCTGTGACTGCATGATCATCTCTTTACGCTGGACCAGACCGCCGCGCGACAGCTCGCTGCCAAGAAAGATATTTTCTGCCACCGTCAGGTTCGGCGCGAGCTGCATCTCCTGGTAAATCAGCGTGATGCCTGCGCTCAGCGCATCTTTGGGACCGCGAATGTGAAACGGCTGACCGTCAATCAGGATTTCACCGCTGGTGGCGGTATAGGCGCCCGCGAGGATCTTCATCAGGGTGCTTTTCCCCGCACCGTTCTCGCCCATCAGGGCATGAATCTCGCCCGGCCAGACCGTTAAATCGACCCCTTTCAGCGCGTAAAATTTGCCAAACGCTTTAGCAATGTTGCGCATCTCCAGAACCGGTGTCCTGCTCATGGCGGATCTCCTGTGGGGTGGCCGATATCAGCAGTCCATCACAGGAATGTAAATGCAAAATGTCAGAAGCCGTTCATATTTGTCATATTGCGATTTTTCTTCACGGAGCGTGATATGCCGCAACCGGGACGTCACTTTTTCGCCAGTGCGCGTGGACGATTGCTGTTCTTCAATCTGCTGGTGGTGGCGGTCACGCTGATGGTGAGCGGCGTGGCGGTGCTGGGGTTTCAGCACGCAAGCCAGATCCAGGAGCAGGTGCAGCAGCAAACCGTTGACGACATGACCGGCAGCATGAACCTGGCACGGGATACGGCGAACGTCGCGACAGCGGCGGTGCGGTTGTCGCAGGTAGTCGGGGCGCTGGAATACAAAGGGGAAGCGGAGCGGCTGCAGGAGACGCAAAGGGCGCTGAAGCAGTCGCTGGAACAACTGGCTACCGCGCCGCTGGCACAGCAAGAGCCGGTGCTGGTCGAGCGAATTATCCAGCGCAGTAATGAACTACAAAGCAGCGTGGAAGGGATGTTGCAGCGCGGTCAGCGGCGGCACCTGGAACGTAACGCGCTGCTCAGTTCGCTGTATCAGAATCAAAGCTATTTACGTCATCTGCAAAAGCTCACCGGCGCGCAGGACGATGTGCTGCTGGGGCAGATGGACCGCTTAATTGTTGCCGCCATCGACACGCCCACGCCGCGTTCAGTGGTGAAACAACTGGATGCGGTGATGCCCGCTCTTCCCTTGTTTCATGCCAATCCGCTGATTAGCGGTATCCTCAACGACTTCAACCAGGAGCTGCATAAGCTGGAGCCGCTCTCTTCCGCGCTGGAGCAAAGCGATTTGGCCATCAATTGGTATATGTTCCACATCAAAGCGTTGGTGGCGATCCTCAACAGCGATATCAACCAGTATGCCTCGCAGGTGGCGTTGATCTCAGAGCAGCGGGTGGCGCAAAGCCATCAGGAACTGCAATCCGGCGCGTTGTTTATTTTAGTGTTTGCGCTGCTGGCGGTGGTGATCACCGGTTTTGCCGGGTGGTATATCTACCGTAATCTCGGCTCCAACCTAACGGCCATTTCGCGGGCGATGACCCGGCTGGCGCACGGTGAATCAGACGTCAGTGTCCCGGCCCTGCAGCGGCGCGATGAGCTGGGCGAGCTGGCCCGCGCCTTTAGCGTCTTTGCCCGCAATACGGCATCGCTGGAGCACACCACCCGACTGCTAAAAGAAAAAACCAGCCAGATGGAAATCGATCGCACCGAGCGTCAGGGGCTGGAAGAAGCGCTGTTGCACAGCCAAAAGCTGAAGGCGGTGGGGCAACTGACGGGTGGATTAGCGCATGATTTCAATAACCTGCTGGCAGTGATTATTGGCAGTCTGGATTTGGTGAATCCGGAGTCGCCCGATGCGCCACGGGTCAATCGGGCGCTAAAAGCCGCCGAGCGCGGGGCGCTGCTTACCCAACGGCTGCTGGCCTTTTCGCGCAAACAGTCATTGCACCCTCATGCGGTGGAGCTGAAAACGCTGCTGGAAAACCTGGGCGAACTGATGCGCCACTCTCTTCCGGCCACGTTGACGCTGGAGATTGAAGCCCAGTCGCCTGCCTGGCCCGCGTGGATTGACGTCAGCCAACTGGAAAACGCCATTATCAATCTGGTGATGAACGCCCGTGACGCCATGGACGGGCAGGCGGGCACGATAAAAATCCGTACCTGGAATCAACGGGTTACGCGCAGCGATGGGCGTAAGCAGGACATGGTGATGCTGGAGGTAGCCGACCAGGGAAGTGGGATGTCGCAGGCAGTGAAAGCGCAGGTCTTCGAGCCCTTTTTCACCACCAAACAGACCGGCAGCGGCAGTGGGCTGGGGCTGTCGATGGTTTACGGTTTTGTGCGCCAGTCCGGTGGCCGGGTGGAGATTGAAAGCGCCCCCGGGCAGGGAACGACTGTCCGGCTGCAACTGCCTCGCGCCGTTGTTCCGGTGCAGGCTCAAGTGGAAGCGGTAGCGCAACACACAACGACCAACGATGAAAAACTGGTGTTGGTGCTCGAGGATGAGGACGATGTACGCCAGACGTTGTGCGAGCAATTACACCTGCTGGGCTACCTGACGTTAGAGGCCGCCAACGGCGAACAGGCGATGCATATGCTGGCGGCTTCATCCGAGATTGATATTTTTATCAGCGACTTAATGCTGCCAGGTGGTTTAAGCGGCGTGGATGTGGTTAACCATGCCCAGGCACATTATCCGCAGTTGTCCATCCTGCTGATGAGCGGTCAGGATTTACGCCCGGCGCATAACCCGGCGCTGCCGGATGTGGCACTATTGCGTAAGCCTTTTACCCGGGGAGAACTGGCGCAGGCGCTGCGGCATTCGCGTAATTGAGATTCCTCCGCTACCCGCGCAAATACGCTTTGGTTACCGTGGGGCGAGTTTCTTGATGAGGCTGGTTTTATGCAACGCTCCGCGACATTCCTTCTTTTTAGTTTGCTGATGCTGACCACCGTATCGGCGCAGGCGGATATTATCGATGACGCCATTGGTAATATTCAGCAGGCGATAAACGACGCATACAAACCGGACAACGGGCGGGATTATGATGATTCCCGTGATGAAAGCTGGCAGCGCCAGATGAGTGACGACCGGCGCAGGCAATATGACAATCGCCGCCGCCAGTTTGAAGATCGACGTCGCCAACTGGATGACCGTCAGCGCCAGCTTGATCAAGAACGGCGTCAGTTAGAAGACGAAGAACGCAGAATGGAAGAAGATTACGATCGTTAACTGTAACTATCTAAATGTAAGAATATTTTATCCCCTGTAAGGGATTTCGCTGTCAGCTCAACATCTCGCCATTTTATGTCAATGCATGCACTTGAGCACAGTGCATGTATGCATTGCAATCTCTCTATGCTTATGGAAAAGTCGCCTGGCTGTCGTCTTGTCGGCCGGATAAGATGTTTTCATCGCATCCGGCAAATTTCCTTACTCCAGCATAATCTCCATTCCGTCATATCCTGCCTCAAACCCTGCGGGAAGCTGGTTTTCCATCATCCACAGGTCGAACTGATGGCTGATATGCGTCAGGATCACCCGTGGACAGCGGATAACGTCGTTCAACGCGATAACGGTATTTAAATCACAGTGATTGCGCGGTGGCTCGGCGCGCGGGGCATGGCTGCAGTCGATGATAATCACTTGGGGTTGGTTATTGTGGAGAAACTTCAGCGTCTTGTCGGGAAGTCCGGCGGTATCGGAGAGCCACGCCACGCGGCTATGTGCGGTCTCCAGCAGATAACCAAACGTCAGCTTTGAATGGTTGAGCGGTAGCGGCGTGACCTGCAATCCTTGCAGGTCAAACACTACGAATGGCGCGACGGTATGGCTAAAATCGAGGATACCGGGATGCTTAAACAGATCGTCGCAACCCTGTTCATCCGGCGGTCCGTACACCGGGATAGTCGCCCCCACGCCCCAGCGCAGCGGAAACAGCCCCTGCACGTGATCCATATGATAGTGGGTCAACAGAAACTGCTGGAAGCTGCCCGCTGGCCAGTCGTCCATCAGATGCGGGATCCCCGCGTCCAGCAGCGTCACCGCATTGTTGAATTTGACCACCCCGCTACAAGGGCGTCGACGATATTGCGCCTGTAAGCGTGCTCGTTGGCAGGCCGCACAGTCGCAGCCAAATGTCGGCACCAGCTGTGCGCCGCCCGTTCCCGTTAGCGTAATGGTCAGACTCATGGCTCCCCCTACAGCGGTTTGGTGAAGCGAAAATGGCTCATGGTATAGCCTTCGCGCTGGTAAAAACGGTGTGCGTCAAGGCGTTGGGTGCTGGTGGAAAGCTCGGTGACTTCTGCGCCCGCTTCGCGTGCGGCGGCTTCGGCCCAGGCCAGTAGCTGGCTGCCAACCCTTAACCCTCGCGCCTGCGGCATCACCACCAGTTCCTGGATTTCGCCAATCCAGTTGGCGTGGTGAAGATGAAACTGCAGGTGTAGACCGATCAAGCCGACGACCTGTCCGTCGATCAGTGCCAGCTGGTAGTGCATATTGGCATCTTGCAGATTAACGGCGTAACCAGCGCTAAAAGCCTGCAGGTCAAATTGACCCTGCTTCAACTCGCAGATGAGCGCGTAAACCGCATCGGTATCGTAGAGCGTGGCGCGGCGTAATTCACAGACAGACATGTTTCTTCTCCTTGCGTCCCATCAGTGCGAGCAGTGTATCGACAGACTGTAGCAAACTACCATCGTTATTCAGGACGTGGCAGTCATACGGGGCGTAGCGGGCTGCGCGTTCAAGACGGGCGGCGATTTCCGTTTCGCTCTCCCGCCCACGAGCCTGCAGGCGCTGGCGGAGAACTGCCGGAGAAACCTGTAAGCAAATGGGAAGCAAAGAAGCGCCATAACGGGCCTGCGCCTGGGGCAGATGCGCACGCGAGCCGTTGACCACCACATCAAAACCAGCGTGCAGCCAGAGGTCTATCTCCACGCCGACGCCGTAGTAGAAACCGTTGGCGTGCCAGCTCAGCGCCAGCAGATTCTGCCCGGCGCGGGTAAAAAACTCTGGTTCACTTAGCGCAATATGATTTTCATTCCCGGCGTTGGCGGCGCGGGTGATGTAGCGATGCGCCACCAGCAGTTGCGCCGGTTCCTGCTGGCGCAATTCTGCCAGCAGACTGTCCTTACCGGAGCCGGACGGCCCCATCAGCCAGATCAGTTTACCCATAGTCAGAATACCCTTTTGCCCTGACGCCAGACGTGGTCGATATGGATGTTGCCGCCTTTGCGATGCGCCAGCACCAGATCCGCGCGTTTACCTTCGGCAATAACGCCGCGATCGTCGAGATTTAAGGCCCGCGCCGGATTGCGGGTCACCAGACGAATAGCCTGCGACAGCGTAAAGCGGTTAGCGTCGTCATCCGCTACGCGAAATGCCGCATCGAGCAGGCTGGCGGGGTAGTAGTCGGAGGAGAGAATATCCAGCAGCCCCAGCTCAGCCAGCCTATGTGCCGCCACGTTGCCGGAGTGAGAACCGCCGCGCACGATGTTAGGTGCGCCCATCAGCACGTTCATGCCATGCTGGCGTGAGGCATCGGCGGCTTCGAAAGTTGTGGGAAATTCGGCGATCACGCTGCCAAGTTGATGCGATTCCAGCACATGATCGCAGGTGGCATCGTCATGGCTCGCCAGCGCAATCTGGCGCTCACGGCACATCTGGGCAATCGCCGTGCGGTTGGGCTGTGACCAACGCGCAGCCAGCGCTAACTGTTCTTCTTCATAACGGGCCATCTGCTCGTCGGTGAGCGAATACTTGCCCTGATAATACTCGCGGTACTTCTCACGATTGGCGAACTGACGCTGGCCGGGGGAATGATCCATCAGCGACACCAGCGTCACCGGCTCACGACCGACCAGTTTTTCAAACAGCGGCAGGGTAGTGTGATGCGGCAGCTCGCAGCGCAGGTGCAAGCGGTGCTCGGCGCGATTGACCCCACGCTTTTGCGTCTCTTCCACCGCGTTGATCATCTTCTCCAGATTTTCCAGACGGTCACCACCGTCGCGCACATCGCCAATCGCCACTGCGTCCAGCACGGTGGTAATGCCGCTGGCGACCATTAGCGCGTCGTGGCTGCTCATCGCCGAGTGGGCAGGCCAATCTACCTTCGGGCGCGGGGTAAAAAATTTGTCGAGATTATCGGTATGCAGCTCGATAAGCCCTGGCAGCAGCCAGCCGCCTTCGCCGTCCAGCGCCTCAGGTAGGCTGCTCGGACTTTCAGCAAAGGCGCGAATGACCCCGCCCTCGATTTCCAGCGATCCTTGCACCACGTCATCTTCCAGTACCAGCTTTACATTATTGATAATCATGCTGTTGTTCCCATCAGATGCAGACGATCCGCTACGCGGTCGCGCACGGTTTGATCGTGAAAAATACCGACAATTGCTGCGCCGCGGGCTTTTGCTTCTTCAATCAATGCGACGACGGCGGCGCTATTTTTGGCGTCCAGCGAGGCGGTGGGTTCATCGAGCAGCAGAATCGGGTAATCGACGATAAACCCGCGGGCGATGTTGACGCGCTGCTGTTCGCCACCGGAGAAGGTCGACGGTGCCAGGTGCCACAGCCGCTCCGGCACGTTCAGGCGGGTAAGCAGGTTAGCCGCTTTGGCTGCACACTCCTCACGGGAGACACCCAGATCCAGCAGCGGTTGCATCACCACATCCAGCGCGGAAATCCTCGGGATTACGCGCAGGAACTGGCTCACCCAGCCGATGGTTGAACGGCGAACTTCCAACACTTTGCGCGCTGGGGCCTGCACCAGATCGACCCACTCATCGCTGTGGCGAATGTGGATGTGTCCTTCATCCGGCAGATAGTTGGCGTACAGCGATCGCAGCAGCGTGGACTTGCCGCTACCCGAGTGACCGTGCAGCACCACGCATTCGCCATTTTTCACTTCCAGCGTGGCGTTTTGCAGCACCGGCAGACGCACGCCGTTTTGCTGATGCAGGACAAAAGTTTTACTGATGTTTTCAACGCGAATCATTTGAGCCTCATGGTTCTTATTGCCGGATGGCGCTGCGCTTATCCGGCCTACAAACAGCGCCCCGTAAGCTGCCATCCGGCATCCGATGTTTAATTTTGCAAAACGGACGACACCAGCAACTGGGTGTACGGATGGTGCGGGTCGTCGAGCACGCGGTCGGTTAACCCACTTTCCACCACCTGACCCTGCTTCATCACCAGCAAACGGTCTGCCAGCAGACGCGCCACACCCAAATCGTGGGTGACAATGACCACTGCAAGATCCAGTTCCACCACCAGGCCGCGCAGCAGGTCCAGCAGTTTGGCCTGTACCGAAACGTCCAGCCCGCCGGTGGGTTCGTCCATAAACACCAGTTTGGGATGGGTGACGAGGTTGCGGGCGATCTGCAGGCGCTGCTGCATACCGCCGGAAAAGGTGGTTGGCAGGTCGTCAATACGCGAGGCAGGGATCTCCACCTCCTCCAGCCAGCGCTGCGCGGTGGCGCGGATATCGCCGTAGTGACGCGCGCCAGTGGCCATCAGGCGTTCGCCGATATTGCCGCCTGCGGAGACCTGACGGCGCAGGCCATCCAGCGGATGCTGATGCACCACGCCCCATTCGGTGCGCAGCAGACGGCGACGGTCGGCCTCGTTCATGCCGTACAGCGAACGGTTCTGATACAAAATCTCACCGCTCTGCGGCGTCAGCCGTGAAGAGATCGATTTCAGCAGCGTGGTTTTGCCAGAACCGGACTCGCCGACGATACCCAGCACTTCGCCTGGCCACAGGTCAAAAGAGACATCGCTGAAGCCCTTGCCCGGCGCGTAGAGATGGGTCAGGTTGTTGACTGAAAGCAGCGGTTGCGTCATTTGCTGAGGGCCTCGCTCTGTTGGCGGCAGTAATCGGTGTCGGAGCAGACAAACATGCGTTTGCCGCTGTCATCGAGCACCACTTCATCGAGATAGCTGTGGGTTGAGCCGCAGATGGCACAAGGTTCATCCCAGCTCTGCACGGTAAACGGGTGATCGTCGAAATCGAGACTTTCCACGCGGGTGTAAGGTGGAACGGCATAGATGCGTTTTTCGCGGCCTGCGCCAAACAGTTGCAGGGCTGGCATCATGTCCATCTTCGGATTGTCGAATTTCGGGATGGGCGACGGGTCCATGACGTAGCGGCCGTTGACCTTCACCGGATAGGCGTAAGTGGTGGCGATATGACCGAAGCGGGCGATATCTTCATACAGTTTCACCTGCATGATGCCGTACTCTTCCAGCGCGTGCATGGTGCGAGTTTCCGTTTCACGCGGTTCGATAAAGCGTAGCGGCTCGGGGATCGGTACCTGGAAGATGATTATTTGATCTTCCACCAGCGGCGTCTCCGGGATGCGGTGGCGGGTCTGGATCAGCGTCGCATCTTCCGTACGCTCAGTGGTATTCACTCCGGTCACACGCTTGAAGAAATTACGAATCGATACGGCGTTAGTGGTGTCGTCCGCGCCCTGGTCAATCACTTTCAGCACGTCCGGCTCGCCAATCACGCTGGCGGTAAGTTGAATACCGCCGGTTCCCCATCCGTATGGCATCGGCATTTCACGGCCGCCAAACGGTACCTGGTAACCGGGGATCGCTACCGCTTTCAGAATTGCGCGGCGGATCATGCGTTTGGTCTGCTCATCAAGATAGGCAAAGTTGTAGCCGGAGAGGTTAGTGGTCACAGGTGGCCTCCTGTTGCAGGCGTTTGAGCAGTTCCAGTTCGGCCTGGAAATCGACGTAATGGGGAAGTTTGAGGTGCGAAACAAAACCCGCCGCCTCGACGTTATCCGCATGCGCCAGCACGAACTCTTCGTCCTGCGCCGGTCCTGTGACCGTTTCATCGTATTCGGCTGCCTGTAGGGCGCGGTCCACCAGCGCCATCGCCATCGCTTTACGTTCGCTCATACCGAACACCAGCCCGTAGCCGCGGGTAAAATGGGGGGATTCATTTTCTGGCGCGACAAATCCGTTGACCATTTCACATTCCGTCATCAGCAGTTCGCCGACGTTCACCGCAAATCCCAGCTCTTCCGGTACGGTTTCCAGTGCCACATAGCCGCTACGGATTTCGGCGGCAAACGGGTGGTTGCGCCCGTAGCCGCGCTGGGTGGAGTAGGCCAGCGCCAGCAAATATCCCTCGTCACCACGCATCAGCTGTTGCAGACGTGAAGCGCGTGAGCAGGGGTAAACCGGTGGCGTGCGGGTGATGTCGTCGGGTGTTGCGCCATCATCCTCTTCACGTTTAGCCAGGCCCTGGTTCGCCAGCAGGGAAAAGACGTGCGGGGAGGCATCTTGTTCGCTCTCAGCGGTGCGCAGCGGCGGCGCTTCACCGTTCGCCAGCAGGGTAAAATCCAGCAGACGATGGGTGTAGTCGTAGGTTGGACCCAACAGCTGCCCGCCGGGAATATCCTTGTAGACCGCGGAGATTCTGCGCTCAAGACGCATTTCTGCGCTGTTAACCGGTTCGCTGACAGCTACCTTTGCCAGCGTAGTGCGGTAGGCGCGGAGCAAAAAGATGGCCTCGACGTTATCGCCGCTGGCCTGTTTGAGCGCCAGTGCAGCCAGTTCGCGGTCAGCGATGCCACCTTCGGTCATCACCCGATCAACGGCCAGGTTCATCTGCTGTTCGATTTGCGCCACGCTCAGTTCAGCAATGGTCTCATCGCCCCGGCGTCGGTTTTCCTGCAGGGCGTGGGCGTTGGCTATCGCCTTTTCGCCCCCTTTGACGGCGACGTACATCAGCACACCTCCACATGGGTGGTTCGCGGAATAGCCAGCAGGCGTTCGCCACAGGTGAGGATCAGATCGACCCCCAGTGGGAACGGATGCGGGCGTTCGGTGAGTTCGTGAATCAGGCATTCCGGCAGCTGTGGCGCGATCATGCGCTCTTCGGCGATGCCCGCGCCGGTCAGACGCAGCATGCGTCCGCCGCTTAAGCCAGAGACCTGCACAATCAACGTGGCGCTGGTTTCTGGCGCGACGGCGGAACCGGCGGAGAGGGCGTTAAGCTGTTCGCTGCTGATACGTTCGTCGGCGACGGCAAAGGCCGCCAGCTGTGGCTGATCCACCAGCGGCGCGTTGGTGTGAAAACGCAGGTTCTGCCGGGCGATATCGTTATCCATCGACGGTGCCAGCCAGACCGGCGTGTCGCCATCGACCAGGGTCAGCAGCACGCTGGTGGTCGCCAGACCCAGCGGCTGCCAGCCGTGTTTCAGCTGATGCAGGGCGACGATTACGCCCGGTTCGCTCATGGCTTTCAGCAGGCGACGAAAGCTCTGCTGAGCATCCTGAACGGGTAAATTAAATGCGGTCTGTAAGGTCATGCGTTATCTCCGCGTACCAGCGTGAAGAAGTCGACCCGGCTGGCGTTGACTTCGGCACAGCGTGCGTTAATCAACGCATCGCGTTCCGCTTCCAGCGGGGCAATTAAGGTTTCCATTAGGTTCTGGAAATGCGTTTGTTCCTGCAGTAGCGCGTCAATTACCGCGCACTGCTCGGCATGTTGTTTATTGCGTCCCAGCAGGTAGCTGTAACCCAGCGTGCCGCTCTTCAGGCGTACCACTGCGCGGGTAAGCGTGGTGTCACCGGCAAAGAAGCGGTTACCGGTACCGCCCATACGGGCCTGGATCTGCATCAGTCCGCTTTCCGGTGCGCGGATAAGTTCATAGTCCGGCGTCAATTTGAGCGCGTTGATGCGGACGTTCAGGGCATCGGCATTGCTGTAAGCCAGCGCGCGCATCCAGCGCTGGCGGGTGGCGGTATCGAAATGCATTCAGTGCTCCATAGTGAATTCGATCATGTCGGCGCGGGTCAGGCTGACGGAGTATTCCGCCGCGTGTTCTTCGCCTTCACGGTGGTTCAGGGTGCGCACGCACAGCAGCGGCGCCATATTGGGGATTTCCAGCACCTTGCTCTCTTTGGCCTGCGCGCGGCGGGCGCTGATGCGCGTTTGCGTGCGCAGCAGCGTCAGACCTGATTGTTGGCGCAGATAGTCGTGCAGTGAGCCGCTGTTAAAGCCTTGCAGCAGCGGCCACAGCGTGAGGTCGGAAAAATAGTGGTCGATCTGGCACAGTGCGATCCCGTTAACCCGGCGCAGGGTACGCAGGTGAATCACGTTATCGCCCTCGTTTATGCTGAGCGCATCGGCAATGTGGCTGGAGGCCGGACGCAGCACCGCCAGCAGTTTTTCGCTGGTGGGGTGGCTGCCCTGGTCCAGCAGGTTCTGACTAAAGCGTGCCTGGGCATTAAGCGGGTAATCGAACGGGCGCATCAGCACCAGCACGCCGACTCCCTGGCGACGCTGAACCCAACCGCGTTCAACCAACTGGTCAATGGCGCGGCGCAGAGTGTGGCGGTTTACCTCGAAGCGCGCGGCAAGCTGATGCTCGGCGGGCAGATAGTCACCGCAGCGATAATGTTGACGTAGCTCCTGCTCAAGTCTCGCGGCAATTTCCTGATAACGCGTTGGATAACTGGTCGGATGTGTAGACAAGTGCATAGCAATCAATGCCTCGCTAATCAGATAAAGTGCTTACGCAAACGCTGGGAAAGGAAATCCAGCAGGCTGACGGTGACGATGATTAACACCATCAGGGCGCAGGTTTGCTGGAACTGAAAGCCGCGAATCGCTTCCCATAAGGTCACGCCAATACCACCTGCGCCCACCATGCCGACTACCGTGGCTGAGCGAACATTGGATTCAAAGCGATACAGCGAGTAGGAGATAAGCAGCGGCATGACCTGTGGCAGAACGCCGTACAGAATCTCTTCAATTTTGTTGGCTCCGGTGGCGCGAATACCTTCTACCGGACCCGGCTCAATGGCTTCTACCGCTTCGGAAAGCAGCTTGGAGAGTACCCCGGTAGTGTGGATAAACAGCGCCATCACCCCGGCGAATGGCCCTAACCCGACGGCGACCACGAACAGCATCGCGAAGACCATTTCATTGATGGCGCGGCAGGCGTCCATCAGGCGGCGCATCGGCTGGTAAATCCACCACGGCACCAGGTTATCGGCGCACATCAGGCCGAAGGGAATCGATAGCACCACGGCGAGAGCAGTTCCCCAGACGGCAATTTGCAGGGTGACGGCCATTTCACCGAGATAGTCCTGCCACTGGCTGAAGTCCGGTGGGAAGAAGTCGGCGGCGAAGGTTGCCATATTGCCGGAATCTTCGATCAGCGTGAGCGGAGCCATTTCGGCACCTTTCCACGAGACCACCAGTACGGCGAGCAGAATGGCCCAGCTCAGTAGTGAGAACCAGCTACGTTTGGGCGGGGCGACGGTGATGGTTTGCATGTTTAGCTCCGTGCATAGGTTATTGCCGGATGGCGGCGCAGGGGCCTTATCCGGCCTACAAAACATCGTAGACCCGGTAAGCGAAGCGCCACCGGGCACCAGGGTTACTGCACCGCTTTGGTGACGCTGGTCATAGCGCCCAGTGCGGCGGTCAGACGGTCAAGGTCATCGAGCTGCGCTTTCAACGCCGAGGTTTTGCTGGTTTTCTCTTCCTCGTTCAGCCCTTTGTTGTCCTTCACACCCTGCATCTCTTTAAACAGTGCCAGCTGGCGAATCGGCACCAGTTGCAGATCGCTGGAGGCGCGGAACGGTGCCCATCCAAGGCGTTCCAGTACGGTTTTCTGTTCCGGCGTTTTGCCGTAATTCATAAAGAAGTCGTACACCTTGTCCTTGGTGGTTTCGGAGAGGTTTTTACGCCAGACGATCGGATCGCCCGGGATCAGCGGTGACTTCCAGATCACCTTCAGCTCTTTCAGCTTTTCCGGCGCGGAAGTTTTCAGCTTGTCGAGGTTTTCGGTGTTGTTGGTGGCGACATCGACCTGCTTGTTGGCGACGGCCAGGGCGTTGGTTTCGTGTCCGGCGTTAACGGTGCGTTTGAAATCGCTCGCGGAGATGTTGTTTTTGGCAAAGACGTAGTAGCCGGGAACAAGGAAGCCTGACGTTGAGTTGGGATCTCCGTTGCCGAAGGTCAGATCCTTACGTTTGGCGATCAGATCGTTCAGGTTATTGATCGGACTGTCTTTGTTAACGATCAACACGCTCCAGTAACCTGGGGATCCGTCGGCGGCAACGGTCTGGGCAAACACTTGTCCGTTCGCGCGATCCACCGCTTCCATTGCCGAGAGGTTGCCGTACCAGGCGATATCCACTTTGTTAAAGCGCATGCCCTGGATGATCCCGGCGTAGTCCGGGGCGAAGAAGGCGTTCACTTTCACGCCCAGTGATTTTTCCATGTCCTTCAGGAACGGTTCCCACTGCGGCTTCAGGTTTTGCTGTGACTCGGTCGAAATAATGCCAAAGTTCAGCGCTTTTTCTTGCTCCTCGGCATGGGCCGGGGTGAGCAGTGTGCTGAGACTAAACATGCTGGTGAAGGCCAGCGCGGCAACAGTCTTATAGCTCATGTCGTTTCCTTAATTAGTCATTGTTCCAGGCTATTTCGCTTGCCAGCCTGAATCCGGGCAGTGCTCAAAATCCTCACGTACTGCGTGTACGCTCCGGTTTTTCCGCGCTGGCCGTCTCCAGCCTGGCTGCGCCAATAACGCCTGGTTTTTTAGAACTATGCAGCCTGCGCGTTCTGTTCGACGCGGTTCATGCTGCGGTAAAGATGGTCAAAACGATCGTTATCAAAATGCTGGCTGCTGCCATCAAAGAAGACGTTGCCCTGGCGCAGCGCGACGATGCGTTCGCAGTAGCGCAGGGCGTAATCCACCTGATGCAGCGTGACGACCACGGTGATGCCGTCGGTCTGGTTGATGTCGCGTAGGGTGTCCATCACGATGCGTGCGGATTCCGGGTCCAGTGAGGCAATCGGCTCATCGGCAAGGATCACTTTGGCCTGCTGCATCAGCGCGCGGGCGATTGCGACGCGCTGCTGTTGTCCGCCCGAAAGCGTGGAAACACGCTGGTATGCAAAGTGCGCCATGCCAACGCGGGTTAACGCTTGTAATGCACGCTGTTTCTGCTCAGCGGTAAACCAGTTAAAACAGGTGCGCCAGAACGGCGTGCTGCCGAGCGCGCCAATCAGGACGTTCTCCAGCACTGTCAGGCGGTTCACCAGATTGAACTGCTGGAAGATGTAGCCGGTGTGGGCGCGGCTTTTGCGGATATCGCGCGCCAGGCGGCCTTCATGTTGAACGGTGCGGCCCAGCAGCTCGACGCGGCTACCGGGTGATTTATCACCGACGATCAAACCGCTTAAATGACGTAAAAGGGTGGATTTGCCGGAGCCGGACGGCCCAAGCAGAGCCACCATCTCACCGGAACAGATATTCAGATCAACCGCATTGAGCGCCTGATGTTGATTGAAGGACTTGGAGAGTTTTTCGACGCGAATAATCGTTTGCATGCTGCGGCCTCCCTAAAAAAGTGGCCCCATCGTGGCGGATCAATGTGACGTTTTCGTTAAGGGATAGTTACTCGATGATGAAGAGTTGAGCGCTATTTGATGACAGTACGGGAGGGCTGGCCTCCCGTTGGATTACTCTGTAGGGGGTTGCTGTTGTTTGACGACGTTGATCATCCACGGCACGCCATACTGGTCGCTCACTTTACCGAAACCGTGGGCCCAGAAGGTTTCCTGCCAGTCCATTTCGATTTTTCCGTTTGCTGCCAGGTTATCAAACCAGCGTTTGCCTTCATCGACGTTTTGCGTGTCGAGCACCAGCGTAAAGCCAGAGTAGTGAGCATTTCCGTCCGGGGCGCTATCGCTCATCATGATGTCGCTGCCCGCAACGCGCAGGTTGGCGTGGGCGATGGCGGTGTCGGGGAATTTCATGCCTGAAGGGCAACCATCTTCACTATCCTGCGCCGATTTGGGCATTTCACCGAAGTTGATTTTGTAGAGCAGTTCAGCGCCTAACGTTTTTTGATAGTAGGCGATAGCGTCAGCGCAGTTGCCTGCAAAGGAGATATAGGGACTTAACGGCATAATCTTTACCTCAGGTAAAAGAAACCAGTTAAGTGTAGTTATCGTCTGCATAAATAAACCAGGCGGGAAGTATGAGCTTCCCGCCTGGCAGATGAGCTGGTGTAGACCTGATGAGCGTAGTGCCATCAGGCAATTTGCATCAGTTCTTTTTCACAAACTCAGATTTCAGCTTCATTGGGCCAAAGCCATCGATTTTGCAATCGATGTTGTGGTCACCTTCAACCAGGCGAATGTTTTTCACTTTGGTACCGATCTTCAGCATGGAAGAGCTACCTTTTACCTTCAGGTCTTTCACGACGGTAACGCTGTCGCCGTCGGCCAGCAGGTTGCCGTTGGCATCTTTAACGATCAGTTCGTCGCTGTCCTGTGCCGGTTCAGCATCGTTCCATTCGTGCGCGCATTCCGGGCAGATGAACATGCCGTTATCTTCGTAAGTGTATTCGGAGTTGCATTGTGGGCAGTGTGGTAATGACATGTGGATTTCCTCAAAAGTCAGCAGGGGCAAATGCGCCCAAAAAATGGCAGATTGCCGAAAAAGGCCGCAATTATACATAAAATCCCTGCTTTTGTCGGGACTACTGCGTGATTACGTAAATGATCTGCTGTAAAGACCCTTTGCTTTTACCTCAATGAAAGTATGGGGTAATATTTTTTAAGGGAAATTGCTACGTCAGGTTATTTAAGATAAGGTGAGGCGAAATATCTGATATTCATAGGTAACATCGCCTGGGGATGTCTAAGTCATTGTGATTGAATATCTCAATCCCCCTTAATTTTAGTAGGGGGATTAAGCTGGCATTTTTTAAAACTGAACTACGCTGTTTATCTTTCTTACTTATTACATAAGTGAGAGGTTTCAGGCCAACGGTTGTACGCCAAACTTATTTTAATAATATCAATTGGTTGTTTTGATTTTAATTATTTTCACACGTAATTATAAAAGCCAAAAAATCTATAAATAAAACGATTGGGCTAAATAAAAGCAATGCTATTTGCGTTAAGGAAAGATTTTCCATGCACACACAGACAATATATGAATTAAGTCAGGAAGCGGAACGCTTGCTGATGCTCTCGCTTGAACATCTCAGGCAATTGCAAAAATTGCCCATGACGTCGTTAGATGATGTCGCGCTAAAACAAGGAGAGCATAGCAGTCAGGTTGTTCAGCCCCTGCATTTCAGCGCGCGTGGCATGGATGTCCAGCAAGCAACGCTCAATAATGAGTTGCGCAAGATTACGCGTCTGGAAATGGTGCTGGCGATTGTTGGCACGATGAAAGCGGGAAAATCGACGACGATTAACGCGATTGTAGGGACAGAAGTTTTACCTAATCGTAATCGCCCCATGACGGCGTTACCAACGCTAATTCGTCATACGCCGGGGCAGAAAGAGCCGGTCCTGCATTTTTCACATGTCGCGCCGATTGATGCCTTAATGAAGGTTTTACAGCAGCGTGTGCGCGAGTGCGATCGCCTGCGTCTTACGCAGACCCTGGAAATTGACAAGGATATGAATGTCCTGCTGCAGCATATTGAAAACGGCGTGGCATTTGAACGGTATTATCTTGGCGCACAGCCTATTTTCCATTGCCTTAAAAGCCTGAACGACCTGGTGCGCCTGTCAAAAGCATTGGATGTTGATTTTCCTTTTGCTGCCTATGCCGCGATTGAGCATATTCCGGTTATTGAGGTTGAGTTTGTCCATTTGGCCGGACAAGCAAGCTACCCAGGGCAATTAACGTTGCTGGATACGCCGGGGCCGAACGAGGCGGGACAACCGCACTTACAAAAAATGCTTAATGAACAGCTGGTACGGGCCTCTGCGGTGCTGGCGGTGTTGGATTACACCCAATTGAAATCGATTTCTGATGAGGAAGTGCGTCAGGCGATTATGGCGGTTGGCAAGTCAGTACCGTTGTATGCGCTGGTGAACAAGTTCGATCAGAAAGACCGCAACAGTGACGATGAAGAGCAGGTGCGGGCGTTGATTTCTGGCACGTTGATGCAAGGTGGTATTGCCCCTGAGAGAATCTATCCGGTTTCCTCAATGTGGGGCTATCTGGCAAACAGGGCGCGTCATGAGCTGACGGCCCGTGGGCGATTGCCGGATCATCAGGTGCAACGTTGGGTGCAGGATTTTGCCGAAGCGGCGCTTGGCAGACGCTGGCGAACCACCGATCTTGAAGATACGGAGCATATCCGTCATGCCGCCGACCTGTTGTGGGAAGACTCGCTGTTTGAACAGCCTATCCAGAAAGTGATTCACGCCGCTTACGCCAATGCATCGCTGTATGCGCTACGCTCAGCGTCACATAAGTTATTGAACTATGCGCAAAGCGTGCACGAATATCTGGAGTTTCGTGCTCACGGGTTAACGGTCGCCTATGACAAACTGCGGCTGAACATCACGCATATTGAAGAGGATATGCAGCAGTTAGAAGTGAGCCAGGGGCGGGTAAGCGATGAAGTCAGCCATGAAGTAGAACTGGCGCTGGAGGCTGCTGCAGCCTATCTCAGAGAGCAACAAACCGAGATTCTTTGCGGTATCAACACGTTCTTTATCAAAGAAAACGTCCTGATGATGTCACAACATAGCCTGGGAGCTGGCGTCTCCTCGGCAGAAATGGCCGGAGAAATGCTGGTGCTGCACGATGAAGGCCAGGCGAAAATTGTGTTAGATAAAATTCGCTCGTCCTGCGAGGGGGTATTGCTGGCAGCGCAGGAAAGCATCAGCCGTGACTTAGCCCTGCGTTTTGAACAGCTTGAGTCGACGCTCTCCCGGGCGCTAAATGACGCGATGCGGCCAATTGAGCAAAGGGTGAAAGAGGAGCTAAACCACGCCGGTTTTCGTGCGCGGATCCGTTTTCCAGCGTTCCATACAGCGATGTTTAATTTCAATACCCGCCAATTGTTTAACGAAGCCATTGAACAGGATATCCCGGTGGAAAATCCACCGTCTACTGGTGGTGCGGTGCGTGACACTTTCTCTCGTTGGCTAAATCAACCCAACTGGGGATGGAATGATTACGTCGAAACAAAAACGCGTTATCTCATTGATATGGGCGCTTTGCATAAGAACCTTGTGCAGTATGTCTCCCAGTTTTGCCAACAAATTCGTAAAGCTTTAGTTGCTCAGGTCGATATTTCCGTTACGGCAGGCATGGCCACGTTTTTTGCAGATTTTTCACTGTGTCTGGCGCAATTGCAGGCGAGCCTGAGTGAGAGTCTGACGCTACGCCAACAAAATGAATCCGCGGTGAATGCAATGAATGAGCAATTGCAGCAGCGCATTACGATTGCGGCATGGCTTTATGAAGATTCCCGTTTGCTGCGTGACGATATCAATACCCTTTTTGCAACCGAGCACACATGACTAACGTTTTACTGGAAGGCCCCGGGAGGACGCTGGAGTGTGTCTACCCGAAGTTTATGGTCGATCTGGTTCAGGGAGATGAAACCAAACGTTCCGGCGGTTTTCTGCAACAGCAGCAGCGGCTGCGCGCGCGTCTGACGCAGGAGGTGTTATCCCAGACACAACTGCGGGCGTGGGTGATGGCGGGAGTGTCCAGCGAGCATCTGGTGATGCGTCTTAAGCTGGTAGAAAAGTTGGCGGGCATGATCGACCCAGGCCATCTGGCGCTGGTGCGTATTGCCGAAGGGCTGAAGTTTTTACAACAAACCGAACACCCGCGTGGGCTTTCAACCCCCGGTCTTTTACAACAAATAAATTCACTGACTGACTGGTTTACCCAACGCGCTGCGTATAAAGAGAAGGCGCTGACCCAGCGTGGTCTGACGGTTCAGGCGGGCGAACACAGCGAACAAATTTTTACCCGCTGGCGGGCTGGCGCATATGACGGTTGGTCGTTACCTGAACGCTGTTTTGTTGCGCTGGAGGAGTTGCGCTGGGGAGCCTTCGGTGACGCCTGCCGGTTAGCGAATTCCGATGTGGTGTTAATGCTAAAAGACAACCTGCGAACCATGGCCGCTCAGGCGTTGGCGGACAGCGTGAATGCGGCGCCTGCTACGCGTCATTACTATCATCATTGGCTCAGCACGCCAGTTGTCGGCGGATCGGGCGAGTATAACGATATGCTGAGCTGGTTAGGCGGCTGGTGCGATGCGCAGCGTCATCCGGTGAGCTGGTCGGTGACGCAGCGTTGGCAAAATGTGGCGTTAGGAATGCCGCGATTGTGTTCGGCGAAACGACTGGCTGATGCGATGGTTGAGGAGATTTTTGCACCGTCCCCACTCATCAATTGAGCAGGGACGGTCAGTGTGGCTAAGACAGAGTTAGTGGTGCAGAGAGTCTGCCGGGGTGGACACCGTTTCGTTGGCGACCAGGTTTTTATTAAAACGTTTGGCGTACAGCGCGGTGATAATCGGCACCAGAATGGCGGTGACAATTACGCTGGCGGCAACCAGCGCCGTAGCGGATGCGGCAACCGGTTCGAACGCCGGGTTAATCTGGGCGATAATCACCGGGTTTGCTACCGCAGCGCCTGCTGCTGAAGAGGCTGCTACGCCTGCCGTACCGTTCCCGCCACCAATAACACGGTCTGCAATAATCAGAGGGATACCGGTGATGACGATAACCGCGACACCCAGCAGGATACCCAGCAGACCGGTATCAACGATTACGCTCAGGTTAATGGTGTTACCCAACGCGAAGCCGAAGAACGGGATCAGCACCGGAGTGGCTTTGCTGAAGAAAGAACGCAGGTCATGATCCAGGTTGCCTAATGTAAAGCCAATCAGGAACGGTAATACCGCGCCGATGAAATGGTGTGGCTCGAAGGAGGCCAGACCCGCGGAGCCGAGGATCACCATGGTCATTAACGGGCCGGATTCCAGAGACATCAACACAAATGCGCCGGACTCTTCTTTGGTGCCGTACTGGTTCATCAGGCTGGCGTACAAACCACCGTTGGTCATGTCCATTGCGGAGACAATTGCCAAAACTGAGAGGCCTGCAAAGAACCCGGTTTGAATACCGGTATCAGGAATGAATGAAGCCGCAATCATTGCCACTACCCACGCCACGGCTATTTTGGTTATTACCAGCGTACCGGACTTGCGTAATACCGTGCCGGTTGCCCGTAAATCAATAGATGCGCCGATACAAAAAAACCACACTGCCAGAATCGGTACCGTTCCGCTGATCATTCCTTTGGTAAACGAACCGAAATACGCACCGGTATCCGGAGCTAACGTATTTAACACTGCGCCTAATAACAGAGGAATCAACATCATTCCGCCGGGGATGCGTTCAATCGTGGCTTTAATTTTCATAAACGTCCTCATGTCTTGTCGCCGCTAATACTAGCGCAAGAGAGTAAAAATTAATAAATTCAAATGGTTACTGGTTTTTCTTAACAAAGAAACTCGCTATCTCTTTGTTTTATAAAATCTAACGCGGCATACGTTGAGCGTGTTGCTGCTCCCAGGGATATTGCGTCTGGAATTAGTTTGCATTCATGGGAACATTGATTCAATCAAAATAAAACGATGTTTTAGTTATCTTCATCACATATTCCGAGCAAAAGTTCCCGGTCGCTCTGATTATTAAAAAAGCTGTGATCTTTTTGTGAAGGGATTAGGTATTTTTTTTGCTAGCAGAATAATAATGACCACTGTGATTGTTGGTGCAATAAAGCGATTTATTCTTGTATTTAATTGTCAGTAAATCGCAAGCGTTACATGTAAAAAAGATGACTAAGAATGACCTAATTTACGCATGTTGACGAAATGAAAAACTATATGTGAAGTTGATCACAAATTTAAACGCTGTTAGGGTAAAGAGGTCATTAACCGCCCAATCAGGCGTCAACAGGTTCGGTTGTACTGTGCGTTTCTCGTCAGTGTAAGTAAACCTGCTACGCTTGTTACAGGGAATGCGCCTGTGCGTTCCCCGCTCGGTGATGACCTTGACGCATGGGCGTTGGGGGACTCGAACTGGAGCGTGACAGGGCTAAGTCTATGAGGACGAGTATGCTAAAAAGGAAAAAAATAAAACCTATAACGCTGCGCGACGTTACCATCATTGATGACGGTAAATTGCGAAAAGCCATTACCGCAGCGTCGTTAGGTAATGCGATGGAATGGTTCGATTTTGGTGTTTATGGATTTGTTGCTTACGCATTAGGTAAAGTGTTCTTCCCGGGGGCTGACCCCAGCGTGCAGATGGTTGCTGCACTCGCCACCTTCTCTGTTCCCTTTCTGATTCGACCGCTTGGCGGATTGTTCTTCGGTATGCTCGGCGATAAATACGGTCGTCAGAAGATACTGGCTATCACCATTGTGATTATGTCGATAAGTACCTTCTGTATCGGTCTTATTCCCTCGTATGCCTCGATTGGTATCTGGGCGCCGATTCTGCTGCTGCTGTGTAAGATGGCACAGGGATTCTCGGTCGGCGGAGAGTACACCGGGGCGTCGATTTTTGTCGCGGAATATTCGCCGGACCGTAAGCGTGGATTTATGGGCAGTTGGCTGGACTTCGGATCGATTGCCGGGTTTGTGCTGGGTGCGGGCGTGGTGGTTCTGATTTCAACCGTCGTCGGCGAGGAAAATTTCCTTGACTGGGGCTGGCGTATTCCGTTCTTCCTGGCGCTACCGTTAGGGCTGATTGGTCTGTACCTGCGTCATGCGCTGGAAGAGACGCCGGCGTTCCAGCAGCACGTGGATAAACTGGAGCAGGGCGATCGTCAGGGTCTACAGGAAGGTCCGAAGGTTTCGTTTAAAGAGATTGCGACTAAGCACTGGCGCAGCTTGTTGGCATGTGTTGGTTTGGTGATTGCTACCAACGTCACCTACTACATGCTGCTCACCTATATGCCGAGCTACCTGTCGCATAACCTGCATTACTCCGAAGACCACGGTGTGTTGATTATTATCGCCATCATGATTGGTATGCTGTTTGTGCAGCCGATTATGGGGTTGCTCAGCGACCGCTTCGGGCGTCGTCCGTTTGTGATCATGGGCAGTATTGCGCTGTTTGTGCTGGCGATTCCGGCATTTATCCTGATTAACAGTAATGTTATCGGTCTGATTTTCGCCGGGTTGCTGATGTTGGCGGTGATCCTCAACTGCTTTACCGGGGTGATGGCGTCCACGTTACCGGCAATGTTCCCGACGCATATTCGCTACAGTGCACTGGCCGCCGCGTTTAATATCTCGGTATTGATTGCTGGTCTGACTCCGACATTGGCCGCATGGCTGGTGGAAAGCTCGCAGAATCTGATGATGCCTGCTTATTATCTGATGGTGATTGCGGTGATTGGTTTAATTACCGGCGTGACCATGAAAGAGACCGCCAATCAGCCGCTGAAAGGGGCCACGCCTGCCGCTTCAGATATTCAGGAAGCGAAAGAGATCCTCGGCGAACACTACGATAACATTGAACAGAAAATCGAAGATATCGATCAGGAAATTGCTGAGCTACAGGTTAAGCGCACGCGTCTGGTGCAGCAGCATCCGCGTATTGATGAGTAATCGTGTCATTGCCTGATGGCACGCAGCTTTTAGGCCTACGGGTAGCATTGTACTTTGTAGGCCGGATAAGGCGTCAGCCGCCATCCGGCGCGTGGCCTTAAGGTTGGCTTAATATCCTTCAGGCAAACTCTCCTCCATAGTTTCGGAGGAGAGTGTCATGAAAACCCGTATTTATGAAAGTTTGACCACCGTGTGCAGTTTGCTGATCGTCAGCAGCTTTTTGTATGTATGGGTGAGCTCTTACTGAATTTTCGCCAATTTCACCCATGCGCGAGTGCCGTTGGCTCCCTGGCGATTTTGCAAATAGAAATGCCCTTGATGTAACTGGGTGATGCGACTGACAATGCTCAGCCCCAGTCCAATTCCGCCAAAGCGGCTGTCCATACGCACAAACGCTTTACTCAACTCCCCACATTTACTTTCATCAATGCCCGGCCCTTCATCTTCGACGGCAAGGACGGCATCCTGCTCTGTGTTCAGGCTAATTGTAATATGGGTGCCTTCCGGGCTGTAACGATGCGCGTTTTCCACCAGATTTCGTAGTAGCATCCGCAACAGCGTAACATCACCAGGCACGACAACGTCCGCCGCGCTTTGTGGCAGGAGCAGCGTCTGTTTACGTTGGTCCAGCATGGTGCTGAGTTCATCGTAGGAGGGCAGAATAACATCCTCCAGCAGCTTGACATGCTGGTAGCTCCCGGCCGAAAACGACTGTCCGACGCGGGCGAGTTGCAGCAGTTGCGATACGCTGTCCATCATTTGATCCAGGCGGGCAATTAGCGGCGAAACGTCGACCTTATGGGTTTTGGATAATAATTCCAGATGCAGGCGCACGCCTGACAGCGGTGTGCGCAGTTCGTGAGCGACATCGGCGGTAAATAAGCGTTCGTTTTCAATCGTGCTGGTTAGCCGCGTTACCAGGTCGTTGAGCGCGGAGACAACCGCCTGGATCTCAATGGTTGAGCTGTGAATTTCAATCGGGGTCAGGTTATCGGCTGCCCGCGCCTCCAGCTCTTTTTGCAGATCTGCCAGCGGGCGAGTAATACGTCGCACTGCCTGGTAGCAAATCAGCAGTGCCAGGCTGACCATAAAGATGCCGGGGACGATCAGACTGGCGATGGCCTCGCGGATCTCATGCATGATGTGGCGATCGTTATTGCGATTTTCGCGCAATGCCTGTTCGAATAACTGTATTTGCTCGGTACTTTCATGCCACAACCAGAAGGTGCTAATCAGCTGAAAGACCAGCAGAATAAGACCAATCGTCAGCATCAGGCGATGACGAAGCGGGAGCGGTTGTTTTAGATATTGCAGCAGCTTCACTTAGCTTTCCTCAGTGGCAACCAGCATATAGCCAAATCCCCTGACCGTGCGGATGCGAGATTTTCCGACTTTGTCGCGCAGGTTGTGAATGTGCACTTCCAGCGTATTGGTCGACGGTTCGTTATCCCAGCTGTAGATGTCGTTATACAAAATTTCCCGGTGTACCGGGCTGCCCGCTTTGAGCATCAGGCGCGACAGGAGTGCGTATTCTTTCGGCGTTAAGATAACCTCTTGCCCGTCCATCCACACCTGGCGCCGACCGATATTTAGCGTCAGATTGCTGACAATGAGTTCACTTTCACCCTGATTGTTGTGACGACGCAGCAGTGCCCGGATGCGGGCGTGCAGTTCTTCCAGTGCGAACGGTTTGACCAGATAGTCATCGGCCCCCACGTCCAGCCCGCTGACCCGGTCTTTCACCGTGTCGCGGGCGGTGAGGATAAGTACCGGCACGGTGTATTTTTTCTGCCGGATCCGGTTCAGGAAATGCAGACCGTCTTCATCCGGTAAACCCAGGTCCAGAACAACCAGACTGTAATGTCCGCTCTCCAGACACTGCTCCGCTGCACGGGCCGTGGATACGCCGTCGCAGGCGTAGCCTTCTGTTTGCGCGGCGAGTATCAGTCCCTGTAATAACAACGTATCATCTTCAACAATCAGGATTTTCATTCGTTTAGCCTCCCCGGCAGGGTTGCAGAATATCATCCGCCGCCTGATATTTCTGTGTTTGTACGCCCGTTAATCCCAGCAGGGTCGAGAAGAGATTATCCTGTGAGAAATCTTCTGAGCTTGCCCGTTTTTGCAAACATGTCTGAGAGACCTGATAGCGTTGCTGATAATCCTCGGAGAGCCACAGCAGCATCGGCACATGTTTTTGCGTATCAGGTGCAATCGAATACGGCAGGCCGTGCAAATAGACGCCATTTTCCCCTAAGGATTCGCCGTGATCGGAAAGATAGACCAGGCTGGTGGTGAAATTATCCTGGTGCTCTTTCAGTATATTGATTGCTTTATCAACAATATAGTCAACGTAAAGAATAGTGTTGTCGTAAGTATTGACCAACTGTTGCTGTGAACAGGTCTGGATTTCGTTGGTATCGCAGGTTGGCGTAAATTTCTTAAACTGCGCAGGATAGCGGTTGTAATAGGTCGGACCGTGGCTGCCGATGGTATGCAACACAATCACGCCGTCGCCTTTCAGGTTATTAATGTACTCTTCCAGCCCGTGGAACAGGACTTCATCGTAGCATTCACCGTCAATACACTGCCCCGGCAGGTTCAGCTTAGTCATATTCTGGTGTGGAACCCGGTCACAAGCCCCTTTGCAGCCGCCGTCGTTATCGTTCCACAGAACGTTAATTCCCGCCCGTTGAATAATGTCGAGCACGCCTTCCTGATGCTGCGCCAGTTCTTCGTCGTAGTGCGCGCGTGGCATATCCGAGAACATGCAGGGTACTGATACTGCCGTTGCCGTTCCGCAGGACGTTGTGCGGGGGAAATAGACCACATTATCTTTTTCCAGCAGCGGGTTGGTCTGGCGCGAATAGCCTGACAGCGAGAAGTTATCGCCACGTGAAGTCTCGCCGAGAACCACAATCGTCAGGTTCTTACGCTTTTCTTTCACCATCAACGGATTGCGGTGTGCATCTTCGCCAATGCGTACCAGCGGCAGGTGGGCCAGCCTCTGGTGTGAATACCAGGATGACGTCGCCACAATGCTGTTGGATGGACTGAGGGATTTCACCAGTTCTTTGTTGTTGCGAAACAGTGAAGCGTAATCTTTATAGAAGAACGCAGCGACCAGCACGATCAGCAGTGCGGAGATCAGAATGTTCGCGCCACGGAACAGTATGCTGCGCATGACAGACGTGATCGGTTTGATTTTTACCCAGCAGGCAATAAGTGCGGCCAGAATGCCGCTCACCCCGAGCGTGATGAGCAGTTGTGGCGTCAGCAAAGCAAAGGTTTCGGCGGGGGTGGTGTCCATCATATTGGCGATCATTGAGCGGTCGATGATGATGCCGTAGGTCATGATGAAATATTGGGCCGATGCGCCAACCAGAATGAAAATGCACGCCACCAGGCGATTAAGCCACAGGAATGAGGCCAGTGTCAGCACAATGTTCATGACGCTGAACGCGACCACCGGCATTGATAAAAACACCAGCACGTTACGCACAGAGTCCAGAGGCAGGTCTTGCAGCACTTGTTTATAGAACGCAATGTTCAGGAAGGTCGCAAGATAAAATGAGATCAGCAGAAGCCAGCTGATTAGCCCGAGAGTGGGCCTTTTAAACAAGAGCTTTAACATTAAGGGGGGTTCCATCGACTATGTGGCGCAAATCCTCTCAAAGTAAAATTAAGCCAACCTTAAGTTCTTAATGTTGATTTTTCGAAGAGCGGTGGGAGAACGTTGGCCCGATGAACTTACGCCATCGGGCCACGACGATTGTTGGTGTTAGTTATTGTTTACCGGGGCATCCAGTGGATACGGGTTTTTATGGATCCGGTTGTAGTTCAGTGCGTACAGAGCGGTGATGATCATCAACGTGACGAACGACCACATCACTTCTTTGGCTCCGGAACCGACAACCGCCCAGATGCAGTAGACAAAGGCGATAAAGGTCACCAGTAAGTACATCGGGCGTGCTTTACCAAAGTGACCATGGCCGAGCAGCAGCAGCGCGGCACAGGTATACAGATACGGCACCAGGGTGAAGATAACGGAGACCGAAGAGACCAGACCAAACTCTTTCGCTGCGTTCGGCGACATGCTGCTGAACTGGAAGATGGTCATCAGAATGCCGACGATAATTAACCCGGCCACTGGTGTACCGGCTTTGTTCACGCGGGCAAAAATCGGTGGGAACAGGCCGTCATCGGCTGCGGCTTTGGCGGTTTGCCCGGCAAGCAGCGTCCAGCCGCCCAGAGAACCAAGACACCCGGCCGCAGCACAGAAGGAGACAATTGCCCCTGCGGTGTCACCCAGCGCCATGCGTGCGGCATCACCGAACGGAGAGGCTGAAACACGTAGCGCCGCGTTAGGGATCATACCCATGATCGCGGTGGTGGAGAGCACGTAGCAAACAGCGGCAATCAGCACGCCGCCCATGGTGGCGATAGGTACGTTACGTTTGGGGTTTTTAACCACGCCAGCCGCGACGGAGGCGCTTTCTACCCCGATAAATGACCATAAGGTAACATTCAGAGTGCTTTGAATCGCGCCGAAGGTGTTCATGCCGCTGACGTTCCAGGCCGCCATATAGGTTTCACCGCGGAACCAGAACCAGCCGAAGACGGCAATCCCGACAATTGGTACCAGTGCCAGTACCGTTGCGACGGCCTGCACGCGGGTGATCATTTTCGGTCCGACAATGTTCAGTAATACGAAGATCCACAGTACTACGACACAGGTCAGCGTCAGGACCAGCGGATCTTTTAAGATGGGGAAGAAGTAGCTCAGGTAACCGACACCAATGACCACCATGGCGATGTTACCAATCCAGCAGGCCAGCCAGTACAGCACGTTGGTCTGGTAGCCCAAAAAAGGACCGAAGCAGCGGCGGGCATAAGCATAAGAACCACCGGGACTGGAGTCTAAGGACGACATTTTGGCGTACACCATCGACAGTGCCAGAGCACCGATAATCGTGACCAACCATCCGTAGATTGCAATCCCGCCAGTTGACGCAAGGTTTGCGGGTAGCAGGAATACACCGGAACCCATAATATTCCCCGACACCATAAGGGTGACGGGGATTAAGCCCACTTTGTGAGCATCAGCATCCGTCGACATATTTTCTAACTCCTGATAAGGATAAATGACGCCTTATCATACCTCGTCAAAAGTCTGTTTAATGATGGCGGAGCTGGGGTATCGCTAATGCTGATATTATTATGGCTTATCGCTAACTGATTAAAAATCAGGCGGCGGATGGCTCCCTATGTTGACTAACATAATGCAGAGGCGTCATCCCATAGAACTCTTTGAATACGGAGATAAAGTATGAGGTACTGTTATATCCACATAGTTGAGAGACCTGGGAAATATTTTTGCCGTCCATCAGTAATTGATTGACGGCATATCGCATGCGACAGGTGGTAATTATTTGGCTGTAACTTGTATTTTCACTTTTGAGCTTTTTCTTTAACAAACTGGGACTCAGGCATAAGCAACTGGCAACCATGCTTAAATTCCAGTCTTTATGTATATCGCTCTCAATAATGTGATAAACGCTGTCGCTGATACAGTTGCGCAGCATATACATGAGCAAAGAGATAAACTTTTTGCTGTCGAGAAAGCGTGATAACACCGTGAACAGTAGCGAGCGCGTACGCTCTCTTTCAGCTTCGTTCACTGTGTCCATTACGCTATGTTGGGCAGCCACCCTGAAGACATCCGGCGTCAGACACGCTGAGGTCATTACTGGGCTGGCACTGCGTTGCCAGAGTGGGATCTGTGAAAGGTCTTTATTTAAAAAGCGCAGATAGTCTTTAATGATATCGCGGCTAATATGTACGACCAATGCGTTATTAAGTGATGAAAAATCGATAATATTATTATCGCATGCCACCAGTGCCATATGATTAGCTTTTAAACTGATGGCTTCTTTACCGTTAATCCTTAACCAAACATCCTTCTCCGTTAATACAACAACACAAGCTTCTTTGCTGCAAAGCTTCATACCCAACTCCAGGAATATGAAAAAACACCGTAGCTCAACATCAGATGAGCCAAATCGGCTAAATTGAAATTGTATGATGAAACCAGGACCGCAATAAAATAACGTGTCTGAAATTAATTACAATGTTTGGTGGGATTTTTCTTATGTACACATTTTTTTACGCAAGTGGAAAGATGCTATTTGCGTATAAAAAAAGCGCGGGGTGGTCCCGCGCAAAAAGGTATGACAGTGTTATTGTTTTGCAGCAATACTCAGGAATTACTCAAGAATGACATGTCTACCTTAAACATCGGACTATCTAAAAGAGACCTTATGCTTTCACGCACATAACGTGATAAACACCGTCAATAATTTCCGTTCCTTCGGTTTCATGTTCAAATCCAGGGAAGTGGTGGTCCCAGGACTGCAACGAACGCAGGTACCCAATTTGCGGGCTGTTGGCATCGCCAAAGTTTTCACCGGACAGCAGCATCGGAATTCCCGGTGGGTAAGGGATCACGGAGTTTGCCGCAATACGTCCCGCCAGATTTTCAATCGCCACCATCTCAACGTTGTCACTGACTATCGCGTTGTAAGCGTCACGCGGAGTAATATCCGCATCCGGCAGACCGGAGTAGGCTGCATTGAGACGGCTGCCTGGGTTGTTCTCTTTCAGCCAGGCGAACATGGTGTCGCCCAGATCGTGAATACCCATGTTGGCATAAGTGTCAGGATGTTCCTCAACCAGTTCTGGCATCACCTGTGCCAGCGGGGTATTGGCATCGTAGTGGTGTTTGAAAGAGCACAGCGTGTTGATCAGTGTGCCCCATTTCCCGCGGGTAATCCCCATGGAGAACAGGAACATAATCTGGAAATCGGTGGTTCGGGTCGGCACGATGCCGTGGCGGCCAAGCCAGGCGGTAACCAGTGCGGCCGGTACGCCGTTCTCTTCCAGTTCGCCATCGTCGCCCATCCCCGGTGCCAGAATGCTGACTTTGATCGGGTCCAGCATGCTCCAGTTATCCGGCAGGTCTTTAAAGCCGTGCCAGGATTCACCCGGACGCATCACCCAGCAGTTCTGATCGGTTGCCAGCAATGTGGCTGGCGCGTCGGCAAAGTCATAGGTTTTACCGGTCTGCGGATCGGTTACCACTTCTTTGTTCCACGGTTTGAAGAACCAGTCGCCTTCGGCGGTGAACTCTTTGTACAACCGTGCCATGGCCTGACGGAAATCGACTGCTTCGTCGATCACTTCCTGAGTGAGCGACAGGCCGCTGTTACCGTCCATCATGGAGACCGCCACGTCGTTTGAGGCGCAGATAGCATACAGCGGAGAGGTGGTGGCGTGCATCATGTACGCCTGGTTAAAGCGGGAGAAGTTCACGGCCCCACGCCCTTCACGAACGTGAATGTAAGATGCCTGAGAGAGCGCATTCAGCAGTTTGTGGGTCGAGTGGGTGGCAAAAACGGTAGGACCGTTATGATCGCCCGGCGCGCCACGCATGGCGTAGTGATCGGCATAAATTGGGTTGAAGCGAGCATAGCCGTACCAGGCTTCATCGAAGTGGATGCGATCGCTGGTTTGTGCGAGCAGATCCTGCGCCTCTTTGGCGTTGTAGCAAACACCGTCGTAGGTACAGTTGGTCACAACGCTGTAAGACGGTTTTTGCCCAGCTTTGCCTTTGGTCAGCGGGCTTTCGCTGATTTTTTTCTGTAAAGTTTCAGGCTGCATTTCTTGCGGGTAGATAGGCCCGATAATGCCGTACCGGTTGCGGCTTGGCACCATGTACACCGGTTTTGCCCCGGTGAGGATCAGCCCCTGTTCGATGGATTTATGGCAGTTACGATCCAGCACCACGACGTCGTTGTCGGTCATACAGGCCTGCATGATGGTGCGGTTAGAGCCGGAAGTCCCGACCACTACGGACCAGGAACGGTCGGCACCGAACACGCGGGCAGCATTTTTTTCACTTTCCCCAAATGCGCCTGTATGGTCGAGTAAAGAACCGAGATTGGTACGTTCAATCCCCATGTCGGTACGGAAGAGATTCTCACCGTAGTAGTCATGGTACAGTCGACCGGCAGGTGTTTTGGTGAAACCGACACCGCCCTGGTGACCCGGTGCAGCCCAGGAATACTCATGGACATTGCTGTATTTCATCAGGGCGTTGAACAGCGGTGGTAACAACTGCTGACGATAGCGAGTCATCGCTGCGATGGCACGGCCAGCGATAAAGTCAGCGCTGTCCTCCAGAATCCAGGCGAATTCATCGACAAGCTCCAGCAGGTCGCGATCCAGCGATGCGGTGGCTTTTTCGCGATCGCCCAGCAGGAATACGGGAACGTTTTGCTGGCGCTCGTGGAGCTTGCCGATCAATTGCCTGACGTTCAGGTGTTCGTCTTGTTGTTCCATTTGATAGCTGAACATCAGGCAATCAATGGCTTCATTGGCGGCGAGGATTGCGTAGCCATCGTCGAATGAGGTGGACTTAATGACGGTAACATTTTGGCGGCTTAATGCGTCAGCCAGACGTTCGACAGCGCTACCGACCCAGGTGTCCTGATGCAGAAACTCACTTTCAACAATTAATACTTTCATCATCTTTTACCCGGTTGTGGAAAGGTTGCAATCTATGAATTGCAGACACACCGTATGAATGTGACGCAGGCAAGTATTATCCTGTCAAAACGGGCTGTAAAGCGGGTGAAAAATAGTCTGATTTATGTTTAATTTGTTTTTAAACATATGGTTACGTTTGCTTATTGGCGGTTTTTCACCACCGTTTATCGACAGGGGGATTATTTTTTTGGCTGATACTGATATGGCCGAATGATATCAACCAGCCATTGTTTGCCGATGCTGCTGGCTTAGTTTGCGGTACTGCTGCGGCGACATGCCGACAAACTTGCTGAAGGTGTCATAAAAACGGCTGCTGGAACGGAATCCGGCGGTCAACGCAACGTCGAGAATGGTTTTATCGGTATCGCTTAGCAATGCGCGGACGTGATTGATCCGCATTGCCGTGATGTACTGCTTCAGGGTGAGTTGCATTACGCGTTGGAAAATCCCCATCGCGTAGTTGGCGTTGAGCTTCACGTGTTCCGCGACGTCGTTGATGGTGAGCGCCTGATCGTAGTTATCGGCAATAAAGCTCAGCATTTGGCTGACGTAAAACTGGGCGTGCCGCGACACGCTGTTTTTGTGGGTCCGCGAGGTTTTATTGACGAGTATAGGCTGCCAGCCGGAAAGGCTAAACCGCTTGAGCATCAGACCAATTTCATCAATGGCGAGCTGGCGAATTTGTTCGTTCGGGTTGTTCAGTTCCTGTTGCCAGCGCTGAACTTCAAAGGTGCTCAACTGCTGCGACGCCAGCGATTTGATGACCATTCCATGGGTAACATAGTTGATCAACTCGCGATCCAGCGGCCAGGAGAGGAAAAGGTGCATCGGTAAATTGAAGATAGCCATACTTTGGCAACTGCCCGGACGCGTGAGTTGATGCGGTGTGCAGGCCCAGAATAGCGTGATGTGTCCCTGTTTTATCTGTACGACTTCGTTGTTGATCAGGTACTCGACGTCACCATCAAACGGCACATTGATCTCCACCTGCCCATGCCAGTGGCTTGCTGGCATAGCATGCGGTGAGCGCAACTCGATATCCATCCGTTGATATTCTGAGTACAGCGATAGTGGGCTGCGGGTTTGTTCTTCATCGCTACTGCACATGTGCGGATCGGGGGGAAGAGGCGATGTCGGTAATGTACTCATGGTTGCTCCATTTCCTGAATTATCAGAATCATGTCATTTAACACGTATTAAGGCTGAGAATCAGGACACAAATTGGACCGTTACCATTGAGCATAGCGACATTTTGCGGCCACATACTCTGCTTTTTGGGTAATTTTGTCCCATAAACTCAGATCCAATAGGGTGCAGAGTGATGATCTGAGTTTATGGGAATGGTCAGCAGAGAAGTCGGAAGTTTTCAGCTATACGCTGTGCCACCATGACTGTGTTTACTAATGTTCTGGAGAGTCATGATGTCTGCACCCAAAATTACCTTTATCGGCGCCGGTTCCACGATTTTCGTCAAAAATATTCTTGGGGACGTCTTTCACCGCGATGCGCTTAAATCTGCGCATATCGCCTTGATGGATCTCGATCCTACGCGTCTGGAAGAGTCACACGTTGTTGTGCGCAAGTTGATGGATTCTGCGGGCGCGTCTGGACGAATCACCTGCTATACCGATCAAAAAGCAGCATTACAGGATGCTGATTTTGTGGTGGTCGCTTTCCAGATCGGCGGCTATGAACCCTGTACCGTCACCGATTTTACGGTGTGTAAACGCCATGGTCTGGAGCAGACGATTGCCGACACGCTGGGGCCGGGCGGCATTATGCGCGCGCTGCGCACCATTCCGCATTTATGGCAGATTTGTGAGGATATGACCGAAGTCTGTCCGCAGGCCACCATGCTTAACTACGTTAACCCGATGGCGATGAACACCTGGGCAATGTATGCGCGCTATCCGCATATTAAGCAAGTTGGGCTGTGTCATTCGGTGCAGGGGACGGCGGAGGAGTTGGCCCGCGATCTGAACATTGACCCTGCCTCTTTGCGCTATCGCAGTGCCGGGATCAACCATATGGCGTTTTATCTGGAGCTGGAGCGCAAAACGGCGGACGGCGCCTATGTGAATCTCTACCCGGAGCTGCTGGCGGCCTATCAATCCGGTCAGGCGCCGAAACCGAATATTCACGGAAATACCCGTTGCCAGAACATTGTGCGCTATGAAATGTTCAAAAAACTGGGGTATTTCGTCACCGAATCGTCGGAGCACTTCGCCGAATATACGCCGTGGTTTATCAAACCGGGGCGTGAAGATCTGATTGAGCGCTATAAGGTGCCATTGGATGAATATCCGAAACGTTGTGTGGAACAGTTGGCGAACTGGAAAAAAGAGCTGGAAGAGTACAAAACGGCTGAGCGGATCGACATTAAACCGTCGCGCGAATATGCCAGCACTATCATGAACGCTATCTGGACCGGTGAACCAAGCGTCGTCTATGGCAACGTTCGCAATGACAATCTGATCGATAACCTGCCGCAAGGTTGCTGTGTTGAAGTCGCTTGTCTGGTTGATGCGAATGGTATTCAGCCAACGAAAGTCGGAGCTCTCCCGTCACATTTGGCGGCTATGATGCAAACCAATATCAATGTTCAGACTCTGCTAACGGAAGCCATCCTGACGGAGAACCGCGATCGTGTTTATCACGCGGCGATGATGGATCCGCATACCGCCGCGGTACTGGGGATTGAAGAGATTTATGCGCTGGTGGACGACCTGATCGCGTCTCACGGCGACTGGCTGCCGGCCTGGCTGCACCGTTAATACACAATCACGCCGGGCAGAGCATCCGGCGTTTAACCTCTGACGTTTCCTCTTACAGAAGGCGGGCGCTGGTAACAGCGACCCGATACCCTATGAGCATCTCTCTGACAACAAAACTCAGTTACGGATTTGGAGCGTTCGGTAAGGATTTCGCCATCGGTATTGTGTACATGTACCTGATGTATTACTACACCGACGTGGTGGGATTATCGGTGGGCGTCGTCGGAACCTTGTTCCTGGTGGCAAAAATATGGAACGCGTTTAACGATCCGGTGATGGGGTGGATAGTGAATGCCACCCGGTCGCGTTGGGGAAAATTTAAACCCTGGATCTTACTCGGTACGCTGGCGAACTCGTTGGTGCTGTTTTTGCTCTTTAGCGCACATCTGTTTGAGGGGACGGCGCAAATCGTTTTTGTTTGTGTGACGTACATATTGTGGGGGATGACCTACACCATTATGGATATTCCATTCTGGTCGCTGGTCCCCACGATTACGCTGGATAAACGCGAACGTGAACAACTGGTGCCGTTCCCTCGTTTTTTCGCCAGCCTTGCAGGGTTTGTCACCGCGGGCGTGACGCTACCCTTTGTAAACTATGTTGGCGGCGCGGATCGCGGGTTCGGTTTTCAGATGTTTACGCTGGTGCTGATCGCATTTTTTATTGTTTCTACCCTCGTAACCTTGCGCAATGTGCATGAAGTGTATTCCTCTGACAGCGAAGCTACCGCAGACAGCACCCGGCTGACGCTGAAATCAATCCTTGCGCTTATCTACAAAAACGATCAGCTTTCCTGCCTGCTGGGGATGGCGCTGGCTTACAACGTGGCGTCCAATATCATTACAGGTTTTGCGATTTACTACTTCACCTACGTGGTGGGTGATGCTGACCTTTTCCCATACTACCTCTCCTATGCCGGAGCAGCTAACTTGCTGACATTGATTCTCTTTCCCCGTCTGTCAAAGGCGCTTTCTCGCCGGGTACTGTGGGCTGGCGCTTCGGTTATGCCAGTTCTCAGCGCAGGCGTATTGCTGATTATGGCATTGGGGGGATTCCACAATACTTTCCTGATTGTTACCGCAGGGATCCTTCTGAACATTGGTACGGCATTGTTCTGGGTACTTCAGGTGATTATGGTGGCGGACACCGTAGATTATGGTGAATACAAGTTTAACGTCCGCTGCGAGAGTATTGCCTATGCCGTGCAGACGATGGTGGTCAAAGGTGGTTCGGCATTTTCCGCTTTCTTTATTGCGGTGGTGCTGGGGTTGATTGGTTATGTTCCGAATGCGACGCAATCTGCTGAGACCATCCTCGGCATGCAGTTCATTATGATCGCGCTGCCCACGCTCTTCTTCGTTGTGACACTCGCGCTCTATTTCCGTTACTACCGGTTGAATGGCGATTTGCTGCGTAAGATTCAGATCCACCTGCTGGATAAATACCGAAAAGTGCCGTCGCCCGTCAAGCAGTCGAATACCCCGGAGATTCCGGTGGTAGTGGCCAGCGATGTGAAGGCGTAGCTATGGAGTGGCATTCCTGGATTGGCTATCTGGCGGCAACGCTGACGACGCTCTCTTTTTTACCGCAGGCGATTAAGGTTATTACCACCCGCAACACCCAGGGTATCTCCGGTTTAATGTATGTGATGTTTGTGTGCGGGCTGGTGTTGTGGCTGGCTTATGGGTTATTGATTGAAGATACCGCTGTCAGCATGGCGAACTTTCTGACGCTGCTGTTCGCCTTGCCGATTCTGGTTATCAAATCTCGTAATGGGTAGGGCAGATTGCCGGATAAGCGTTAGCACTATCCGGCAATTTTTAACTGTCTGTTGTGCCACCCTGCCAGCACGAGCACCGTCGTTAGCGCGCCGAGCAGGGCGCAGAACATATCCGACTGGGTATCCCACGGGTCGCCTTGCGTACCCAGAAAATCATCAGCTCCCTGGCCCATCGCCAGCGCCGCCCACCATTCGATCAGCTCATACATCGCGCTAATCGCCAGCGCTACACAGCAGACCAAAAATGCCAGCATTTTGCGGCCACGAACACGATCACCGCGCACTAAAATCTCTCTTGCCGTCAGTGCAGGTACCAGTCCCTGGAAGAAGTGACCCAGCTTGTCATACGGGTTACGACTGAGATCCAGCCATTCCTGAACCTGAAAACCGACGGGAACTTTGGCGTAGGTATACATACCGCCGACCATCAGAATGATAGCGTGCAAGAAAATGAGCGTGTAGAGCATTGGCGTCAGCGGATACCGTTTTTTAGTCGCCAGCAATAACGGGACGACAATAATGACTGGCGTGACTTCCATCAGCCAGGTGATTTTCTCCGAGGCAGAGGTACCGGTGTATATAAGAATCAGCACCAGTAGTAGCGCGCCAGTGTGCAAAATTGTGACGTTCAGGGTACGAAGCATTGCGAATTCACAAGTAATGGAAAAGGTCACTATTCCCTGTGCGCAGCAAAAATTCAAGGTCAGTAAATGGGGGGATAAAGGAGGCCCGGGGGGATCACTGGACTGACGCCAAAAAACGGGTGTCAGTCCAGTGCCGGGCCGAATGGGGTTACTTCGCGCAGTTAGCGCATTGTTTGCTGACGATTTGCTGGAAGAAATCGTTGCCTTTGTCATCGACCAGGATGAAAGCCGGGAAATCTTCTACTTCGATTTTCCAGATCGCTTCCATACCCAGCTCCGGGTATTCCACGCATTCCAGATGCTTAATGCTCTGCTGCGCCAATACCGCTGCCGGACCACCGATGCTGCCTAAGTAGAAGCCGCCGTGTTTGTGGCAGGCGTCAGTTACCTGCTGGCTACGGTTACCTTTTGCCAGCATGATCATGCTGCCGCCGTGAGACTGCAACAGGTCAACATAGGAGTCCATACGACCGGCGGTGGTTGGGCCTAAAGAGCCGGACGGATAACCCGCAGGGGTTTTGGCTGGACCCGCATAGTAGATCGGATGATCTTTCACGTACTGTGGCAGACCTTCGCCGGACTCAATACGTTCTTTCAGCTTCGCGTGGGCGATGTCGCGACCGACAATGATAGTGCCGCTCAGCGACAGACGGGTAGAAACCGGGTATTGAGAGAGCTGGGCAAGGATCTCTTTCATTGGGCGGTTGAGGTCAACTTTGACCACTTCGCCTTCGCCGGCCTGGCGCAGGGATTCCGGAATGTATTGAGCCGGATTGTGTTCAAGTTTTTCAATCCAGATCCCTTCGCGGTTAATCTTGGCTTTAATGTTACGGTCTGCGGAGCAAGAGACGCCCATACCAACCGGGCAGGACGCGCCGTGGCGAGGCAGACGGATCACGCGGATATCGTGCGCGAAGTATTTCCCGCCAAACTGGGCGCCGAGACCGAGTTTCTGCGCTTCTTCCAGCAGTTCCTGTTCCAGTTGCAGATCACGGAACGCCTGGCCATGCGCGTTACCTTCAGTCGGCAGTGCGTCATAGTAGTGCGTGCTGGCCAGCTTCACCGTTTTAAGGGTGCTTTCCGCTGACGTGCCGCCAATGACAAATGCAATATGGTACGGCGGGCAAGCTGCAGTACCCAGCGTACGCATTTTCTCCACCAGGAAGTTTTTCAGTTTCCCGGGAGTCAGCAGCGCTTTGGTTTCCTGATACAGGTAGGTTTTGTTCGCGGAACCGCCGCCTTTGGCCACGCACAGGAATTTGTATTCGTCGCCGTCTACGCTGTACAGATCGATTTGCGCGGGCAGGTTAGTGCCGGTATTCACTTCTTTGTACATATCCAGCGCCGCGTTTTGCGAGTAGCGCAGGTTATCTTCAATATAGGTATTGAATACGCCTTTGGAGAGTGCCGCTTCGTCGCCGCCACCGGTCCAAACACGCTGACCCTTTTTCCCCATGATAATGGCCGTACCAGTGTCCTGGCAGGTTGGCAACACGCCTTTGGCGGCGATTTCGGAGTTTCTCAGGAACTGCAGCGCGACATACTTATCGTTTTCGCTGGCTTCCGGATCATGGAGGATTGAGGCGACTTGCTGTTGGTGTTCTGGGCGGAGCATGAAGGAGGCATCGTGGAAGGCTTGTTGGGCCAGTAGCGTAAGTGCTTCAGGAGCTACTTTCAGGATTGTTTCGCCTTCAAACTCGCCAACGCTGACGTGATCGGATGTCAGCAGGTAGTACTCAGTTTTGTCTTCCCCCAGTGGGAAAGCCGCCTGGTAAGTGAATTCAACGTTTGACATTTGCTTCCAGCCTTTTCATTTTTCTCAGGAATTTTAAAATTCTCTGTGTCTTAACGGTGGCGTGCCGTACCAAAGCGGACGGCACGCGAACTGTAATTACAGGAAACCGTACATTGCGGCGAAGATCCAACCAAAGACACAGGATACGCTTACGCCGATCAAACCAGGCAGAATAAAGCTGTGGTTGATAACGAAGCGGCCAATGTGGGTGGTGCCGGAACGGTCAAACTGAATCGCCGCCAGATCGCTTGGGTAAGTCGGCAGAATGTAGTAACCGTAACATGCCGGAGCGGAAGCCACGATGTACGCTGGATCAACCCCGATTGCCAGCGCGACCGGAACAATCGCCGCCAGTGCCGCTGCCTGGGAGTTTACAAATTTAGAAACCAGTAGCAGAACAATTGCATAGGCCCACGGATACTCTTTCACCATATTGCCCAGCACACCTTCGATTTCCGTCATGTGCGCGCCGAACATTGTTTCAGCCATCCAGGCAATACCGTACACCGCCACAATCGCGATCATACCGGAACGGAAGACTTCGTTTTTAGATATTGAAGCGGGATTGGTCTTCGTCAGGATAATAATCAACGCACCGGTCAGCAGCATGAACATCTGGATGACCAGTACCATCGACAGCGGTTTGCCGCTGAAGGTAGGACGCAGTTCAGAGAACGCGCCAAGCACGGCAACAACGGCGATAGCGGCAAGGAAGATCCACATAGCCAGCCAGTTGCTTTTCGGCAGCTTTTTGTCTAACAGTGTGGCGGTATCGCCATAAACATAGTTGTGGTTTTCAGGTACGGAAATGAACTTCTGGAATTCTTCATCTTTATCCAGATCTTTACCACGGAACCAACTGAAGATACCGATCGCCAGGATACCCAGCAGGGTAGACGGGATGGTGATGCTGAGCAGGTCGAGGAATTCGAGATGCTTGCCTTCAAACGTTACGTTACCCAGCATAGCGACCAGTGACACCACGGCCACGGAAACCGGGCTGGCGATAATCCCCATCTGCGCACCGATAGAACTCGCCGCCATCGGACGTTCCGGGCGAATATTGTTCTTAATGGCAACGTCATAAATGATTGGCAGGATGGTGTACACCACGTGGCCTGTACCGCAGAGAATCGTCAGCGTGCAGGTTACGAACGGAGCGACGATGGAAACGTATTTTGGGTTACGGCGCAGCAGCTTTTCAGCAATTTGCAGCATAACGTCAAGACCACCAGAGGCTTGCAACGTTGCCGATGCGGCGACCACGGCAATAATAACCAGCATAACATCTACAGGCGGTTTACCCGGCTGTAAATGAAAAACGAAAACCAGAATGACCAGGCCGATACCGCCTAATAAACCCAGCGCGATACCGCCCTTTCTGGCACCATAAAACAAACATATTAATATTATGAGAAGTTGTATACTAAATAACATTTTTTTACCCTCGCGAAAAACCCAGTCAATTTTTGAAAAATGGATCTGTGCCACATTTTTTTTTGCCGGAATAGGCATCAAAAAATGGTCAGTATTCGATATGTCCGTATTTGCGATTAATGTTCAAATGTCTTGCTAGAATGTTTTCTTAAAATTATGGTGATATTTAGCTTTTTTCTGTGGTGTTGATCAGAGGAGAGAATCCTCAGGCGATGGGAAGCAGGGCTGGGTATGGAAAGCTGCGGTTGACGCTGTAATTTATCGGTTTTGCGTTTTCCGCTATTACGTGAACCACCGACAGAATGGGTGAGTGGGTTATTTATGTGATCACGCTCGCGCCTTTTCATGATGTAATGAGGTTGGCGTGCGGATACTTTTACTTGCTCACAAAAATGTACGGTGTCCATGGTACGTAGCATGGTCTCCATTGCTACCAGTCTAGATTTTGTATGTGTGGTTAATTTCAGACTAATCCTTTATGGGTAAAAATACACACTCTGCGAGTTAGATAATACTTAATTAACTTTTGTTAGCGATTTTGAAATTAAAAACAGTGTGACGTTAATCAATATTAAAATAATGCATTTAACATGCTGGATACAAATATATTTGATCTAACGCAAATTTATAATTTGAAGCGTGAGTCAGCAAAATAGGGATTTTTCATTATTTTAATAATTGTTACTTTCAAATAACAAATAATCCCAACATGTATTTATTGGCAATATTGTTTAAGCAAGGAGTAATGTTCAGCCTGAACGCGGTAACGATAAACCGGTCTACCGGTTACGCCATAATGGATGCTGGTAAATAGGATGTGACAATTTACAAGCCAGATAAGATATTTACGACATGAGACGCGCGAGATATTGACCTCGTTAGCCAGTTCATCGGTGGAGAACTCTTGATCCTGATGTTCATCAATCCACTGACATAGCGTGCGTAATGTTTGTGGCGTTAACCCTTTAGGTAAGCGCCGCGCTTCCTGCTCATTAGAGGAACTTCCATGAATCAACTGGTCAAGCTCAGACTGTTCATAGTACTGATGCTTTTCCATTTCGTTTTTCTTTTGTAACCACCCGGTAAGCGCCTCTTCAAAACGGGATGCCTGAAAAGGTTTGATCAGGTAGTCAACGACACCATAGTGTAGGGAGTCTTTGATGGTCGTTGCGTCAGCGGCGGAGGAGATGACAATGACATCACACTTGCATCCTTCGCTGTGCAGAACGGGCAGCAGATCCAGACCGTTTTCTTTTTGCATATAAATATCAAGCAAAATCAGGTCGATATGATGACCGCTATGAAAGATTATCTCTTTCGCTTTCTCCAGCGTGGAGGCTGTGCCGCAGCAATGAAACCCGGAGAGCTGCGCGACATAACGGCGATTTAATTCCGCTACCATTGCATCGTCATCGACAATTAAGACATTGATCATCTGCTGGCCCTCTCACCATTCCACGGTAACTGTACAAAAAATTGGGTGAAAATCCCAGGTTCAGACTCGACGGAAATATTGCCGCCAACGTTTTCAACCTGTTGTTTAACAAGTGCTAAACCAACGCCCCGTTCGGTTCCTTTTGACGAAACGCCCTTCTCAAAGATGTGCTCAATGTGTTCGGGGGCGATCCCCGGACCATCGTCATTCACTTCGCAATGCAACCAGCCGTGTCGATAATGCAAGGATACGCTGATCTCGCCCCCGGGTTCTTGACCTAGCGCTTCCAGGGCGTTTTCAATTAAATTCCCCAGAACGGTAATCAGCACAGCCACCTGATCTTCGTTGCTGTTTTCTGGCAACTGGCTTTCATTGCTGATCACCAGGCTATGGCCTAAATCAGATGTGCGATTAATCTTACTGAGTAAAAATCCTGCGATCACCGGGGATTTAATTTTTCCTAACAGTGAGCCAATCTCTTCCTGATAATTGTTTGCGGTCTTCAGGATGTAATTTTCAAGCTGCTTATAACTTTTCAGATGCAATAATCCCAGAATCACGTGCAACTTATTCATGAATTCGTGGGATCGTTCACGAAGTGCGTCGGCATAGTTGACCATTCCGTCCAGACGCTGCATCAATTTTCGGATTTCAGTCTTGTCTCTGAAGGTTGAAATGGCCCCGATGATTTTACCGTTGCTAAGCACCGGAACCGTGTTTATCAAGAGTAGTCGATCCTTCACCATGATCTCTTCATCGCGACGCGGCGTACCATCATGTAGTACCTGTGAAAAATCGACCACTTGTGACCACGCGTGGCTGAGCGTGGAGAGCTGGGCATCGTCTTGTGATTTGTGGTAATCCAACAGCTCCTGCGCCGCCTGGTTTATCAGCGTGACCTCACCGCACTCGTCAACGGCAATGACGCCTTCCTTTATAGAATGCAACATCGCCTGGCGTTGTTCGAACAGATTGGAGATTTCATAAGGCTCCAGGCCAAACAGAATGCGCTTAAGGACTTTAACAAATATCCATGTACCGAGTAGCCCAACCAGTACGCCAAATAAGATGGACCAGATGATGCTGCCGCGACTGTTATTGATCTGTTCAGCCACTCTGCTTAGCTCAAGACCTATCGCCACCACGCCAATTTGCCGGTGGTTCTCGTCATAGATGGGGGTAAACACGCGCAGTGCTTTAGCCAGAAAACCGCGATTAATGGCGACATTCTCTTTGCCTTGCAGGGCCAGCAAAATGTCATCGCCTTTAAACGGCTGGCCGATTCGTTGCGCTTCGGGATGGGAGTAACGAATGCTCTGCATATCGGTGACGACGATGAACAAAAAGTCATTACTCTTATTCACCGCCTGGGCAATCGCCTGAATGCCGCTTTCTTCGGGCTTTTTCATTAGCCCCTGGCGAATTTCCGGAGAGTTCGCCAGCGTTCGTGCGGCCGCAAGCGCTTTACCTGCTAGCGCATCACGCGTCATATTGCTGATTTGTGAGAAATAAATCAGATGAACGACAAGTAGCACAGAGAAGAGTACCGCACTGACCATGAGGATCACGGTAGTGCCGAGCTTCATCGGGCGTTTGCGTATAGCAGTACGTTGCAGAGTGTGTCTCATCACGGTCCTGGAATCACGGTTTATACGGGTATTATCGCCTGATGGGGGCGTAATTCAAAGGTGGTAGGGATTACGGAGCATGGGTTGCCTGTACTTTTCTTCTTTATATAACGTAGAGCGAATTTCTTTCTATATAGACATTTCCTTATCTCTTTTTCCACTTTTCACCGATGCTGGCCGCTAATTCTCTTACGATTGTGGATAACTCTGTGTGTAAATGGGTATAAGGCGGGGTTTTGCTGGGGATTACAGCAGTCAGTCATTTTTCTGTCATTTAAGGGTTGCGGGCCGCAGGAAACTCCCTATAATGCGCCTCCATCGACACGGCGGATGTGAATCACTTCACACAAACAGCCGGTCCGGTTGAAGAGAAAAACCTGAAAATGAGGGTTGACTCTGAAAGAGGAAAGCGTAATATACGCCACCTCGCGACAGAGCGCTAAAGCGCGTCGCAACTGCTCTTTAACAATTTATCAGACAATCTGTGTGGGCACTCGAAGATACGGATTCTTAACGTCGCAAGACGAAAAATGAATACCAAGTCTCTGAGTGAACATACGTAATTCATTACGAAGTTTAATTCACGAGCATCAAACTTAAATTGAAGAGTTTGATCATGGCTCAGATTGAACGCTGGCGGCAGGCCTAACACATGCAAGTCGAACGGTAGCACAGAGGAGCTTGCTCCTTGGGTGACGAGTGGCGGACGGGTGAGTAATGTCTGGGAAACTGCCCGATGGAGGGGGATAACTACTGGAAACGGTAGCTAATACCGCATAACGTCGCAAGACCAAAGAGGGGGACCTTCGGGCCTCTTGCCATCGGATGTGCCCAGATGGGATTAGCTAGTAGGTGGGGTAACGGCTCACCTAGGCGACGATCCCTAGCTGGTCTGAGAGGATGACCAGCCACACTGGAACTGAGACACGGTCCAGACTCCTACGGGAGGCAGCAGTGGGGAATATTGCACAATGGGCGCAAGCCTGATGCAGCCATGCCGCGTGTATGAAGAAGGCCTTCGGGTTGTAAAGTACTTTCAGCGAGGAGGAAGGCGTTGTGGTTAATAACCGCAGCGATTGACGTTACTCGCAGAAGAAGCACCGGCTAACTCCGTGCCAGCAGCCGCGGTAATACGGAGGGTGCAAGCGTTAATCGGAATTACTGGGCGTAAAGCGCACGCAGGCGGTCTGTCAAGTCGGATGTGAAATCCCCGGGCTCAACCTGGGAACTGCATCCGAAACTGGCAGGCTAGAGTCTTGTAGAGGGGGGTAGAATTCCAGGTGTAGCGGTGAAATGCGTAGAGATCTGGAGGAATACCGGTGGCGAAGGCGGCCCCCTGGACAAAGACTGACGCTCAGGTGCGAAAGCGTGGGGAGCAAACAGGATTAGATACCCTGGTAGTCCACGCCGTAAACGATGTCGACTTGGAGGTTGTGCCCTTGAGGCGTGGCTTCCGGAGCTAACGCGTTAAGTCGACCGCCTGGGGAGTACGGCCGCAAGGTTAAAACTCAAATGAATTGACGGGGGCCCGCACAAGCGGTGGAGCATGTGGTTTAATTCGATGCAACGCGAAGAACCTTACCTACTCTTGACATCCAGAGAACTTAGCAGAGATGCTTTGGTGCCTTCGGGAACTCTGAGACAGGTGCTGCATGGCTGTCGTCAGCTCGTGTTGTGAAATGTTGGGTTAAGTCCCGCAACGAGCGCAACCCTTATCCTTTGTTGCCAGCGGTCCGGCCGGGAACTCAAAGGAGACTGCCAGTGATAAACTGGAGGAAGGTGGGGATGACGTCAAGTCATCATGGCCCTTACGAGTAGGGCTACACACGTGCTACAATGGCATATACAAAGAGAAGCGACCTCGCGAGAGCAAGCGGACCTCATAAAGTATGTCGTAGTCCGGATTGGAGTCTGCAACTCGACTCCATGAAGTCGGAATCGCTAGTAATCGTGGATCAGAATGCCACGGTGAATACGTTCCCGGGCCTTGTACACACCGCCCGTCACACCATGGGAGTGGGTTGCAAAAGAAGTAGGTAGCTTAACCTTCGGGAGGGCGCTTACCACTTTGTGATTCATGACTGGGGTGAAGTCGTAACAAGGTAACCGTAGGGGAACCTGCGGTTGGATCACCTCCTTACCTTAAAGAA
>NZ_JAOWFA010000068.1:0-5163 GCF_030333885.1 Citrobacter sp. Cf132
GCTTAGCGTGCTTTATTTTCCGTTTTCTGAGACGACCCCAACTGGCAGCCTGGCTGGGGCTGACGCCATCACAATACAGCAGCGGGGGAAAGTCGAAACTCGGCAGGATCACAAAAGCCGGTGATTCGTATCTGCGAACGCTTCTGGTTCAGGGGGCTCGTTCAGTGCTTATTGGCGCCGGGAAAAGGACTGACTCATTCAGCCGTTGGGTTTGTATGTTGGTTGAGCGCAGAGGGTACTGGCGGGCTGTTGTGGCCATCGCCGCCAAAAATGCGCGGCTGTGTTGGGCATCACTACATTACGGTGATGATTTCCGGCTGTACTCAGTCAACTAAAGCTCGAAGCTGTATAACCATCTGACCTGCAATTCGTTGATGATAAAGGGTTAGACCCCGTGAGGCCTATCTGGCTATTGTACAGGATATACGTATCCGCTTAACGAACAAGAACCTCACGCGCGTCTTTCATCAGGGCCCGAATCGATGACGATTCATCATGGCCGTTTATAGTACCGCAGTCTCTCCCCTTTATTTTTACTGAAGAGCAGACAGAAACCATAAATACCGGCGTTGACTGTTCGGGGAAGCCCTTATAGTAGGATAATTTCCTTTTTCCAAGCGGACCCGCTGAAGGCGCTCCAGCAGACAAAGCGAGTAACCGGCACGCTGTATCCGGCCCTCCGCATCGTATACCAGGCGTTTCCAGGGGCCGGTAATAATATGTTCAGGCGCATCGTCCAGGATGCGCTTTTTCGAGCCGTTCAGTTCGGTCAGATAATGAATGGCGGACAGCGTATGTTCTCCGGCTGGCGCTGCCTGGAAATGCAGGTCGCGCAATACCGCCGGAAGAAAACGCTTTACCCGCCCGTACTGTTCCACCATTTCGTCATGGAAATTGTTGTTCTGAGGCCGGGCCAGCTCATTTACCTTGCTGACGGATTCTGCCAGCCTACTTTTCGGTATGCTGCTGAATATGGTCTCCCTCAGTTCAGCATCGTCAGCCTGCTCAGCTAGCAACAATGAACATGCCTGCGCCAGCAGTAGCGCAGCACGGTCAAGATCTTTCAGCGTCCTGAGCCGTTTTTTCTGCCCCGTTTTCTTCGCCGCACGAGTGATATCCAGTATAAGCATATCGAGCACATCAACGGCTTCATCCAGCGCCGCAGTCTCCTGTGCTTTAACGAATGCGGTGAGTACGGCCAGCTTTCTCTGCTGTGGCATTCGCGCGATATATTTTACCGACGCCATGCCTGCGTAACGGGCCAGATTACGTAGTTGTATAGCGGGCAGACCGGTAAAACTCAGTCGGGAAAACTCCAGGTTTCGCAGCCGGATATACCGATCCAGCGCTTCGGTAAATGCCGGACCGCTGACGGTGACAGGTCCCTTTTTCAGTTGCTCCAGCGGTGAAATTCGCTGCCCCTCAGGAATGTCCAGCAGCTCAGTCACGCGGGCGGTCTGCCAGCTGTCCGGCAACGCGGCCAGTTTCTTCCAAAGTTGCTGATTTGCCCGTTCACGTATTTCACTGACGAGACGTACAAGTGTGGTTGCTCCGGGCAGCAGGACCTTATTCTGAAGCAACCAGGCGGTGGCAAAATCAAACATCAGGCCGGGTCGCTCATTACTGAGCCATGCACGGGTGTATAGCAGGCGCTTCAGGCGGAAAGACCAGGGGAAATCGCCAAATTCATGGTAACCGTAATATTCCTTAATCAGCGCAGTATGCTCTCTGAGGGTGGTATCCCGTTCTGCGTAGCGGGAAAGGACTTCCGGACGGCGGATATTAAGCTGCACCGCGACAAATTGCTGAACACCCGGCAGAACCCGGGTTAAATCTGTCAGAAAGGTGCCCAGAAAACGGGCGGTGGTGAGCTGAAGCGCAATTCCCAGCCGGTTATGCCTTCCCCGTCGCTGGTTAATGAAGGCAAGATCTCGCTCATCAAGATGAAAATAGCGCGCCAGCTGCACGTCATTGGGTTCTGCAACATAGCGACCATAATTCAGTTCCTGCTCAGTGGTCAGAAAATCGACGGGCATATAGGCCTTCCTGCCTGACGGTTATATATTAACAATTTCGCAACCGTCCGAAATGTTATAATTTATAAGACAGCATAAAACGGCAGGCATGGACTGTCTATTAAATCGTATTTTTGCCATAATAGACACAAGGTGTCTGATATTCGATTTAAGGTACATTTTTATGCGACTTTTTGGTTACGCACGGGTCTCAACCAGTCAGCAGTCCCTAGATATTCAAATTAGAGCACTTAAGAACGCGGGGGTAAAAGCCAACCGTATTTTTACGGACAAGGCATCGGGAAGTTCAGCTGCCAGGGAAGGACTTGAGCTGTTGCGCATGAAGGTGGAAGATGGAGATGTCATTCTGGTGAAGAAGCTAGACCGTCTTGGTCGTGACACTGCCGATATGATTCAACTAATAAAAGAATTCGATGCCTTGGGTGTGGCAGTCCGATTCATTGATGATGGGATCAGTACCGATGGAGAAATGGGGAAGATGATCGTCACAATTCTATCAGCAGTGGCACAAGCAGAACGTACTCGCATCTTTGAACGAACAAATGAAGGAAGAATTGAGGCCAAGTCTAAAGGAATTAAATTTGGCAGAAAACGGAAAATAGACAGGAATAAAATAAAATTTATGCATGATAAAGGAACTGGAGCAACTGAAATAGCTAAGCATATGGGTATTGCGCGTTCAACCGTATATAAAATTATCAATTCAGAACGTTCACCAATCAATGATTGATTATCTTACAACTGACAAGGTGGAATTGTGAGAACATTTGTTATAATTTGGACGATAGCTTTCATTGCGGTAATTGCTGTAATGTGTACAGTGGATCTTTCATCATATGTACCTTCAATTTACACCGTATTTAATAAAAACAAACCTTTAGTAACTGGTATTATATATATACTACTAATATCTATTTTTATATGGCTAATTGTAGCGTTATATCTTTTAAAAAAATACTCATTTAAAGTAGAGAAATTAAGTTTAGGCGGCGTTAATGTTCTGTTCAATGAAAGTGGTACGTTATATCGCAAAAGTATAAAAAATCATCTGGATTCAAAAAGAGCTATCTTTAAGTTGAAGAAAAATGTGGACGCATTCGATGAAGTTATCTCATCATATTATCAGACATATCAATTTATTAGAGATGAAATGAAACTATTGAATCCAAAAAAAGACAATGAGTTATATAATATTAGCAATGATATGTTAATGGTGTTAAATAAATTTTTAACTAAAAATCAAAATAATTATAAAAGATGGTATAAATATATATCAGATAAGGATGAAGTTATTGATGTTATAACTAATACACCATTAAAAGTTCACCTGACGCCTATAAATAAAATACAAAAGCAATACTATAACTACAGTAAAATATGTAACGATTTTAAAGTAGTAAATGATTTTTTCACATCACGGGTTCAACAAACATTTAACGTGAACACCACCAAATGGGATTGGTAACAAGTAAAGGGGAGTATCATACTCCCCTTTACTGTTTCTGCTAGCCATTACGCATTCTCATTGGGGTAGAAAAAACGTATTCGCACTTATCTTTATCTTGATATGTTAACTCAATCATTTTTCTAAGGTTTTCTGGGTTATTGTGTATCTGATCCCAGTTGACTATTGATATATATGACTTTTCACTCATCAAGTTATCGATAACTCTTTCAGGCATATATGGATATATTTCTTTATATGTTGTTCTGTCGTTGATTGTTATCCACTCGGTTATATTAGGATGAAATTCATTTTTTTCATTTTCACCATGACTGGCTCTAATGTTGTTTGTCCCTGTTGAAGGAAGATTTATAATAAAAATACCTGATTTGCCGTTTCTGGGACTATCCCTCATGGATGAATATAATTCCCAATCAACATGCTTTCTATTTTTAGTCTCAGTCCCAACGAGTAAAATAAGAACGGATGTATCACGTAAATATTCATCCCTTATTATTTCTCTGATCTTTTGAGGTTCTTCTTCTTCATCAATGTCACCAAGTGATACCGAGCGATTCACAAAAATATCAAAAACATCATTCATTTTTTCAAGTTCGTTTTTGTACCATTGGTCATTAGCATGGTGGTAACTGATGAAAACTTTGTGCTTGGTCACGCTTTTTCCTCATTTATTCTCTGGTTTACGGATTTTACATCTTCATCCATACCGAGTAAAAGTCTTATAATTTATTTTTTCACACTAAGAGATACTCTCAACCACTGGATACAGTATAATCAGGAAGTGGCTACATTCTTCCAATTCAAATGAAGAGAGCAGACTTACATGCAATTCATCCATAATGATCTTGGTCAAAGAAAAAGAGGGGAGATTGTTGAAATCACCCTTACCAGTGGTGCAAATGTTAGACTAATGGATAGTTCTAACTTCAGTAGTTATAAGAATGGCCGACGACATTCCTACATTGGTGGGTTAGCAAAGCGCTCCCCCATAAGGTTACAGATCCCTTCATCAGGCCATTGGCATATTGCTGTAGATATGCAGGGATTAAGGGGGAGTACCAGGGCTTCTGTTCGCGTTCTTCCAGGGGTTCTTCCTGAAATTCAGGATAGGCCGTTAAGCGAAGTTCCTAGTCTGGTAAGAGATAACAGACCACCGTCAACAGCACAGAGCAACGAGATACATGACGTATTTATTTCGCATGCCTCAGAGGATAAAGATGATTTTGTTCGCTCTCTGGCAAACTCATTAATCAGTCACGGCCTTAATGTATGGTATGACGAAATGACGTTAAGAATTGGTGACAGCCTGAGACAAAAAATAGACAAAGGTTTAGCAAACAGTCGTGTTGGGTTAGTAGTTTTGTCTCCGGCGTTTATAAGCAAAGGTTGGACAAATTATGAACTTGATGGAATCGTCACTCGTGCTATTTCTGGTGAGCAAATATTGCTTCCCATATGGCATAATATTACAAAACAAGAAGTTGTCGATTTTAGTCCATCATTAGCAGACAAAGTTGCTCGTAGTACTGCAACTCATACAATCGATGAAATTGCTCATGAGATAGCCGAGCTACTGCATTCTCGGTGATGCTGCCAACTTACTGATTTAGTGTATGATGGTGTTTTTGAGGTGCTCCAGTGGCTTCTGTTTCTATCAGCTGT
>NZ_JAOWFA010000068.1:5273-39254 GCF_030333885.1 Citrobacter sp. Cf132
CGTTGGCCTCAACACGATTTTACGTCACTTAAAAAACTCAGGCCGCAGTCGGTAACCTCGCGCATACAGCCGGGCAGTGATGTGATTGTCTGCGCTGAAATGGACGAACAGTGGGGCTACGTCGGTGCTAAATCACGTCAGCGCTGGCTGTTTTACGCGTATGACAGGATACGGAGGACGATTGTGGCGCACGTCTTCGGTGAACGCACTCTGGCCACACTGGAGCGTCTTCTGAGCCTGCTGTCGGCCTTTGAGGTCGTGGTATGGATGACGGATGGCTGGCCGCTGTATGAATCCCGCCTGAAGGGAAAGCTGCACGTTATCAGCAAGCGTTACACTCAGCGCATTGAGCGACATAACCTGAATCTGAGACAACATCTGGCAAGGCTGGGACGGAAGTCACTGTCGTTCTCAAAATCGGTGGAGCTGCATGACAAGGTCATCGGGCATTATCTGAACATAAAACACTATCAGTAAGTTGGAGTCATTACCCAAGTATAATAAACGGAGACAGCATTTTTAAAAATTCGACGTATTCTTTATTCATATTTTTTCCATCCTTTCATACTACGACCATTTGAGGTCGCAGACCTTTTTATTTAGGTTCTTATATGCGTACTGCGCACGAAGACCTCTCCGTTAGCGAGGATCGAATAGCTGTTGTCTGACCATTTCGAATGCTTTCTGCAACGTTGCTTTATCGGATATATTCATAATTTGAGTTGCTAATAGTTCCAGTGCGTCATTGTTTGATTCTTTTGCCAGAAGCAGAGCACTCATTCCTAACGCTAATCGAGGAGATTCAGAAACAGGAATATTATCTTCATCGAAGATGGCTTTTAATTCCTCCTGAACGGATGGTCGCATGTTTGAAAAATCCTTTTCAATGAAAAGTTTACGACATGCATCTATCAGCATGTCTTTGCGCTCTATGCTCAGCATGCTGTCAACCATCGAGTCGATTATTGATGGGTTGTTCATTTTATATCAATATCCTTATCAAATTTGAGCGATTATTATTCATAACCTGGTTTACCAGTGAAGTACATAGACGTTTGGTGTATTAGCCAGTCTCGTGGAAATGCGCCGCAGGCGCATGAAGGCGCCAGCTTGAGCTGAATGTGGCTCTTCTGGTTAGTGGCGCCGTAGCCCGGCGCAGCCGGTTGATCTATAGAGGATCGCTATCAACCCCCCCTTCCCTGCAAAGCCATAACCCGCTAATCGCGACGCAGAAGCATCTGTGCGCCATCGGAGTGGTCACGACAAGGCGTAGCCGCAGTCGGGGCGTATCTCCGCGTTAGCGGGCCGTCAGGGCCGCTTACGGGCGTGTACTAAAAACTCACAGCGACACTACTCACAGCCACTCAGAATTCTAGTTACAACATCCATCATTAAAAGCGACGTTGTTCCGGGCCTTCGGCCCGGGGCGGCCTCGCTTTTCAGTGGTGGGGAGGGGCTGTGAGGGTTCAGGCAGGCACTGTTCCTGCTTTTGAGTGAGTATTTTGAATGTTGTAACTATATGTGCCGTGCCGGGGCCCGTCGCGTAGCGATGGGAGCTACTTTAGGCAGTTGCCGAACCGGCGCGGACGTGAGTCCGCTGCAAGGGCGGGCATTTTCAGGAGCCTGTCCACAGGTCAGGCGACGAACAGGTTATATATTTATATGAATGAAATAAAAGATATTTAAAAGAAGTACAGAGCAGGTTTTTAAAGGAAACCACGCACTTTGAAATCAGGTCGGCTGGCGCTCTGTAAGCATAACGGTTGTAACCTTATGGAAAGGTCCCTTGCAGTTATTTGTGGGTAACTGAATCTGGCGACGAGATGTGGCCACTCTGATGCAATTTCTGGCCATTCTGATGGCGGAATGGGGTGAATGTCAGGAAGGACGGCCGTCATTTCGTGCAGAAAACCGTCAACGATGGACTGCAGACGTGCGAAACCCTCCGGCGCCAGCCGGATTTTTCACACAGGAAGGGTTATATGGGGACGGTGGCCAGCCGCGTGTAGTTGTTACCACGCGACATCAGCATGCGCTCTTTCACGCGCCGCTCCAGCTCACGCTGGAGAGCATCCCTGTCGCCGACGAAACGCCCTTTGGCGTAGTCACGCGTCAGCTGCTGTTTCACCAGCGTCACAATGTCCTTACGGGCTCTGTCCGCGTCACGTCGGGCGCGGGCGCGCTTCAGGCCATGCTGTTTACGTTCGGACTGGTAGCTGCGGAACCGTTCGCGCACAAACCGCCAGGCCTTCGCTATCAGCTCGTCCATCTCCAGCGGCTTCAGGTTCTGCTTCTTACGCTGCTGATTCTCCCATTCCACACGGCTGCGCCTCGCGGCCACAACGGCCACGTCAGAGACGTCGAGCGCGGAGAACAGTGCCGGCGTGAAGGTGGTATCGGTCGGGATATTGCAGCCAATCTGCGGGTCATACTCGGTCTGATAGGTAATCAGCCCCAGCTCCGCCATAAACGTCAGCGCCCGCGTGGCGCGGGTGATGGACAGATTACCGCTTTTCGACTCGGTGGCGAGACCGCACTCGATGGCCAGATTGGTGATGGAGCGCTGAACGCGGTTGGCCAGCGGGTCATAGTGGAAACACAGCCCCTGGAGCAGGGCATCGATGGCCCGGCGGCGCAACAGTGGCGGCATCCGGTGACGTTTACCCAGCGAGCGTAAGAACGCCACATGGATGGAAAAGTCAAAACGGGACGTGAAGCCTTCGGCTTTCGCCATCAGCTTACGACAGAACGGCAGTGTCTTTTTGCCTTCACGCGGCGTGAATGCCGGGTTCGGGTTTTTGACCTGACGGTAATGGGAGAACAGGGTCTGGGCGTCAGTCACACCTTCCCGCACTTATGTTGCACGGAAGGAGTAAATGGCACAGAAACGGGTATTGCAGTTTTCTGAGCATAAAACTATACTCCCTGCATAGAGCAACAGCTTCTATACAGTTTAAGTAGGCCCCGTTAATCTTCTCTTAGTCGCCAAACCTGGTGAAGATTATCGGGGTTTTTGCTTTTCTGGTCCCGGGTAGACACCTCATCAGAACCAGTTCCCTGCCACCTTATGGCGTGGCCAACCAAGAATTCACTAAAACGATCAGTAATCTAGCATCCAATGAGAAAACGTTCAAGAATGTGAAGTCTTTACATCGAGAACGCCGCGTTCAGAAAGTTCACGTTCGAGTAAGGTCTCAATAAACTGAGCTTGAGTGAGCCCTTCCTCTTCACAGATCGTAATCATCCAATCTTTAAGAGGATTTTTAACAAAAACCTTCACTTCTTTATGTGTTTCACGTTTACGCGCAATCGCGGCAAGCTGTCTTTCACTCGCCGACATCGGCTTACCTTTTCGGTAAGAACGCTTTTCTTTCGATGAGGAAGTTACTGCATTTTCGATCTGCGACATCTCTGCCTCCTCAAGGATCAAACTTGGATCGTTTGCAGAGAATACTACAGATATCTGAAATCAGCGACTTAACTTTACGCGAAGGTGTGAGCCATGTTGGCGCATGGTTCACCAGGATAGATGTAGATTGCGGATCAAATGACGATGCGACTTAGTATGAAGAATGCCAGTCCGTTCCTCCGTCCCAGCGCGACTGCCAGTGCTGAAGGTAGGTTTGTGCCACTTCCGGCACCTCATTAATAACCAGCACATTCTCGCTATTCCGCGATGCAGCAGAGCGAGTGTAGTTAAAGCTACCAGCCTCAACTGTATGATTATCAACAATAATGACTTTGTCATGCATGATGGCGTAGCGACCGTTGGTGCGCAGCGGAATTCCCGCGTTCACCACGATGTTCATCGCCGCCTGGCTGGCTTTGCTCCGGTTGCCCTTTTCATCAAGCACTATCTTCACATCCACACCACGACGTTTTGCCCTGACAAGCGCACTAACCACCTCCGGAGACGTAAATGAGTAGCCCATCAGCCGAATTTCCTGCTGTGCTGACTCAATCGTCTTAAGGACCAGCTGCAACGCGCTGCCTTCAGGTGAAAAGCCGACCTGAACGGAGGATGCCGCTGCTGCGGGCTGAATACAGCTCAGCGAAAGACATACCAGACCGGACACGGCCAGCTGGCGAAAGGTGAACTTACGCATTAAATAACCTCAGAAATACTGTTCGGATGTGTTAACCAGAAACGCCGGAGACGGGGAAAACTTGCTTTTACCCTTCTCCGGGGTTGGACAACTGAGCACGGCGAAGGCGTCAGTCTCTTTTAGCGGTATCAGTTGGCGGACGCCTGATTATTTTTTGGTATCACCGGCAGCATGACTGATGGCCTGCTGCAGGGCCTCCGCGCTGGTGTATCCCGGAATAACCGTCACGTTATCAGCACTGGCGCCGGCTGACGGGAGAACCACCAGGGCCGGGGTACCGCTGAAGCCCAGCTGCTGCGCAAGTGTGTTTATGCCATCCAGGGTCCCCTGAACATCTGGGGCTGTTTTCGCATCGAACTTCACGGCTTTTGCGGCCGCGCTGATATCAGCATCGGTCAGCTTACCCTCGTTGTGGGCGGTAGCGTAAATCGCGTTGTGATAGTTAAGGTAAGCATCGGCCCCCTTCTGCTTCCAGATCTGAAGCCCGGTTTTCGCCGCACTGAGCGACGCCGGCCAGCGCTGGCCAAATATCGGGAATTCCTTGAACACAAAGCGCACGTCCGGGTTAGCTTTTATTACCTTCTCCAGTTCCGGCGCCAGGCGGGCACAGTAGATGCACTGGTAATCAAAGAATTCAACGACCGTCACTTTCGCATCAGCAGGACCATATGATGGTGTGCCTTTATCGTTCAGCAGCGCTGCCTGATTCTGAACCACGGCGGCCGTCATCGCCTGCTGCTGCTTCTCCTGCTGTTGGGCCTGCAGCTTCTGGCTGACCTCAACCAGCACTTCCGGATGAGCCAGCAGGTAGTCTTTCGCGATTTCACCAATGCGGGCTTCCTGTTCCGGGGTAAAGGCAACGGCAGGTTTCTCTGCTGCCCCCGCCACGCCGGAGACCAGAAGGCCTGCGGCAAGCATGACTGAAAGGGTTTTATTCATGTTCATCCTGTGTTTTTCTCTTCTCGGTTGTTATCAGTTCGTTCCGTGCACGGGTGGCGACGCTTCTAACCGCCCTGCGCTGTCGTTTAGCGTGCTCCTGAGCCCTGCGCTCCACGGCATACGCCGCCTCCTCCGCACTCACCGCTGCGACCGGTTCACCGGCAAGGTTTTTACGCCACGCGCCCACCGTCATGGCGCCCAGATACGCATCCGAGCGGGTGACGGCGGCAAGGCAGCGTTTCAGCGTCTTCACGGAAATCTCCAGCCCGCGCCGGCGAATGTCATTGACCATTGCCTCCCGGATGTTGACCGCCAGGAGCTGCGGCTGGCCGTCCGTCACCAGGGCTGGCCAGCAACGCTTCAGGAGCGCGAGCGCGTCCGCAAGCGGCATGACCTTCCGGTACACCGGTTCCGGGGCAGGTTTGCGCCTGGCCGCCCGCATGGCCTCCCTCTCCTGGGCCTGTCGCTCAGCCCACTGCCGGGCTTTCTCTGCTTTTCTGGCGGCCTTCTCGTCCGCCTGCGCCTTTTTCGCGCTCTCATCCACCGCCTGCTTCCTGACCTTCCAGGCAGGCGTCGTGTTCACCACCACGGTCTTTTTACGCGTGACCCGGCCCGGACCCGCACCGTCCGGTTCACTGTTGCTTACGGCACGCTGACCTTCTGGCTCCGCTTTGCGGCGCAGCGTCAGCGTGGGGCGCCCCTGCTCTGTCATCCTGCCTCCGGATAAATCTGTTTCACGTATACTCCCCTGACTGACCCTATTCTGACACGGCAGATATCACATCACCATCAGTCCGATGACGGCAAGGTGCACCGCGTAGAACAGCGGGAAAAATTCGCGCGGCCAGAACCTCGGCACGCGGCAACAGGTCCGGCTCAGCACCGTCAGGGTAACGCCGGGTATTACCAGACCCGCGATGGCAAAGGCGGGGCTGTCCGCGGCATTCAGCGCGAGTATCGCCAGTGCCAGACACAGCGCCAGCCCCGTGCGCGTGGTGCGCCGGCCCGTCATACATACGCCGCAGGCCAGCATCAGCATCACTACCCCCGCCAGCCCGTAGCTTCCCGCCGAAAACGGCAGCCAGGCCAGAACCAGCATCAGGGAGAGCGGCCACGTGCGCGGCCCGTGCCGCTGCATCATCGCCAGTGCCTGTCCGCTGACCGCAAAGGCAAACAGAATATTGCCCAGGTCCGGGCGCAGCCCGGCCAGTATCCAGCCGCCCTGCGCCACCCCGGCCCATATCCAGAGCCGGTTCAGGGCGCGCTGCTGAATCTGCGGATGGCGGGCGAGGTTCATGGCCCAGACCAGGCCAAAGAGCGGAAACGCTCCCCGACCGGCAAGACGCAGCCAGTCATTATCCAGTCCGCACAGCATGCTGATGTGGTCGGCCACCATCAGCAGCAGCGCCACGGTTTTGATAAGGTCGGTCTGGCCCGGCGTCCACACAAGCAGACGCTGCAGCCAGCAGTCGGCCACCACCACAAGGGGGAAGAGCGGATGGTTTTCAGCGCGCATATCAGTCGCCTCCCAGGGTCTTTTCACGCTCAAGGTCTCGCACCGTTTCGCGCTCCATCTGCTGCAGGCGGTCCCGCTGCACGCTCTCGCGCACCACCTGAGACACCGCCTCATCCCGGCGGCGTTCTTCCGGCGCATCCGGCAGCGTGAGGGGAGATGCCGGCGTTTCTTTTATCCGATCCATATCCCGCACCACATCCCGGACGGCGACGTCAGCCCCTCCGGCCGGCCTGTCGCCGCTGCGGGCCATCTCGCGGACCGCCTCTTCGGCACGCTTATCCAGCTCCCGCTGCACCTCAGCCTCCCGGGCCTGCTGTGCCAGCACCTCCGGCGGCACCGTTTCTGCGGGCTGCGTACCAGTGGCATCGGGCAGGCCGTCGGCCCAGACCCGACCGCCGGTAATGGCGCCGGGGTTCCACGGTCGCGCCTCGCCTTCGAGCCGCACCACCACGCCGCTCTGCGGATTCTCCCTCGCGAGCCGCACGCCCTCTTCCATATCCCGCGCCAGCAGCGACTCGCCGTTACGGCTGGCCTGCAGACCCGCAAACGCCGCGTCCCCGCTGCCCATCACCCGGCCTTCACCAGCGAGCCCCTTAAGCTGCCCGTCTCCGGACGTCAGGGCGCTCAGCCAGACGCCCGCCTTCCTGCCGTTGCGGTCGAAGGCCGGGAGCGCCACGTGCGGCTGCGGGTATTTACGCCCCGGCGAGATATATTTCGCCATCGAGCCCTCGGGCTGCAGCCCGGCCTGGCGCAGCGCGGCGCGACCGGCAGGCACCTCACCCAGCGCTTTTGCCGTCGCCGTCAGGCGGGCGGCATTCGCGACGGCGCGGTCGCCGCGCGGCTCCAGAATGTCATGCGCCGTACTTTTCGCCTGCGATTTTTCCATCGCGGCCACCCACTTATCCCGGTTGTCGGTATAGACCTGCGCGTGCTGCTTCATGCGGCTCAGCGCCACGTAGGCTGACTCGAAGCTCACCATCCGCTTACGTCCGCCGTCCGTACCCTGCAGGGAGATGGAGAAGGGCTCGCTCGCACCCTGTGAGCCTTCAACGGTGACGGCATAGGCCAGGTCGATGTGCTGCTCTGCCTGCTCGGCTGACGGCGTGAGCGTACGGGTCTGTTTCCCGTCCGACAGCGTGACGCTGTCACCTTTTATCTCACTGACCGACCAGACGCTGTTGGCCACGAAGCCCCGCTCGTTGTCGCTTTTCGAAAAGCGCATCCGGTCGCCTTCCGACACGGTAATGGTGTCCTGACGGTAGAGCGTGACGCCCTCTGTCGCCGCCTGCGCGGGCGACAGGCTGCGGGTGTTGCCCTGCGCATCCTTCAGCATCACCAGGTGCGCCTCCCCGTCCAGCGCCTCAATGCTGTAATAGGTGCTGTCCAGCAGAACCAGGCTGTCGCGGGATGCCTCCCACGTTGCCATGCGCCGCAGCTCCCCGTCGCGGATATTGGCAGGCGTGAGAACCGGCAGCGTGACCTCTTTTTCGCCCACCTCGCCGGCACCCTGACGGGCGTCATGAATCATGGCGTTCACCTGGCGGCGGTCGGCGTTCAGGGCGGTGATAACGATGGTCTGCGCCTGCGCCTCTGACGTGCGCCCCGTGTAGTCCTTCACGATGGCCTCCAGCAGCGTCGCGGGCTGCCCGCCGGGCATCAGGTCGCCGGCCGCCACGGCTTTCGCAATGGCCTCCTCCCGTTCGCGGCTGAACTCCATGACGGAGCTGTCCGGCTGCCAGGCATCCGCCCTGCGCGGCACCTGTGCCGGCGCCACGCTCTCAATGGTCGTCAGGGCGCTGCCGATATCGCGGCTAATCAGGCTGTAGACGGCAGGTTTTAGTTCCGGCGTCTGGCGGACGATCTCCTGCATCACCGCCACGTCAATGGCGCTGCGCTTCTGCAGCAGGCGGAAGGGCTGGCCCGGGGCAATGGACTGCAGCTGGTCGGTATCCCCGCTGGAGACCGCGCGCCCCCCGCCCCCGGCAATCAGGCTGTACGCCTTCGCCATGTCGGCGTTACCGACCATTGAGCTTTCATCCACGAGAAACAGCACGTTGCTGAAGTCCGTTCGTTCGCCGCCGCGCAGCTGCTGCTGCGTGTCGTGAATAAAGGCCGCCAGCGTCTGCGTTTCAGGCACGCCCGCATCGCGCATCTCGCTCACCGCCCGGTGGGTGGGGGCCACGCCGATAACGCGCGGCTGCTCCCGTTCCGGCAGCGTGCCGATGGCCGACATGACTGCCCGGAACTGGGTGGTTTTACCCACCCCGGCGTAGCCCTGCACCAGGGTAAAGCGGTCGGGGGATTCAAGTATCATGCGCGTGGCGTTCCGCTGCCCGTCGGTCAGGCCCGCCAGCTGCGCGTCCGGAACCTTATCCATCAGCGGGGTGACGGCCTCCTTTCCCTCAAGGACGTGGCGGATAATGCTTTTTTCAGCGTTGTACGACTGGCGTGAGACCAGCAGCTGCAGGCCGTTTCCCGGCGATACCGGCACCGACAGCAGGTCGCCGCTGCGCACCTGACGGTCCGCTTCCTTTTCGATGGCCTGCAGGCTGAGGCTGTCCTGCTCAAATTCTTTCGCGGCGGCCATCAGTTGCGGCTTCGTGAACGCCAGGCCGTTCCCCTCCAGCACCGGAATGGCCAGATGGATAGCCTGCTGCTCCGGCGTGTGCAGACCGGCCTTCTGGTGCGCCAGGGCATCATCGAGCCTGTCATGCCCCGCCGCATCCTTAATCTGTTCGGACACGACGCTCCAGGCAGACTGACGCGACAGCTTCTCCGTCGTTTTCTGCGCCGTCTGCGCGGAATAGAGCCGCACCGCCCGGCCGCTGAGCGCCAGTTTGTTCAGCGTGGTGTTATCCAGCTCGCGCTGCGACAGCGAGGCAAAAACCGTGGCGCTGTCGCTCACCGAGCGGCCCGGCGACTCCACCCAGCCTTGAACCACCTTCGCGGCGGTAAACGGGCTGTCGCCGGCGGGCAGGACCACGTCCGCCTTACGCCCCGGCAGGCTGACGACGAGCCCCGCCTCCCCGAGCGCCTTAACGGTCACCGTATCGCCTCCCCTGAGCCGCGTCCCCTGCGCCTGACCCAGCACTGCCAGACGGTCGCCTTCGGCCACCTGCAGCGTGCCGGTGCGGTACAGCGACCAGCTGCTGTTGAGTTCAGACAGGCGGGTCACCCGCGTCTCACCCTGGGCGTTGCGCAGCGTCAGGCTGTTGTTGCGGCCCGTCACGCGGTCAATGACAAAGCGTTCCCGGCTGCGCTCTTCGGCATTCCAGCGCTCCATGACCATCCCCTCCCGGTAGTGGTCGCGCACCTGCTGATGGCGGCTGTCGAGCCAGACCGGCTCCAGCGTGGTGATACTGACCTCCCGCTCGCCCAGCACCTTTTCCGCCTTAAGCGCCTCGCGGACTACGCCTGCGAGCACCGCCTGCTCGCGCGGACCGGTGACCTGCGCCACGCTGTGTTCACCTGCGCGGACGCTTCGGGCAAAGTCAGCGGCCAGGCGGTCATACCGCTGCCGCCGGTCAGGCTCGCTGATAACCGAGACCTGCGTCTTCTCACCGCCCTGCCACGCGAGCGTGCTCACTCCCGCTTCCTTCATGACGGTGAGGGCGCTGCCGGTCCCGGTGCGCTGGCCGCTGTCGGCAATCAGCAGCTGGACGTTATGGCGCAGCGCACCGTCGAGCAGCGTGAGCGTTTCTTTCAGGGTCAGCTTCTCCCCCTGGTCCACAATCAGCGTGCTGCCGGGCGTAAAGGCCATGCCCTCCGTCAGCCCCCGCCTGTCGGTGATATGCTCGCCGCTGAGGCGCTCATCCTGCATAAGGGCGCTGCGCGAACGCCTGTCGGCGGCGATAATCTGCACGTCACGCCCCTGTTCGCGCGCCATCATCGTCAGCTCCGCCACGCGCTCACGCTGGCCGGCCGCCCCGCCCTGACCCGAAATGATCGCCACCGGCGGACGGTCCTGGGCCAGGACACTCACGGCATCGCTGTATGACCGGCTGCGGGGCACGCTTTTATCCGGAAAAATGTCGGCCTGCCCCGTCCGCTGTAAATCGCGGGTCATCGCCGACACCGACAGCTCATCCAGCACGTGGATGTTCGAGGTAAACAGCCCCTTCTCTTTATCCAGCGGGATGAGCTGCTCATTTTTTATCGCCGCATCGATGCCGTCACGCGCCATCTCCACCATGCCCGACCGCGCGGGCAGCTGCCCGAGGGTGGTGGCCAGCAGTTCGGAATACGTGAACCGCGCCCGCCGGTCGCTCAGCATCGCGATGGCCTGCCCGACGCTGCTGTTAATATCAATGGCTTCAGGCGTCGTTGCGGGAATATTCCCCTGCACAACCCGCAGGTCTGCCGCCTCACGGTAGGCTTTAATGTCAAACCCCGTCTCTTTCAGGGTATGCATCCACTCGGCCATGCGCTGTTCGGGGTCAACCTTCTGCTTCGACTGGCGGGTATCGAGCGCCGCCACGTCGCGGGACTTCAGGGACGCGTCATCCCCGACCGCCTCGCTGATGGTCCTGCTGCGGCTGGAATACGGCTCCGTCGGTACGCCCTTCAGCTCCCACATGCCGTGTTTGCCGACCGTCTCAGTCTCATAGCCCATCGCCGCGACGTCATCCTTCAGCGCGGCACGATACAGGCGGCCAAAGGCAATCTGGTTGGCGTAGATATTCTCAATAAACCCGGTTTTACCCACTTTGTCGCTGCTGAGCGTTCGCCACTCATCGCCATGCTGAGTGGCATTGGCCACCACCGCGTGGGTGTGCAGCTGCGGCTCCTGGTCGCGGCTGGTATCGTGGTTAAACAGCGCCATCACCAGGTTGCCGGTCAGCTGCGTCTCGCTCCTGCCCTCCGTCATAACCCGCGTGGAGGCCATTGCCTCTATCTGCTTAATGGCGGTCTCCACCGCGCGGTTGTGTGCCTCAATAAGACGCTTGTCGCCTCCCAGCATGGCCATCACGGAGACACTTTTGGGCGCAGAGAAGGTGAAGTCGTAGCCCGGACGGTGTTTGTTCGCCCCGTCCTGAGTCCGGCTGAGGTCGCTGCCGTCCGGCAGGCGTCCCTCCAGAACCTTCGTAAAGACCTTCTGGTCCACCCCGCCGCTGAGCCCCAGCGCTTCAGCCCCTTTTCCGGCCCAGCGCTCGCCCATACTACCGATAACGTAGTAGTTGTCCTTGTCGGTGTAATAATTGCCCGCGCTGCCGGCGGATTTTACCGATCCGATGCTCATCATCAGATGTATCCTCCCGGCTCAAGATCCTTTTCAGGCGCCCGGTGAACGTTGATGTTCACTTCTTCACGACGCTGCCTCTCCTGAGGAGACAGTTCGTCCTGCTCCGCCTGCCACGCCTCCCATGCCGCCATATCCACTACTTCACCGCTTTCACTGATGCCGGGCGGCAGCTGCTCTGCCTCTTCCGCCTTTGTCTTCAGCTCAGGCTCCACACCGCCGGCGCCTGCCGCACCTGCTACGGATGCCGCGTCTGCAGCGCGGGGCGCGGGCGTCAGTTGCTGTGGCTGCTGTGGCTGACCAACATTCTCCGCACCGCCCTCTGGCGCGACAACATCGGCATCCGGTTCAAAGAGCATGGCGATGCTGCGGGATTCATGTTCACGTGCAGCCAGCGCGGCATTCAGGCGTTCCTCCGCTTTCCCGTCGATGGTGCGCGGAATGAATTCCGGTGCCACCTTTGGACGCTGCTGATACTTCAGCGCCATTTTCACGGCAGGATAAGGTCCGGGAAGCGTGACGTAGCAGGAGAGATCCGGCAACGTCTGGACGTCGGAGTAACTCACCAGGGTGACGCGCTCCATGTCCTTGCCGACCGAGGTACCGTCGCGTACCGGGTCCACACCGTAGGAATACTGCTCGGACGCCTTGAGGATTTCTTTTTCACCGATTTCGCCAGCGGCGAACTCGGCGATATTGCGCGACGGCGAGCGGAAGAAGGCACGGGTGTTCAGCACGTCGAACAGCGTTTCCGCCGGCTTCTGCCCGTAAATATCTTCCAGCTGGGCGTAGGACTGAATGCCAATGACGTAGCAGCCGCCAAACTTACGCGCCTCCGGCAGGATCTCAACCAGGTCCGGCAGCTTGTGCAGGGTAGGCAGCTCGTCGGCGAAGATCCACACGCGGCGGTTACGGTTTTCCCCCATCGCCAGCAGCCCGCGAATGGCGATGGACAACCACATGGAGATAACCGGCTTGAGGGAAGCGTGGGTGTCAGCATTGGAGGAGATAAACAGCCAGCCGTTTTTACCATCCTCACGAACGCCGCGCATCCAGTCGCGTATGGTGAATGACTCGCCGTTATTTTCGATGCCCTGCAGGTAGCGGATAGCCTTGACGTAGTTGGTCAGCACGGCGCGGATGGAGATGGCCGTTTTCTCGATTTTCTCTTCCACCAGGTTCGCCGCCGGGGAGTTTTTCAGGTACGAGCGCAGCTTCTCAATCTTGATGGAAAGCAGCGTGTCGACCAGCTTGCTGTAGCTGCGGTCCTTGTCGTTGCGCATCAGATATGCGGCTTCGGCAAAGATGGTACGTCCCGACCCCTGCCAGAAGGGGTCTTCCTTCGTGCCCATAGGAATAAGCGTGTTGGAAACGTTGTCGAAGTCAGGCTGCGTCAGGCACTCCCGCCACAGGTCCCATGCAGCGCAGCGCGCATCCAGCGGGTTAAGGATTTTATCTGTGGCCGGATCATAGTAGCTTTTGACGAACTCACAGGAGCGGTCATACACGATGACCATATCGCCACGCTGGCGGGCGTAGTTCATCAGACGGCGGATAACTTCTGATTTACCGGCCCCGACGGTACCGTGCAGACAGAAGTTCTGGATCTCCGAGTCCTTAATAAGCGGCAGCTCACCGATTTTGATGTCGGATGCGAGACCGTCGCGCCTGAGCATTTTCGCCACCGCTTTCGGGTCGTCAGTCAGCTGGCGCCCTCCCGTTATCTCGTCCTCACTCTGCTGCTTACCCTGATGGCCCAGAATCCAGGTGGTGACAAAGAAGGTAATAACGCACACCACGGCCGCGATGATGGCAGCAAGAATAAAGGCCGTCCAGACCTGGTCGGCGCACCACTGGATATATTTGTCCTGCAGTATTTGCTGCGCGTTGTACTTCAGCTCATGGCCGTAATAACGGATGGTATAGACAGGCTGGGATTTAAAAATATCGCGCATGGGGGCCAGCGTCTGACACCAGTAATAAACCATGCCGTTCACGAACGTCTGCCAGGTCAGTTTAACCGACAGCGTAATCGCGACAATGATGCCGAAGAGAATGACGAGACAGTACACGATGATATTGGCAATTTGACTGAACATACGGATACGCATGCTCGCGATCTGACCGCCCTGGGTCATATCCTTAGCATTAAAACTCATATTAGCCTCATAGAGGTTGGTCTATATGTATAGCGACCATGATTTCAGAAAGCAATTGATTTAATGTCATCCGTTACAAAACACTAGGATGACATCATTTAACTAAAGGCGGGGAGATTATTAATAATGAATGTTATTTTTTAAGTAAATCACACGCTCCTGCATATCCATGTGAGCATGATTTTTTCAAATAGATATCTGCCATTCCAGAACCTGGAAATACACCATCACCTCTCATATAAGCCCCTGCCAAATTAAACTCAGCCTGTCCGTTATTTTTAATGGATGCTTTCTCCCACCAGATCACCGCCTCGTGCATATCCCTATTAACACACTCACCTGTAGAATACAGGTTTCCAATATTCAAATATGCCAACTCAAAATCTTTTTGAGCTGAGGAGTTAAGCAAATCCATTATTTTATCACAACGGGCATCTTTCAATAATCCATTTTTATAAAGCATTGCCAAGTCATTCTGAGCAGATGCATTCCCTGCATCTGCTGCCTTCCCCCACCAATAGCCTGCTTTTTTTATATTTTTATCAACACCTTGCCCATAATAATAGAGCAGACCTAGGTTATTTTGGGCATCTGAATTACCCTGAATCGCCGACTTATTAGTCCAATAAAAAGCTTTTTTATAATCACCAGATACGACCAAATACATTGCACCTAGCTTATATTGAGCTAATGCGTTTCCAGAATTCGCATCTTTTTTTAAGTTAGTGTAGTAGTCGTCGCTAGCCCTTACACTCAAGGTACACGACAGGAAAACAAAAACTCCCAACATCCCATAGAACACTCGCATTGTTTACCTCCATAAAACTAAATATTATATCCATACACAACCATGAAACTGACTATGAAATCCTACAACTCAATCTAACGCTTCCAACCCATTGGATAATTACTTTCCGGATTATAATTAACATTATCAAAGTCCACGGATTCAAAGTCATTATTTATAGAGTGGGCGCCATCTACCTTGTTTTTTTCAAGCCACTCTTTGATGCTTATACACCCGCTAACCTTATATAAATCCATCAATGTACCCACAATGAATACAAAAAAAGTAACAAGAGGAGGAGCCAGTGAACATATAGGCATTATCACATACCAAACTACCCTGTTGTATGTGTAGGGTTCAACACTGCCTTTATTCTTAGATATTTTATAAAACAAATAGATGAACAATCCTTGCCATAAGAGCACAGTTGCACCAATGAATACCACCTCCGTAACTAACCATCCAGCCAGATAACAAGCAATAGACTGAAACAACACTACCATGAATATCTGAAGCAGATTTCTCATCGCACCCTCTCTGGCATCCTGTTACTGCTTATGTTTATCTTGATATTTTTTTGCCTTCTTCATCAGTTCTTCAGGACTGTCAGCCCCCGGCACTCGTTCTTGAGACTCCTTTTCCTTATTATACGTATTCATTTGCGAAGATTGCTCTGAATTATGATGTTTTTGCAGATCAGAATACTGTTTATTTATGCTGCCTTCTTCATCGCGTATTCCTCCTTTAGTATCGGCTATATTCTCTCTCGATGTTGTGAGCATATTATCAACTTGGTCTTTTACATTATTCTGAATTCCGCTGTCCTGTGTACGTTGTTCGATAGTAGCCTGATGAGACTGGTGATCGGCACTAACATCGCTATTTCCACCGCCACCAGAAATGGCCCCCATACCATGGCCAACATTTCCTTTAGCTGCTGAATATGATGCATCAACGCTCGGTTGTACCTGCTCCTGAACAAATCCCCAAGCCAGTTCCCGACGTTTTCCTGCGATTTCTGCTGAGCTGGTATTAGTAAGCAATGTATCTGCATCTTGAGGTGCATGTTTACGGACATACTGGGCAAACTGCTGATTTAGATCCTCGCTCATTTGACCACTCATACTTTCTGTACGAGACGCCATTTCAGCATATTCATGGCTACGAGCCTGACTTGTGGTGTACTGATCATAGCTCTGTTTTGCTGAGTTCAACGATGCCGAAAGTTGATCTGCTCGGGAAGCCGCATTATTGTCCGTATGGCTCCCAGATTCACTGACTTTACGGCTAGTAAAGTAATCACTCGCCTCCTTAAAGTCCTGGGTTGCTTTAGCATCCATATCATGTCGAGCATCATGGCTAGCTCGAGAGCTATTTGTTGCTTGGTGCATATCGTCATCGGAAAAATCAACTCCCGCCTTAACTCCTGCCTGAAACCCTACCCCTCCTCCGGTACCCAGCACATTCAGCCCCATACTTCCTTTAGCATGTGCATCACCATACAATCCGAGTGACGCTCTGGTGCTCCTTGACGCTAACTCTTGAGTGGCCTGTTCATTACTAATATTATGCCCTTTCGCATAGCTTTCTACTGCGCTGCGCATCCTGCTGGCCATCATAGAATCCTGAGCACTCATAGTGCTGTCTGCGCCACTGGTCATTGAATTACTGCTACCACGGTTTGAGCCAAACTGACTAAGCGTATTCCATGCGCTACTCAAACTACTGTTATATCCATGCAATGCACTCTCTGACTGGGTTTGTGCCTCGCGGGCCATTGCCTGCTGTGCGGTTGCAATCTGACGAGTCATGTTGATACTCATAGGAATACGTGACGTAGCACCACTGGAATCTGTCACTACACTACCATCACGCATTTGCGTCGAACTGGCTCCGTTAGCCAACTGTTGGCTCATTTGTCCAAATACTGTTGAGCTATTGGTATTCCAGTTAAAACCACTCACATTTTCTGTCTGCATGTTAGCGTAAGAGTAGTTACCATCAACAGCACCAGAGGCAGCAGTGGCTGCAGGGCTGATAGCGGAAGAGGCCAGATGGCTGTAGAGATTTGAGAACCCCGCCCCCAGTCCCTTCAGCATTCCCCATGCCAGTGGCGGGATAAGCATCGACAGATAGCCTGCCGTGGTAGCGAGGTCTGAGTATTTTATCTGCACCTGTGACAACTCCGAGAGAACCACTGGTGAACCGTTGGCCTTCGCATAGAAGGTCATGCAGCTGTTGAGGATGGCGTAAAGCAGTGGCCAGCTCTGCACCCACATGATAGCCAGCACGTACCCCTTCAGCACATTAAGGGTGACGGCGTTAAACATCCCGCCCAGCACCATCAGGGGGAATATTCCGATGGTCAGACCGACAATCAACGTCTGAGACATAGGTAGTGAGCGTAATGCCACCTGACCGACCGTCGCATGCGCCAGCCGCTGCTTCTCCATCGATGACGTAGTGGCGATATTCAGCAGGCTTGAGGTGTCACCGTTGCGGGCTGCATAGCTCATGATGCCATTTCGCAAAGCGTTCATCGTCACATTCTGACGGACAATCGACGCGGCGCTCTGACCAGCACCATAGAAATAGTTATAGCTGTCCCCGATCATCTGGCTGAACAAAATGTCAGGATTCGGACGTCCGCCAAAAAGCTGACGCACGTAGTAACTCCATGTTTTTCCTCCGGTCTGAGTATCCAGGGCAAGCTTTGGCTTAATTACCGCAGCGGCTTCTTCACAGGTTAAAAACTGATTATTGTTGTTGAATACCCCCCTCAGCGGACTCGGCTTTGAGAAAATCAGCGTATACGGGTCTGCACTGTTCATTAGATCTTCCATGGTATATTTTCCGTTCAGGAAAATATCGCCCATCACGCAGTTCTGCACATAGTCCGTGAATATCGTAGTTATCTCTGGGTTCTGTGATAAAAAGTCCGTACTGCGTGAAACCAGATTCGCCCCAAATATCATGCCGGTTTTGCTGTAGGTGATGCTGTCGGGCTGTGAAAAGACCATTTCATACCCCTGAACAAGGGCATATCCGATTTTGGTGGTCAGCGATGCAGGCAGTGCCAGCCCGACGGGCACGTTATCGACTTTATAGACCTTTGTCTGATTACTGATATCGATTATTTGTACGGAGGTGCGAACACTGACCAGCAGCGACATCAGCACAATGACGCCTGCCCAGCCCAGCATATCCATGATGTTGTGCCGTCGTATCCACGAAATGGCTACAACCAGCACAGAGAAAGCCGTCGCAATACGCCGAATAACAACCCAGTTCTCCGTCGACATGAACGTGACGATGGCATTCAGCGTCTGCGTCAGCCAGTCGCCGCCCGCGATGACATAGATTTCCTGCATCAGCGCGCCCCCCCGAAGTGATAGTTGTTCTGGTAGCGCTGCAGCATGCGTGCCGAGACCTGCTGGCGCATGTAGCTCATCTGGCGGTCAACAACCAAAAGCGCATCCTGCTGTACCTGCACCTGTGCCTGGAAGGAGGCTATCTGCCGCGTGGCTTCGTTGAGGTTATTATTGATGCTGTCGATAACCGCCTGGTCATAGTTTCCCGTTGCCACCATTGCACGGGCCTGCTGGACCAGCTCCTGGATGTACTGGAGAAGAATGTCGTAGCCGATGTAATCGGTTAGCTGATAAACGAGGCTGTTAGAAACCCCCAGCATCTGTGGATCAACCAGGTACTTGAAGACCGGGATGGTAGTACTTGTGATAAATCCCTTCTCTTTCTCGGTTAACTTTAGATCGGCAACGGCTTTATTCTGAATGCTGTAAAGGATGTCTTTTATCTGATTTTTCAGTGCATTTTTCTGGCTGATCGTGACATTAGCATCGGCAACCACCTTCAGACATTTATCGCTGTCATTACAGTGATACACCCGTGCAGTCCCCCCCTCCATCATGGCCCGAATAAGGTCGCGATCGGTCGTTCTTGCCGGAAGCGGGGTTATATTACCCTTCTCATCAAAGACCATTGTTCCGGTCAGGGTCATGATGAACTCCTTAAGCTCTTTATTCCCGTCAAACATGCGGTTCTTTCCGAGCGCATTCCAGATGACATTGATATTCTTCGTTATGCGCTCTTTATCCTTATCACTGGCCTTATCACGGACCTTATCCATGCTTCCCCCCACCGTGCAGCCCTGGCGGGATGCCGCCCAGTCGGCAAACATGTTGCTCTCACCGGCAATGTCCTGGCAGACCTTCTGCTGGGAGACCTGAGTGCGCGGAAACAGACCGCCGACAATCCCCTGCGCCGCCTGGCAGGAGCTGAGGTTCATGCTGTTAATGTCGCTGGCCATCTTCTGCAGGAAGTCTTTAGCGGTCTTGATTTCCGGTACCGTGGTCTGCAGCGCCAGATCGAAGAAGTATCCGGCCGCATTGGACATAATCTGCTTGGCGAAACGCTGCAACTGATCGCTGTTAATAAAGCTGAAGGAGCCCAGATAGGCATCGATGCCGCCGCAGCCGGCGTTGATGTCGGGCAGCGTCATGGAGATAAGCTGGACGGTTTTCACCTGCGTGCGCGCGTAGAGTGAGCCGCCCGTGGCGTAGCCCGCGGCCTGGCCCTGCCAGACCTGTGGCTGGCTGGTGTTGGACGCAAAGCCCAGCTTATTAAAGAAGGTGTTCATGTCACTGTTCACGTCGGCACTCACGCTCGCTGAACACGCAAGAAGGAGGCCACACAGTATGGAGAGAGGTTTACGGACGAACATCGGCACCCTCCCGACTCGCCTGCAGGGCGAGTTTTCCCATTTTTCGTTTTAGTATGAACATTTGCCCTTTCGTATAAAGCGAGTTCAGGATTGCATAAACGCCACCTGCAACGGCAAGCCCGCCGCTCAGCGCGATAAATATCAGTGGAATGGCGTACATCAACACGTTCCACAAATCTTTCAGCTGCAGGTGACCGTCCCTGAGCCAGTCGCCGACGCAGGCATTGAAAACGTATGTCATAAAGACGCGCGACAGCACGCCGGCAATGAGCAAAATGCCCGCCCACTCAGCATAAACGCCGAACCGTGCGTCCTCTTTCCGTGCCCTGAGCGCGATTAACTCTGGCGTCGTAGCTCTCTGAAGCATTCCGGAGGTCATCATGTCGTGTTCCTCTGCATTGTTCTGATCAGCCATTGTTACCCACTCCACGCATCTGAAGGACCGTATCCATGCGGGCCATAAAGCCCTGTTCGTCGGTCGCGCCCTGCAGCAGGGGCAGGGCTTCAAGGGTGTTTACGTTGACGAGAAAGGTGGTTGGCGTGGCCACGGGCAGGTTAGGGAAAAAGGTTTTCATCACCTCCGGCGGCGCGGGCAACGCATCGGGAAAGGACGCATCCCCCTGACCGTCGATGGTGTAGGCCATCACCCCAAACCCCACCCGTGCCGACAGCGACTTCAGGACCGGATCAAACTGGTGGCAGTACGGGCAGTGTCCCTGCATAAACAGCACGACCTTCCAGTCGGCCAGATTGATCTGGCGGCCGTTGCTGAGGCGGTACCAGACCGGCGGCTTCGCCGGAAGTGGCTTAACTTCAGGGTCTTCCGGGGATGTTGGCAGAGATCCCGACGTTCGCGCCCCCTGTGGATGCCATAACGATTTGATCTCGTCCATTGTGGAAGCCTGTGTGGCCAGGCAGAGGGACATGAGCGCCACGGTAAACACGGTATGTCTAAGGTTCATGTCGGCATCCTCCGGCATCACGGGCCTTTTCGGCCTCACGGGCGGCATCAATCCAGCGGTTGATGATGCGGTAGCCCCCCCAGAGCGCCATCGATACGCCGATTATCTGCGCCAGAAGAATGGCCATCTCCGGCTCGCGCCGGACCAGGCGGGAAACAATGTGAAACCATATCCCGAGGCTCAGCACCCATAATCCGGGCACGTCGAACTCAGGCAGGCGAAAACGGAATTTGCGCATGCGAACTCTTCCTGTATTAAAAGTTGGGGGCAAAATCTGTGGAAACGTTGAGGAACTGCTTCGCCAGGTCATCCTGGCTGATAAAGCCATACGAGACGGGTTTGACCGCCCCGCTTTTAGGGTCGGCCAGCATCAGCGCCGGGAAGTAACGAATACCCAGCCGGCTGGCCTGTCCACCGTCCATTCGGGTATCCGGCAGGAGTGGATTCACGATACCGTCCACGGAAACCGGAATGACGCTGAGGTGATACGTTTCGCGGAAGTTTTTAATGACCTGAACCAGCTGGCCGTCGATCGGGTCCTGTCCGCGGTAGAAGAACATCACGCCATAGTGCTGAGCCAGCGTTTCAATGGCGCGGCGCTGGTCGGCAAAGTCCGCCGCCAGCTGGTTGCGCACGGTACCGTTGTAGTGGCTGTGCTGCAGGTTGTAGTCCAGTTCGGGGTGCTCGAGCATGGCTTTTTTGGCGCTCATCGAGAACAGCCCGGCCTGCTGCGTCCAGTAGTTCTGCAGGCGGAAGTAGCGGGTAAAGTTCTCCACGCCCGGATACAGAATGGCCTCGTACATGGCGCGCTTCGTGGCCTGCTGAAGCGTGGCAAGCTTCTCCATGATGTCCGGCGAGGCCTGCTGAGGCTGTGTTGAAGAGGATTTGTCGTCCTCCGGCGTTCTGCGCGTTTCGTTGTACCACTGCCAGCCGGCATCTTTTCCTGTGGCGGTAAAAACGCTGCCAAGAAGCAGCAGCGCTAACGCTGTCTTTCTCTTTTTCACTGGAACCTTCCTTATCCCGAAGCAGGTCGGTTATCGTTTGAAAAGCGGGTTTAACAGCCACGCCAGCAGAACTCCCGCCACGAAAAGCACAACCATCAGCGCCATAAAAAACACATCGATGCGGGTTGTTTCATCAACGATATTCCCGCGCCAGTAAAGCACCGGTGAGGCGACAATCAGGCTGATGATAAGGCGTCCAGTAAATCCTTTAATTTTCATGATGGAGAGTCCTGAGTGAGTGATGAGTGGCTTACTGTTTGTTCTTCAGTTGCGCGGCGATTTCCTCGCGGACGCGCTTCGTCAGGGTGTCGTTATCCGGGATTTTCTTGTTCTTTTGCAGATCGTCGAAAAAGTTTGAGAAGTCGAGTTTGTCGAACTTGATTTGTTGCAACTCAGTCTGGGTGATGCCGCGACAGTCCGGGCTGCTGGCCTTGCCAAAGCCGATGTGAAGCTGACCGTTACGTCCCTGCTGCTGCACAATCTGGGCAAGCTTTGAGTCAAACTGACAGTAGCTGCGCTTCTTCTCGAGACAGACGCCGAGCACTTTTTTTGAACAGAACTCACCGATACTGACCGTGAGCTTATTCTCTTTGGCCTTGCCCAGCGCTTTCTCCTCGCTGCTGCACCTGGCAAGCCCGACGTCCTGGCCCCAGCCGCCGTCCTTACAGCAGCTGCTGAAGCCTGCCGCAAACTTCTTGCAGAACTTCGCGCTGCCGGTAAAGGCGCGTACGTTAACGCTGTTAATGGCTGCCACGTCCTTGCCCGCAGCGGCCAGCGCGGCGAGTGCCGAAACGACAGGTGCAAAATCGTTGTTTTTACCGTTCTGCGCCCGCTCACAGTCACCATCGAGACAGAAGGTGTCGCCGCCACATATCATCACCTGGCCGGAAGTACGTGTTTCACAGGAGTACGTCGCGTATTCATGCAGGCAGCCGCTGCCGTCTTCTGCCGTGAAGGCGCAGGTGCGTGAGGCAAGCGTACAGGCCGGATTGTTCATGTAGGTTTTGCAGGTGCCATTGTCAGCAGCCTGGGTCATATACGTGTCTTTGTACTTCCAGCAAGCCTGCGTGACCGGGTATGACACGCCGTCAACCACCACCGTTTTTGTGCTCCCCGGCTCAATACATTCCGTCTTTTTGAGCGTACCTTCGCTCTTGCTGAACGGGCAGGATTCGTTCCAGACCACGTCTGGTACCCATTTTTTGGCGGGAATTTCAATCTGGAGCGTAACGGTGAAGCTGTAGCGCATATTGCTGTGCTTCCAGATTGAATCTGTAGTGGGATTGTTTCTCCTGGTACGAATGGAAAACACCATCCCTGCGCCTTTCTTCAGCTGCATGCCGCTACTCAGCGCCAGGCTACCGGTATCGTTATCCATGGAAATCAACCCGAAAGGCGTGGTTACTCGCATAAACCAGTTAGGATTACTGAACGCCAGACGTTTATTCCAGGAATAGGTGGCTGTTGCAGCAACAACCTTCCCTGTCACCGGCGCAGTCCATGTTCCTGTGTATCCCGCTTCGGAGGAAGCAAACGAAATATTCTGAGACTGGATAACAATCTGTTTTGTTTCAGATGTATCTTCATAGTGGCCGGTAATGCTGGCCGTGCGCGTACAGGCCTGCTCAACCAGCAGGTCGCGCTCACAGGTATAGTTGGTGAACTCACTGCGGCTGATATTCTGCGCTTCGCACTGCGTCTGCCCCGTTTTGCCGATGATGGTATCAGCGCGGGACTGGACATCCTGGCTGGCCTTAATAAACGGCGCGTCGGGCGAAATGGGCTCCTTCGGGTTGTTAACAAACGAGTCGGTGACGGCTTTTGTAGCCTCATTAGTAGTCCAGCCCGTGGTACCGTCCGCTTTCAGCGCACCATCACCGGTCGCCGTCACACCGCCATAGTACTTTTTCTCACCGGGTGAGGCGGTATAGTTGGGGATAGACGCTGAGGGGTTAAAGTTTTTCAGGCTGCTCTCACCCTGCCCCTGTACCTGACGGGCAAAATCAGCCCCCGCCCTGTACTGCGCGTCAGCATCGGCAAATGCATTCACGCTTGCCATCGTGGTGGCAATGGCCAGCACCGACATCAGTATTGCTCTTTTCATCGGGCATCTCCTTTATTAAGCAGCTGTTGCGCCTCATCCCTGCACTCGCCCTTCCCCACCACCTTTTCCAGCGCCTGCTTCAGATGAAGATTGCCGCGAATCACGTCGTGGCCCGCCTCGCAGTACACCACCAGGGACGGCACGCTGGTGATCCCGTACTCACGAAAGCGGGTCGGGTCGATGGCGACGCCGCTGGCTGAGCCGTCCTGAACAAGCGCCATCACGGCGGTTGCCGTCGTTTTCATGTCGTTGTTGACCATACCCCGCAGGGTGGCGGGAATATCGTAGCGGCGGGCCTCGGTCAGCATGCGCTTAAGCCCCGCCTGCGGGATGGCAAAGGAGACGAAATACAGGGCACCGTGCGTGGGTTTATCCTGCTGGTCCTCGCGCTGGCGCTGTTTCAGCTCCCCGATAAAGCGGGCGTCGTCTGCTGAAAGAGGGTTCTGGCGCACCTGCTGCTCCAGCATCTGGCGCAGCGGCGCGTTGTCCTGCCCCCTCAGCTGCTGGCTGAAAGACTCCTGCTGACGAATAAACTCGCGGTTCGCCTCATCAGCCCCTGACGCCAGCGCAGTGCAACAGTATGCTGACAGCAGCAGCGCCGCCGTCAGACCGGACAGAGTTTTCATGGAAGTTTCCTTTTTCTCAGAGGAAGACGCAGTTGCGCTTGCGCCAGAGAAGATAGCCGTAGTTTTTCTTCGTGTTCGGCGGGTTACGCCCCGTTTCCCAGCGCATGACCGTTCGGCCGAAGGGATGGCACTGCGCCACGTCCGGATACATATTCACCATCTGATAGCGCCAGCGCGTTTTGGGAATAATGGGTGACGGATACTCGAAGCAGACCTTTTTATCCTCCCCGACGCTCTCCATTATCTGACCCTGACGGTGCAGCTTGAACGCCATGCGCTCGCTGACCAGAACGGAAGACTGCAGGGGGCTGGACTCATTGCTCACCCAGCCGTTAAAGGGATACATTGACCCCTGCGATCCGGCACACCAGAACAGCGCGTCAACCGACGTTTTTGCTGCACTGGCCACCGCGTCGGCCGCACATGCGCCCTGCGCGATGGGGTTGGCAAAAATGACCGCCTCCGGATTCAGAATGGAGGTCAGGGCGCTGTCCCCCCATGTCGGGTCGATTTCAGACAGGTATCCGATATCCAGATCGCCGCCCTGCAGACACCCGAGGGAGGTGATGATATTGAGCCAGTACGTCAGCGGATATTTGTACCAGTGCACGTGGTAGAACGCGCCATTGACCTGTTTGTCATCTTTTTTGGCGGCGCCCATCCCCATTTTCCCGAGATTAACGGTGAATCCGCCGAGGTTCACCATGCAGCCCGGAGAACGTGCCACATCGGTCATGGCCATCGGCTCCCAGTACCCTATTGCCAGGCCAACGCGCTGAAATACCGGCGGTGGCATGGGACAAAACTGTATCGGGCTACCGGGATTGGACGTGTCCGGTAAATCCCCGCCCGTGACTTTTGTGCTGCCGAGCGACAGGGGGAACATGCAGCGCCAGCAGATATCAGTGATCGGATTGACGAAGCGCCCTTCGCAGGCGGCGTCCGCCGCTGCCATGTGGCTGTTACCCCACAGAAGCAGCCCGAACAGAGAGACGGTCAGCATTTTCACCGGACACCTCCTGCATCATGCTGCGCCATATCGGGCGGAATGATTTCCACCTGCAGGCGCTTTCCGCTGGGTGCCGCCGTTACCCGCGCCGGCACCTGGCTTATGCCGAACCGGGCGGTCAGCACCCCGTTCTGGTCGAAGAAAATGCGGCTGTCGAGCTTCTCCGACGTCTGCGGAATGTTGCCCTGAACCAGAATGATGCGGGTGATCAGGGTGTCAGGCTTCTGTCGCTGTACCCACGCGAGCTGCTCCGCATCGTCGCCGTTGATAAACAGCAGGGTTTCGTTAAACGGCACCACATCAAGCGGATTAAAGACCTGCCCCGCCTGAGCAAACACGTTGCCCCTGTCGTCGGCAAGCGCCTTGTCCACCCGCACGCTCGGGTCAAACCAGCGCCGCTCGTAGCGCACCGCGCGGGTTATTCCCTCAACGGCAGGCGGGCGCTGGCTGTTGCGCACCACGCGCGCCTTAAACTCCGCCATCTTTTTGTCCATCTCGCCGGACTGCGCCAGCGTCTGCAGCCGGCTTTCGATAACGGTCAGCATATCCGGCTCCGCCACCGGCCAGAGATCGCCCCACGTCCCGAGGTCAGCGGCCGTCACGCTGCCGGTCAGCAGCGTCAGGCCCAGGGCAAGGGCGCGCATCACCCCCCCTCCTTCATCCGGCGGGCCACGTCAGTCTGGATTTCACGCGTGATATCCGGCGCCCCCTGCACCACGGCAGGTGCGACAAGGATGAGGGCACGATGGCGGACCTGCCAGTCCCTGAGGCTGGCCTCCAGTGACGCGTTAAAGCGGTCTGAAAGTGCTTTTGTCTGCGCCTCGTCCAGTGAACGGCGACCGGCGCTGTCAAAGAAGGCATCCACCGTGGATTTCATGTTGAAGGCCACAACCACAGGACGGTTAAGCTGGCAGACCAGCCAGCTGATGCCTGCGCCCGCAGCCAGCGTGCCGGCAATCAGCGCGGCGTTAATGAGTACGTGTTTTTTCATGAGATGGTCTTCCCTTCATGCTCGTGAAGCCAGCGCTCCAGCGCGGCCATTTCCGGCCCGGATTTTTTCCACGCCAGCTCCCAGACGGCTTCGTGAATACTCAGCCCTTCCCGGCGTCGCTGCTGCAGAAACTCAAAGTCCGGACCGTCCGAGGAGTACATTGCCCGGCTGAGCGGATCGACGAACAGGCGGTGCCAGGACGTCAGGTGCTCAACCGACAGCATAAAGCTGCTGAACCAGTTGTCCTTCGCGCTGCCAAAACCTTTAATCATGTCGCGCTGCAGCTGCGAATACTGGTCCGGGTACAGCTGGTTGTACTTGGCGAACTCTTTGGCGGACTGCTTGAGGATAATTTTGTAGGACGAGTTACCCCATGCCGCGCGGGCGGCGCTGGAGGCCGTTTCCGAGTCAAAATCGACGATGTTCTGCGTAATGGTGATGTACGAACCTGTATGGCGGCGGGCGGTACGGTAGCCCTTCTCGATAAACGCCCCGACCTTGTTGTTCTTGAAGTCCAGCAGGCGCCAGCCTTCGTCTATCACGTTGAGCTTCTTCAGGCTGCGCGGCGTGCGGTACATGCGGTTCTCAATGTAGAGAATGAGCGAGAACATCACCGCCACCAGGAGGGACGGCCTGTCCTCCAGTCCGCCGAGCTCAAGCACCACCATCCGGGCTTCGTCCTTCAGGGACGGTTCGTCGGAGTTGAAGTAGCTGCCGTACACCCCGTCGCGGGTGTACTGGGTCAGCAGTACCACCATCTCATCGAGGCGGCTGCGGATGGTTGGCGATCCGCTGTACTCCTCGCTGTCGCGGGCCATCATCAGGTAGTCCACCACGTCGTCAATGCGCGCCTGGTTTTTCTTCGTAAGCCAGGTGGCCTTCACCGCCTTGAGCAGCAGACCTTCGTGCACCTCGTCCAGGTTGCCGTTGGGGCTGGCCATCACGGACAGCTGGTCCCGCAGGCGTTCGGCCATCTCATCGATGGTATCGTCGGTGACGTTAGCGAACGGATTAAACTTCAGCGTCTCGCCGTCGAGGTAGACCCCGCCCATGTTCTCGCACAGGGACTTGTAGCCGTCGCCCATGTCGAACACCACGGCGAAGCCGCCGGAGTCGATAACGCTGCGTATCAGGGGCTGGATAAGCCCGGTTTTCCCCGCGCCGGAGGTGCCACACACCGCCATATTGAAGTTGGTGTTACCCATGCCGCGGCTGAACAGGTCGATAAACGCCAGCTGGTTGCGGTAGGTCGGTGCCAGCAGGCCGGAAGTGGCCAGCGGGCTGTCCGCCACCACCGGCATCAGATTGGCGACATTAAAGCTTTCGGCGCGCTGCAGCACGCCGGACTCACGCAGCTGCTTAAAGAGGCCGCCGCCCGCCATAAACGGCAGATTCACGAGAAAATTGCGCATATGGTTAAAGCGCGGGGAAATCAGCTCGAAGCCATTTTTACGGAAGCTGTTCAGTACGTCCTGCTCGACCTTCAGCGCAGTTTCCTGGTCATCGCGGCAGAAGAGGGTCACGTTCAGAAAATAGCTCACCAGCGAGGACTGCCCGGACGACAGGCGCTGGCGCAGATCGCCCCACTCTTTTGCCTCCTGCGCCACGCCCGGGAAGAACTTGGCGTAGCTGGTCTTGGACTTCTTCTCAAGATCCATGAACTTCAGGTTGGCCTCGTTCTGCGCCTTTACCTGGTCTTCCACGCTAAGGACCAGCGTCAGGATAAACGGGCACGAAACGGACAGTTCCGGGTTGAGAAGGTTGCTGTAGTTGTCGGCCATATTCCAGAGGAAGGCCAGCTCCGGATTTTTGGTCAGCTGGAAGTTCATGATGCGCGCGGTGCTGTTGCGACCGTTACCGCGCAGCCCCAGCGTCATGTAGTCGGCCTTCACCTTCAGGTCAAAGGTATCGTCCACGCACTGGTAGTTCAGATCCTTGAGCGGGTCCAGTTCCCGTTCGGTGGGATACAGCGCATCCGGGTTGTGGTTAATCATTTCGCCCGCAATGCGGATAAAGGCATCCGCATCCACGCTGCGGGTGGCTATCTGCGCCCCCTGCAGCGAGGCGCGGATGATTTTGACCTGGTTTTCCATCTCCATCACGCTGGCCTTACTTCCGCGCTTACGGGGGACGCAGCAGGAGATGTACACCCGGTAGTTACGCAGGGTCAGCGGCAGGTTGAGGTGATCGGGCAGCGGGAACCCTTCTTCTGCGGCCCTGAGATAGTAGGCGCGGGTGATGGCGTTGAACGTATCAGCCTTTTCCCCCGTCCATGAGAGCTCGCGCAGGCCATACTCGATATCCTGACCCACCAGATGGCTGGACACCAGGTGAACGGCCACCGGCACCTCGCGGGGCAGCTTGGTGCGCATCAGGTTTTCCAGCGACGAAACGATAGTTTCGTTGGCGCCGTTGATGGGCTGCGCCTCGAGCATAAAGCCCATCGTCTTTTCGTTCATGAAGAGGCCGGTTTCCGCATCGTAGTCGCGGTACGGCAGCACGCGGCTAAACTGCGGGAAGCGCATCTGCCCGAGGACATCGTTCGCCTCAGAGGACGCATCGGGCATCTTCAGGGCCGTCAGCAGCGAGTTGACCGTGCGGGTGACGGAGTCCAGCGGATTACTCATGATCCCCCTCCTTTTTATTGTCGGCCGTTTTGACCGCTTCCGTCGCAGGGGCCGGGCGGCTGGCGGGGATACCGTAGCGAAAACGCACTGAGCGCATCTGACCGTACAGGCAGAAATACGGACGGCATCCCATAAGCAGCGCCGCCCCTGAAAACACAATGGCCATCACAATCCACAGCAACTTAAACGCACTCAGCGCCCCGTCAACATGACCGGCATATCCTTTAGCATCGGTGACGACGCTGCCCCGGTCATGGCAGACGGCAGAGGGAGCGTCATGCAGCGTGAGGCCGGAGGACTTGTTCTGCGGAGCAGGCGGTATAAAGGGTTGTAAAGGTTCATCACGGCAGACCGCAATACGAAACTCGCCACTGCTGACGTTATGCGTGACGGCCATAATTTCCTGCGCCATCGCCTCTCCGGGCGTGGTGTTATCCATCCACAAAAGCATGGCAACCAGCAGCATCAGCGTGGCGGCAGGCCAGATAATCAGATAGTGAAAAGCCCAGGCAAGCCATCTAAGGCAATACAGCAGGACGGACAGAAGCTTAAGCATCATTCCCTTTACCTCCGGGATTCAGCGGAAACCAGACGCTGCAGTTGTGTCTGATAGCCTCCGCCAGCCTCTCCCCGTCCTCTCCGCTGTACAGCGCTTTAATCCGGCTGACGTCAGACTTCGCCAGGAAAACCCTCATCTGCTGTTTTGTTACGCTCATACCTGAGCCTGCTTTACCCAGGAACAGACAGTGCCCACGCTGCCGTTGCATTATGTGTTGAGAAATCCCAGCCTTCCCGTCAAGGGCGGGAGCGCTCTGCTGAGACGCTGAAAGCCAGAAGTCGCGCTCTGCGGCATTAACACAGATGACACGCATCCCCATCGCCTCGCAGCAGGCCGCTATATCGTTAAGGTGGCGGGTCTTACCCGGACCGCTGTTACTGTTGGTTGTCATGATGTTCGTCTCCTGGTTTTTTGCCATCGTTCTGAATGTCTTTGCGCAATTCACGCCAGTCGCGGAGTTGTCGTTCTGATAAAAAGGTCCGCATAACCTCAACGCTGATGGCTGTCTTACCGCTACCGGTTTTCCCCACGACCATCACATTGGTTTTTCTTCTTCCCATCGGTCACCTCAGATACTGTTTTTCTCGTATTTCCAGAACCCGCTGGCATTCCGTACAGGTACGTACGCCCGGGATGGCCTGCTGCCGCCTGAGGGGGATGCGATTGCCACAGCATTCGCACCGGTTGCGGCTTTTGCCCTGCAGGCAGGATCGCTGCCTCGCGGCCTGTATATGAAGCTGGTTCAGCAATTCGTCCTGCTCCTGCAGGAGATCGAGTTCGTCTGCCATCAACGCTCCCTGCTCACACTGTCCGGACACGCTACCGCCCATCCCTTTTTACGTTTCAGGGCACGCGTGATAACGACAGATTGTTAAAATGGGTGCCACACGCGGTGGCGGTTCAGGTTTCAGTTAACGCGTGGGGTTCCCCACGCTGAGGGTTTCACAACAAAAAACACCCGCGTCGGCTGGTGATAAACGTCCTGCGTATCGATATAGGGCGCGATCCACAGCCCGGCCGCCTTTTCACCGACGCGAAGCGGCCTCGGGTCCACGATGGACTCGCGCCCTGGCGGCGACACAGTAACCGGCGTGACCGTGGAGAGCGGCGCCCGTGAGGCTGAGTGCGGCTGCGGGCGGGGGAGAGTCGGTATACCCGTCAGAGGTGCATTCCTGGATGCGATGGCATGCACCGGTTCAGCCGGCAGCGTCAGGGGCTGCACGGACCGGGTCCGGAAATTACCCTCAGCCAGGCGCGGCAGCGATGTCGCACCCGGCTTTACCGCGCTGGCCTCCTCCAGTCGTTTGGCTTTCTCATTGGCCTGCTCGATGGTCATGCAGGTATCGGATGTCGTCGCGTTACACTCAAAATCGCTCGTTGTACCGGCACATCCCGACAGCGTCAGGAGACTGGCCAGTGTGAGCGCAACAGGCACTGTCTTGTTCATTTGCGGTTCCTTTACGTGGGGTTATTGTGAGTCGGCCTTCGGCATAAACTGGCTCTGGTTAAGCCTGCCCAGCTGGTTGAGCATCTGGTCGGTACTGAACCCGTTCATGCCGCCCTGCGGGACTGACGGCGGCGGAACCGGGCTGCGGTCGTCGCCCTCCGCTTTGCTTCTGTCATTCTCGTGCGCCAGCTCTTCAATGGTTTTCAGCTGAAAACCGTCCTGAAAGACAACGGTCACTTCGTTACCCGCCCCAATAGGAATGACGGGGTGGTACTGCTCTGCGCGTTTGATGTAGTAGTCGCTGAGGGTCTGGGCGGCTTTGGAGGCGCCTCCGCCAATCCCCATCTTCATCACGTCACCCGCGCCGAGTGATGCCGTGGCGCCGAGGCCGACCGAAGGCTGGGACGCGGTCTGCACGCCCTGACCGATGCCGTCAACAAATCCCGCGCCCCATGCCCAGCCGAGGATTTTGCCGTTTCGCATCACCACCTCGCCCTTGATGCCGTTTTTTCCCCGGAAGCTCACGTGCCCGGCAATGGGCTGGTCGATGGTGACGCCGTGCTTCAGGCAGCTGATGTTGCGGGTGCGTACGATGGCGCGTTCGCTGGACACGTCGCCCCAGGCTTCAAGCCCGATGAAGCAGCCGGTCAGGTCGTAGCTTTTGCTGTTGGGCATTTCCACCCTGCCCGTAATGCGCAGCTGCATCGGCACCGTGGACTCGTTACCGGTTACGGAGGCGTTGGCGTCAGCCCCCTCAATCAGCATCGATTTGGCGAAGCTGCCCGACGGGATGTACGGCAGGGACGGACCTTTACTCTCGTCGCTGTGGGCAAAAGACTGCCGGCGCAGCTGGTTGGGTACGGGGATGGGCTGGTACTGCACCTGCGCCGGCGGCGTGACGCCGTTACCAGGATAGAACGCGGTCGGCGGCGGGACGGCCCCCGTCTGCGGCGGGAAACCGGTCGGCTGCGGCTCACCTTCAGGCCCCGGCGCAGGCACTGGCGGCTGCGGGGCCGGCTCACCCGATGCGGTGACGGGTTTCGCCCCCAGCGCGCTGACCTGAGCGGAAAGCGCCGCATTATCCTGACTGAGTTTGTCAATCTGGTGCTGATAGCCTGCCTGCCCCTTGCTGAGCAGCTCAAGCTCGCGGCGCATTTCGGCATACTGCTTCTGCATCTCGGAGGCCGTAGCCTGCATCTCGGTCGTGGCATGCTGCTGCACCTTCTGGTCAAAGGTGCTGTCCACCACGCCGGTCATATCGGGCGCAGGCTCGCCGGCGGCTGCCGCATCGCTGCTGCCCTCGTAGCGTGCATCCGCCAGATACCAGCCGCCGCCGCCCACCACGCCCACGGTCGCCAGCACGATACCCAGCCAGATAAACTGCTTGCGCTTCACCACTGAATTAATGCTGGCCATCAGCCGCACCTCCGCTGCTGATAATGAAGACCTGCAGGGCGCCGCCCGCCATCAGCTGACGCGAGGCTTCACCAAACAGCACGCCGCGAATGCCGCTCTGCCAGAAGTCGCTTTCCGCGATGTTGCGGGCCATCCCGGTATTGTTGGTGACGCGATAGCGCACCACCTTAAGGTGATTACCCACCCAGACGCGCTCGGGGACTGCAGAAAGTCCGGCGGGAGCGTTGAGGGCTTCATGCGTAACGGGGATAGCCTGCCAGCCGGACGGAAGCTGCCCGCCCAGCAGATGCTGGCTCAGGGAAACCAGCGTGGCCTCGTAGGGGGAAGACTCTTCCCAGGTGCGCGCCGCTTCACCCGTACCGGACAGCTCGCTGACCAGCCGGATGGTTCGCCCCGCGCCCGCACGTGGCACGGCCTGTACCGAGAAGTTGAGGCCGCGTTCGGTTTCCAGAATGAACGTGAAAGGCTTTTTGTTGAGGGTGCTGACAATCACACCACCGCTTGCCGTCTGTTCCTGACGCGTCAGCTCACCGTCGAGGCTGGTCAGGGCCGTCACGCGGTCACCTGCGACTGTAAAAAGGTTCGGGTCGGTATTGCTGACCGCGATGCTGGCCTGTCCGCCGTTCGTCAACGGGACAATCGTGGCAGAAAGCGCAGCGGGTGCGGCGACCGTCTGACCGGAAGCGAGCATCAGCAACGCCAGCAGCGCACGGCGACTATTTTTGTTCATCGATGATTTCTCCGAAGTGACTGAGCCAGCTGATGCCGTCCTCGCGCTCGAACTTGAGAACGTACTGTTTCAGCTCGGGATACGGTTTCGAGTCGCCTATCCAGGTCTTCAACTGGCCGCGTACGTCCACGCGGCTGCTTGCCGGGTAAACCTTCACGCTGGTCATATAGAAAGACGAGTTAACGTTGTTGTCCTTAATGCGCTTCGCATCCTCAGCAAGCCGGATTTTCAGCTCGTTCTGCGCTGCGGGTTTGACATAGGACAGCAGCTGCTCATGAGAGGCATCAACGGTTTCCGGGGTAACATTGAGGCGAAGGGCGATAAGCGACAGGGCCATCTGTTGCAGGTAGGAGGCATCTGCCTGGTTCTGCGACACGGCAAACGGCGCGTTGAAAAGCATTGGCGTGACGATAGACTTCTGCTCATTCTGAAGGCGGTAGTTGTTGACGGCCTGAATAACATTGGTGGTGATGCTTCCCAGAATAACCACCCCCATGGCAATAAAGCCGATGGCAATAACCCGCTGTGTACTTAATCGTGCTCCGTGTTCCATCTGATTATTCCTGTCTATTTAATCCACTGGCGGTAGCATGAGTCGGGTACATCATGAAAAATCCCCCTCAGCAGTGAGGTCGGCATATACCAGTAGACCAGGTCCCGTAGCCATGAACTGCCCCGCCCTTTTTTGAGCTTTTTAATTCCGAGATAGGCCAGTACGGCAGCGATAATTCCGGGGATATAATGCTGGGTCCAGAATCCCCACCCCAGGCAGACAATCGCCGGAATAAGCTCATCCACAGGAAGGCCAAACCAGCGGCTCTGATTCGTCAGGGTTTCGGGAAAGCGATATTTTTTGAGAGATTCATCTGCCATATATGTTCCGTCTCCGGTACAGCTGGCAGTATGGAAATACCTGCCAGCCGGATTACAGGCAAAGCCCGGTGATGCTGCCAACTTACTGATTTAGTGTATGATGGTGTTTTTGAGGTGCTCCAGTGGCTTCTGTTTCTATCAGCTGT
>NZ_JAOWFA010000068.1:39304-72927 GCF_030333885.1 Citrobacter sp. Cf132
CTGATGGAGCTGCACATGAACCCATTCAAAGGCCGGCATTTTCAGCGTGACATCATTCTGTGGGCCGTACGCTGGTACTGCAAATACGGCATCAGTTACCGTGAGCTGCAGGAGATGCTGGCTGAACGCGGAGTGAATGTCGATCACTCCACGATTTACCGCTGGGTTCAGCGTTATGCGCCTGAAATGGAAAAACGGCTGCGCTGGTACTGGCGTAACCCTTCCGATCTTTGCCCGTGGCACATGGATGAAACCTACGTGAAGGTCAATGGCCGCTGGGCGTATCTGTACCGGGCCGTCGACAGCCGGGGCCGCACTGTCGATTTTTATCTCTCCTCCCGTCGTAACAGCAAAGCTGCATACCGGTTTCTGGGTAAAATCCTCAACAACGTGAAGAAGTGGCAGATCCCGCGATTCATCAACACGGATAAAGCGCCCGCCTATGGTCGCGCGCTTGCTCTGCTCAAACGCGAAGGCCGGTGCCCGTCTGACGTTGAACACCGACAGATTAAGTACCGGAACAACGTGATTGAATGCGATCATGGCAAACTGAAACGGATAATCGGCGCCACGCTGGGATTTAAATCCATGAAGACGGCTTACGCCACCATCAAAGGTATTGAGGTGATGCGTGCACTACGCAAAGGCCAGGCCTCAGCATTTTATTATGGTGATCCCCTGGGCGAAATGCGCCTGGTAAGCAGAGTTTTTGAAATGTAAGGCCTTTGAATAAGACAAAAGGCTGCCTCATCGCTAACTTTGCAACAGTGCCCCACAGACACATGTAACCTCATCTGGCGCCTCCATGCCGCTGACGCGGCATCCGGAAGTTTCCCATGCTGTAGACCTTTAACGTCAGCTTTGTGCTGTGAGTTCAGCTAGTCTCAGTGCTTCATCGCGAAATTCCGGCGTGTACTGTTTACGGGCCGTTTTGCAGGTTTATGATGGTTTTGTCATGAGTAATCGCCTCTGGTTAAGAGTTTACTCACTTAGTAGCGGGTCCACTAATTGTGGGCGGGTTCAGAATAAACCAGAGAACACCCTCAACCAGACTCCTCATTTTGGTGCATTTTTTCGTACCTTGCCCCTTCATTGCGCAATATAAACCACGCCGAATCCCCACAACATACCCCGCAGCCGCTCAGTCTTGGTAATTTATTAATTGGCATGATTGGTGCTTAAACATTGTTGAACAAACAACCACAGAGACTCCACTATGAAAACGATGTTACGCATTGCCTGTCTTGCTGCACCTGTAATGTTGAATGTGGCGCAGGCGTCCACACTGCAACCGGGTAACCTGATCATTGGCTCTGACCTGACTTATCCGCCTTATAATTTCCTTAAGCAGGACAAACCGGCGGGTTTTGATACTGAGTTTATTGAGTTAATTGCCTCCCCGTTAAAGCTGAAACCGGTCGTTAAAGACACGCGTTTCGCCAGCCTGATCCTTGGCTTAAAAAGCAATAAGTTCGATGTTATCGCTTCAACACTCTATGTCACGCCGGAGCGCGCGCAGCAGGTGGATTTTCTGCCTTATATGAAAACCGGCGGCTCTTTATTGGTGATAGCCGGCTCGGCTTTCCAGCCGCAGAAGCCCGAAGACCTGTGCGGCAAACGGGTGGCATCAATTAAAGGCGGAGCCTGGATTGCCCGCCTGAATAAGGTGTCTACCGACTACTGCCAGTCTAAAAGCCTTGGCGCCATATCAGTGCAAGAATTCCCGACCTCGCCAGAAGCAACTCAGGCCCTGCTGTCGGCGGCGGTTGATGTGCAATATGAGGATGCCGCAGTTGCAAAAGCGACATTAGAGAAAACCGGGCAGCGCCTGAAAATTTCCTCTCAACAAATGATCTATCCCGTGGTGGTGGGGCTGGCGGTCAATAAAGACAACCCTGAATTATTGAAGGAACTGAAAGCATCCTTGGCGCAGAGGGTGAGCGATGGCAGCTACCGTGCGCTGTTGCAGAAGTACAACCTGCAAATGCCGGGTGCCGATGAAATATCGAAAGCGCTGGCAGGTAGTCTTTGACGGTTATCATCCCCCGGAGGAAACATGCATTTTGACTGGCGTTACCTGATAAGTTTATTCCACTACGCAGATTTCTGGCGTGCCAGTTGGCTGGTAGTGCAACTGAGCGTGATGACGTGGCTCGGGGGAATTGTGCTGGGCTTAGGCGTGGCGCTGGCTAAACAATCGCGTAACACCCTGTTGCGAAATGCGGCAGGCTGCTACATCTGGTTATTCCGCAGCCTGCCGTTGCTGGTGTTACTGATCTTTATTTTTAACCTGCCACAAATTTTCCCGACAACCAGCGGGTTACTGTCGAATCCATTCGCAGCCGGTTTGCTGGCGCTGATTCTTAGCGAAACCGCCTATATTGCGGAAATCCATCGTGGTGGATTGTTGTCAGTTCAGCGCGGGCAGTTTGAAGCAGGACGGGCGCTGGGGCTCAATAATACCCAGATCCGGCTAAGCATTATTATTCCGCAGGCATTACGTATCTCTCTACCAACGTTGGTGAATGAATTTATCACCATCGTGAAAATGACTTCGCTGGTGTCGGTTATCTCGCTGTCAGAAATCCTGATGGTGGGTGAACGCCTTTATACTGACAACTTCAAGGTGATGGAGACCCTGCTGGCGGTGGCCTTCTATTATGTGCTGATCGTTACGTTGTTCGAGCGCCTGTTTGGCTGGCTGGAGCGCCGCTGGGATGTGCTGAATCGTAAGCCCGCACCGTTTGATGTGGCGCAGGCTCGCGCCAGCTTGCCAGTACAGCCCGTTGCCACGCGCAAAAGCCACAGCGCATCGGCAAAACCGATTTTGAAGTTAACTGGTCTCAGTAAGTCCTTCAATGGCAAGCCGGTACTGAACAATATCAACCTCAGCGTGAAACCTGGTGAGGTGATCTCCATTATTGGCCCGTCGGGCTCAGGAAAAACCACGTTGATCCGCATGATCAATGGTCTGGAAAAAATGGATCAGGGTAGTGTTGAGCTGCTGGGACGTGCATTTATTCATGCAGGACAGCGCGAAAACGCACTCCCTTACCGTGCCCAGATAACCCGGCTTGGAATGGTTTTTCAGGGCTTCAACCTGTTTCCCCATAAGACAGTGCTGGAAAACCTGATGCTGGCCCCGCGACTGCATAACCTCGATAACCCTAATGATCTGTATAAGCGCAGCCTGGCCATGCTTGATAAAGTTGGCATGCTGGAACACGCTACGAAATACCCCCATCAATTATCAGGCGGACAGCAACAGCGCGTGGCCATCGCCCGTACTCTGGTAATGAAGCCCGCAGTGGTGCTTTTTGATGAGCCAACCTCGGCACTCGATCCGGAGCGAGTCAGCGAAGTACTACAGGTGATTGAAAAGCTGGCGGAAGAGGGGATCACCATGCTGATTGTAACCCACGAGATGAGGTTCGCGTTCACCATTTCCGACCGGGTGGTGTTTATGGAGCAGGGGCGTATCGAAATTGATGCGCCGCCGGAAGAAATTCGCCAAATGCGCAATCACCGGATCCTCCGCTTTATCGACGATATGGCTACGGCCTGAGGAGATTGTATGAAAGGATCTGCCGGGGAATCAGGCGCATTGTTCATTGAAATTCCTGAACATATTGATTTAACCGGGCTGCCTGCATTTGAGCGTATATCCATCCTGCTGCGTGAAAACATCATCAGCGGCAATCTGGTAGCTGGGCAGGCGCTGGGCGAAATTGAACTGGCGGCATTATGCGATAGCTCGCGTAACACCCTACGTGAGGCATTGCGTTTTCTGCATGGCGAAGGACTGGTGAATTATCACCAGAATCGCGGGGTCTTTGTTCGTCAGCTTGATAAGCGCGATATCCGCGACATATTCAAAGCTCGCCGCCATCTGGAAGTACTGGCGTTAACGGTCAACACGCCTATCAGCGATTTTCATCTGGCGCGGATGGAAAAGCATCTGGATAACGCTGCACAATCAGCGGCGGCGTCGGAATGGCGCAGCGTCGGTACGCACAGCCTGCGATTTCATCAGAGCATCGTACAGATGCTGGGATGCGAGCGTTTTAATGATTTTTTCAGTGTGTTACTCGCGCAGTTGCGTCTGTTGTTTTGCAGCGGCGCCGGGGAGCGAGATTTCCAGTTGCCATGGATCGCACGCGATCGCCAAATCCTGGCCTTACTGAACCAGCAACAAAGCGAGGCAGCCTGCCGTGCGCTAATCGACTATCTCGATTACTCAGAACGACAGTTAACGACCAACTTTAGTCACCCAATTACCTATGGAGAATCTTACTGATGGCGAATTATCCTGCAGCGTATCAGAGCACGTCCGGCTCGGCGTTAGACGTTGACCGCGATTTCTACAAAGCGCTTGCCGAAGGCCCGCGTGAGCTTATCACCTCTCATCTGATTCCAATTCGTACTGGCTTTGCCTGGGAAGTTCCCGCCGGACATCTATTCCGGATTACCACGCCGGAAGGACCGCAGGTAGGGGATTTGAATATCTGGAACCGCCGTGACCCACGCGAAAGAATGTGGGTATCCCGTACCCGCCAATTACAACGGGCGCACCTGTCGACTTACGATCGACTCTGGTCGAATTTGCCGTTTATTCGTCCGATAGCGACCATCACCGCAGATTCGCTGGCGGATTATGGTATCGACAGCGACGGCGGCCGCGTACATGACCTGATGGGAACACGTTGCGATCCCTATGTAAATAAATTACTGACTGGCGAAGATTTCGATTTCCATTGCCATTCCAACCTGGTACGCGCTGTACAGCCCTGGGGACTGACAGAATTTGATGTCCATGACGTGATGAATGTATTCCAGTGCACCGGCCTGAATGACAATGACCAGTATTTTATGAAAGCCTGCCCGGCGAAGAAGGGTGATTACCTTGAGTTTTTCGCCGAAATCGATCTGTTATGTGCACTTTCAACTTGTCCGGGCGGCGATTTGTCGCTACCGATGTGGGGCGAAGAGGCGCAAGACACGCTGAGGGTCTGCCGTCCGCTTGGGGTGGAAATTTATAAGCCGCAGGCGGACCTGGTTGCCAACTGGACGCCGCCGGTTTCACCGGACTACCGTGGTAATCACGGTATGCAACTGAAGCCAGTTGCCTGGTAATACCATAAAAAACCCGCTGATAAAGCGGGTTTTTTTATCATCACGACGCCATGGGATCGGTATCTCTGTGTATGTCGGCCAGCATTGTCCCTGCCGTCACCATCTCACCAGCAGCGGCCCGAAGAGTAATTCGACCAGCGCAGGGCGCATAGAGCTGCGTTTCCATTTTCATCGCTTCCATCATGGCGATGGGGTCGCCTTCGCTAACCTGCTGGCTTTCTTCGACATGCCAGCTCAGTAAAACACCCGAAATGGGGGCTTCTACCACGCCTGCGTTCACCCGCAAGGGCCGTGCGGGCTGCGCATCCGGCTGTGTAACGCCATTCAGCAGCGAATCCGGCAGCCCCAGGGCAACACGCTTTCCATCGAGTTCTATCCAGACACACGTCAGGCTTTCTTCCCGTGCAGGCAATGTCCGGTCTGCCAGCGGCAAATCGACAGCAAAATCAGTTTCAATCCAGCGTGTATGCACAGAAAAAGGCGCGGTAATGAAATCCGGCTCCTGCAGGGCAGCGCGGTGGAAAGGAAGAACGCTTGCCAGCCCTTCTATTTTGAATTCAGCAAGAGCGCGTCGAGCTCGCGCAAGCGCCATTTCGCGCGATCGCGCCCAGACGATAAGTTTTGCCAGCAGAGAATCAAAAGTGGGCGGCACTGTCGAACCGGTCCGGACTCCGCTGTCCAGACGGATACCAATGCCGGACGGCGGTGAAAAGTCACTGATCGTGCCGGAAACAGGAAGAAATCCACGCGCAGGATCTTCGGCATTGATACGAAACTCAAAAGCATGGCCGTGCGGAGGCGGAGTTTCGGTATTGTCCAGCCGTTTGCCCCGGGCGATCTCCAGTTGGGCGATGACAAGGTCAATGCCAGTGGTTTCTTCCGTCACAGTGTGTTCAACCTGCAGGCGGGTATTGACCTCAAGGAAGGAGAACTCCCCTTCCGGGCTAAGCAGAAACTCGACGGTACCAGCGCCGCAGTACGCTGCTTCGCGACACAACTCTCTGGCTGCATCATGAATACGCTGACGTTGTTCATCACTGAGAAAAGGCGCGGGCGCTTCTTCAATCAGCTTTTGGTTACGGCGCTGTAACGAACAATCGCGCGTGCCTAGCACCTGTACGTTGCCATATTTGTCTGCCAGCACCTGCGCTTCAATGTGACGCGGCCTGTCTAAAAACCGTTCAATAAAACATTCGCCACGGCCGAATGCGGTCACCGCTTCGCGCACGGCTGAGACATACAGTTCTGGAATGTCCTCTCTTCGCCATACCACTTTCATTCCCCGTCCGCCACCACCATAAGCGGCTTTGATCACCAGCGGCAGGCCATATTGCTCGGCAAATTTCATGACGTCATCTACGCTGTTAACCGGATCCTGAGTTCCTGCCACTAACGGCGTGCCGACACGTTTTGCCAGCTGACGTGCTTTCACTTTGTCGCCCAATATATCAATGGCTTCTGGCGAAGGGCCAATCCAGCACAATCCCGCGGTAATGGTGCCAACTTACTGATTTAGTGTATGATGGTGTTTTTGAGGTGCTCCAGTGGCTTCTGTTTCTATCAGCTGTCCCTCCTGTTCAGCTACTGAAGGCGTGGTGCGTAACGGTAACAGTACTGCCGGACATCAGCGCTATCTCTGCTCTCACTGCCGTAAAACATGGCAGCTACAGTTCACTTACACCGCTTCTCAACCCGGTACGCATCAGAAAATCATTGATATGGCCATGAATGGCGTCGGATGTCGCGCCAGTGCACGCATTATGGGCGTTGGCCTCAACACGATTTTACGTCACTTAAAAAACTCAGGCCGCAGTCGGTAAACTCACGCATACAACCGGGCAGTGACGTCATTGTTTGCGCGGAAATGGACGAACAGTGGGGTTACGTCGGCGCTAAATCACGCCAGCGCTGGTTGTTTTACGCGTATGACAGGATACGGAAGACGGTTGTGGCGCACGTATCCGGTGAACGCACGCTGGCCACGCTGGAGCGTCTTCCGGGCCTGCTGTCGGCCTTTGAGGTCGTGGTATGGATGACGGATGGCTGGCCGCTTTATGAATCACGCCTGAATGGAGAACTGCACGTTATCAGCAAGCGATATACGCAGCGCATTGAGCGGCATAACCTGAATCTGAGGCAACATCTGGCAAGGCTGGGACGGAAGTCACTGTCGTTCTCAAAATCGGTGGAGCTGCATGACAAAGTCATCGGGCATTATCTGAACATAAAACACTATCAGTAAGTTGGAGTCATTACCGCCAGAGCTCAGGTAAATTACCGGCTGCGCGCCAGCGCAGCCAGAATAGTGCGTTCAGAAATATTCAGGTAGGTTTCAAGGGTGGCAGCGGCGTTACCGTTTTCACCCGCTTTCAGCAACAAAATTATCCCCGCGTTTTTCTCCACATAGGGTGAATGCAGCATCTCTTTATCTGCCAGTTGACCAAAGGCCAGGCGTAATTCGGCTGAAATATGCTGGTAAAGCCGCATCAGACGCTCACTGTCTGAAAGTGCGACAATGGCTGCATGGAATTGCATATTCGCGGTGCCAACCTCCCCCCAGTTTTCCTCCCGCAAAGCGCGACGCGCCTCGTTAACAGCACGCTCCATCATGGTAATCGCCGGGTGGTATGGGTAAGCATTACGCAATGCATCACATTCAATCAACCGCCGGATGCGGTAAATATCTATGATATCGGCATCTGTGGGTACCGCCACACACACGCCCCGGTTTGGCTGGTAACGCAACAGCCCTTCCTGGGTAAGCAAACGAAAAACTTCACGCAACGTGTTACGGGAAATATCCAACTGGCTGGTTAATTCCCTTTCCGAGAGGCGGGCACCAGGCAGTAACTCTCCAGCAATAATTTTCTGACGTAATGCCTGAGCAATCATTTCACTCAGTACAGGCTCTGCAGGTTCTCTCATCTGCCTCTCACTAACGGGGGACAAGCGGCAATATTCCCATAATCCAGAAGAAGCAGCAACTTATCCTCACCCCTTCCCGGCATTATTGCTGGCATAGCCGCGAACAACGCACCAGGCCGGTGCATGCAGTGCGTCATTGCTGTGCACAGTTGTTCTTGCGTGTTATCTCACTCTTTTAAAACCATGCATTAACAAATATTTTACATTCGTATTTTTTCCACTACGATCAATATTGTTCATCAATTTATCTATAATTGATGAACAATGAAATAACTTTAACCCAACAATGGAATGGTTTTTGCTTAACAACATGACATCCCCCCGACTGGAGTGCATGCAATGGCAGTTGATAACATCAATCAGCATAAAAGCTTTGTTCAAAACCGGCGTTCATCTCTTCTCGCCGCCATTTTTCTGATGGCGACTTCCGCCATTGGCCCGGGTTTTATTACTCAAACCGCCACCTTCACCGCCACCCTGGGTGTCGCATTCGCGTTCGGTATTCTGGCTTCTATCCTGATTGACTTTGTCGTACAGCAAAATATCTGGCGCGTGGTAACCCTGACACAAATGAATGCAGCAGAGGTAGCAAACCGGGCAATACCGGGCAGTGGCTACCTGTTGGCTGTGTTGGTTATCTTTGGCGGACTGGTGTTCAACATTGGCAACATCGCGGGCGCCGGTTTAGGGCTGAATGCCTTGTTTGGCTTGAGCCCTAAACTGGGTGGGCTTATCAGCGCAGCTATTGCGATTTATATTTTTGCTTCACGCCGTGCTGGTGTAGCGCTTGACCGCATGCTTATTGCGCTGGGGGTTGTCATGATAGTGCTGACACTCTACGTGGCACAGGTTTCACACCCACCATTGGGCATGGCACTACGTGAAACCGTGTTCCCTAGCAATATTAACTTTGCGGCAATCACCACTATTGTTGGCGGTACTGTCGGGGGTTACATCAGTTATGCGGGTGCTCACCGCCTGCTCGATAAGGGCATCAGCGGCAAAGAACACATCAAAGAAGTTTCTTCGGCGGCCAACCGCGGGATTATTGTGGTCGGCATCATGCGTTATGTGCTGTTTCTGGCTATTTTTGGCGTGGTTGCCAGTGGTGTCACCATTGATCTCTCCAGCCACAATGCAAACCCGGCTTCTCAGGCATTCCTGGCCGCAGCCGGTAATGTGGGCCTGCGTATTTTCGGTATTGTATTGTGGGCCGCAGCACTTTCCAGCGTGGTAGGCGCCGCATGGACATCCGTTTCTTTTATTTCCGTTTTCCGCCCGGGGATTACTGAGCGCCAGCGCAATATCGCCACTCTGATATTTATTGCATTCACTCTGGTTGTGTATCTGTGCCTGGGTACAGCCCCCGCAGCTCTGCTGGTGTTTGCTGGCGGGTTCAATGGCCTGGTGCTTCCCCTGGGGTTAACTTTATTCCTTTGGGTTGGCTGGCGCCGGGCAGACCTGATGGACGGTTACCGTTACCCACGCTGGTTGCTCTGGCTGGGGATGATAACCTGCATCATGACCTGGTATATGGCCATCATGTCGGTTTCCACTATTTTTAATTTCCTGAAAATTGCATAAGGCTGCCTATGAACACCATTGATATTAACAGCGATCTTGGCGAAAGCTTTGGTCAGTGGCATATGGGTGATGACGCACGCATGCTGACTGTGGTGAGTAGCGCAAACATTGCCTGTGGGTTCCATGCCGGTGACCCGGCCGGGATGCGGGCCACACTCAAAGCCGCCGCAGCCAACCAGGTGTGTTGTGGCGCTCATGTGGGTTACCCGGATATACAGGGCTTTGGCCGCCGGGAAATGAATATGGCAGATGACGACCTGACTGCTAGCGTAATTTACCAAATTGGCGCACTGGCGGGCCTCGCCCGTGCGGCGGGCACCAGAGTGAGTTATGTCAAACCCCATGGAGCGTTATACAACACAATTGCACACGACAGGCGCCAGGGCATGGCAGTCATTAATGCGATTAAAGACTATAACGCCAGTTTACCACTAGTGGTGCTTGCCGGTTCTCCTCTTGCACAGCTTGCTCGCGAGCAGGGGTTGCAGGTTGTGGCTGAAGCCTTTGCCGACCGGGCCTACCATCAGGACGGTACGCTAGTTTCACGCCGGGAAGCCGGTGCTGTGTTGCACGATACACAGGCCATTGCCAGCCGTATGGTGCAACTGGTGCGCGAAGGCGGTGTAGTGTCAGTTGAAAGTGTGTTCACGCCCATCTCTGCCCAAAGTATCTGCGTGCATGGTGATTCCCCTGGTGCCGTCGAGATGGCAATCAAAGTGCGGGCTGCACTGGAGCAGGAAGGTATCCAAATTGCGCCTTTTTGCCCGGGAGAACAGCAATGAACATTAATTACCCTGCAACACCACAAGCACTGGAAGAGGCGGCACAGGCTCGCCTGCGTATTCGTAAGGGTTACGACAAACCCACCGCCGGGATGGCGCCAGGCATGACCCAAGTGAATATGATAGCCCTGCCACGCGACTGGGCATTTGATTTTCTGCTCTACGCGCAGCGCAACCCACAAAGTTGCCCGGTGCTTGATGTCCTCGAAGCCGGGCAATGCCACACTATGCTGGCAGCTGGAGGCCGTGTGGATACGGACATACCGCGTTACCGGGTATGGCGTGATGGTGAACTGGCTAAAGAAGTGACCGATGCCCGGGAAATCTGGCAAAGCCACCCGGACCTGGTCACTTTTTTGATTGGCTGCAGCTTCACATTCGAAACACCACTGATGCAGGCAGGCATTGATGTCCGCCATATCAGCGAAGATTGCAATGTGCCGATGTACCGAACCAATCGCCCCTGCCGTGAAGCTGGCAGGCTGAAAGGCGAACTGGTGGTCTCCATGCGGCCGGTTCCGGCTCATCAGGTTGCTGATGCCGTCACTATTACTGCCCGTTACCCGGCCGTCCATGGCGCACCGGTACATATTGGTGAACCGCAGGCGCTGGGTATTCAGGACATCAACAAACCAGACTTTGGCGACCCGGTGACACTCCGCCCTGGAGAAATACCAGTGTTCTGGGCCTGTGGCGTTACCCCACAGGCAGCAGTGATGGCATCACGGGTGCCATTTGCTGTAAGCCATGCCCCTGGCCACATGTTTATCACCGATATTCCGAACGCCGCCTGGCAACAATAATAAGGATGTAATGTGCGATTTTTACCTTGCAGCCTGTCCAGTTTTTTAGTGGAGCTGGGCACTCTTGATGACACGCTGGCTTTGTTCGCCGCCTTGCAGGCTGCGCCATTGTCAGGAGTGGAAGAGATCATTCCTGCAGCCCGTACCCTGCTTATCCATTTTGACCCAACTCTCACCCAGTGCCACCAGTTATCTGCTGCCATTCGCCAGCTCGACGGACAGATGCAAGCTCAGCGCACAGGTAAAGTAGTCACCATCCCCGTTCAGTATACTGGTGATGATTTGGCCGAGATGGCGGAATACCTCGGGTTGAGTGTTGAGGCGCTCATTCAGCGCCACACCGGCTCTTTGTGGCAGGTGGCCTTTTGTGGTTTTGCGCCAGGTTTCGCTTACCTTGTTTCTCGTGAAGCCGGTATCCAGGTTCCCCGCCGCGCAAGCCCCCGCACCCGTATTCCGGCGGGTTCTGTTGGGCTTGCCGGAGAATTCAGCGGTATTTACCCCCACGCAAGTCCCGGTGGCTGGCAAATAATTGGCCGCACCACAGAAACACTGTTTGCCCTGGACAGGCAGCCGCCCGCGTTATTGCAACCCGGCATGCAAGTGCAGTTTGTCGATGTCACGCGCGCCCCGGTCTGTGTGCCGGTGGTAAAACCACAGCCCCTCCAACAATCAGCTTCCGGTAGCGCAGTGATGTCAGTGATATCACCAGGTTTACAAACCCTGTTTCAGGATGCCGGGCGCGCAGGGCAGTCAAGCATGGGGATATCCCCTTCGGGTGCACTTGACCAGGCCGCTTGGCGGCGCGCCAACTGGCTGGTTGGCAACCCTGGTCACCTGCCCGCACTGGAAATTACTGCCGGTGGGTTCAGAGCCCGTATTTGTGCCCCAATGGTCGTTGCGCTAACAGGCGCGCCCTGCCCGGTCATGGTCACCCGTGCAGACGGCGCACATTTTACCGCCAGCACAGAAGCGCCACTGGCACTTGAAGCAGGCGACCAGTTACGACTGGGAGCGCCAGCACGCGGCGTGCGCAGTTACCTGGCACGCCGTGGCGGCTGGGCCGTTACACCACAACTGGGCAGTGCCTCACGCGACACGCTGGCACAAGTTGGCCCGGAACCGTTACAGGCTGGGGTTAAATTGTATGCAGGCACCACGCCGCCATACAGTGCGGTACAGCCTGCTGTCATCGGCCTGCCTTCATTACCGGCACCCGGCGAGACCATCACGCTGGATATCATCCCTGGGCCACGCTGCGACTGGTTCAACGACGAAGCGCTGGACCGGCTCACCAGCCAGTGCTGGCAAGTCACGCCACAATCTAACCGCATTGGCCTGCGGTTACAGGGCGAGTTACCGCTTACACGCAGTGACAACCGCGAATTACCCAGTGAAGGAACTTGCATTGGTGCCATCCAGGTTCCGGCGAACGGGCAACCGGTTCTGTTTCTGGCCGACCACCCGTTAACCGGTGGTTACCCGGTGATTGGTGCTGTCGCCCACTACCATCTTGATATTGCGGGCCAACTCCCGCCCAACTGCCAGATTCGCTTTCGGGCCATTCACCCTTTTACTGTTTTTGAGGAGTATAAATAATGAGCGCTGTTGCTACCGTTCCCCCACACAAAGTGCTCGTCGCGAACCGGGGCGAAATTGCGGTTCGCATTATCCGGGCCTGCCATGAATACGGTTTTGCCAGTGTCGCGGTCTATGCTGACCCGGACGTCGACAGCCTGCATTGCCGCCTGGCTGGTGAAGCCTGGGCATTACCCGGGTCCAGCCCGGCAGAGACTTACCTGAATATCGAACAACTGATCGACGTTGCCCGCCGCAGTGAAGCCACAATGGTGCACCCAGGTTACGGCTTTTTGTCTGAGCGGGCTGAATTCGCCCGTGCCGTGGAAGCCGCCGGGCTTATCTGGATTGGCCCACGCCCGGAAACCATCGAGCAATTGGGTGATAAAGTCCAGGCGCGGAAAATTGCCATGGCAGTTGGTGCACCGCTGGTTAAAGGTACGCCAGACCCGGTTTCTTGCGCGGAGGACGTTATCCGCTTTGCCGATGAACACGGCCTGCCCGTTGCTATCAAGGCTGCCTTTGGTGGTGGTGGGCGCGGGTTGAAAGTAGCGTGGTTTCGGGAGGAAATCGCCACACTTTACCAGTCAGCCGTCAGTGAAGCGCTGACAGCCTTCGGGCGCGGGGAGTGTTATGTTGAACAGTATCTCGACCGCCCGCGCCATATTGAAGCGCAGGTTATCGCCGACGAGCAGGGCCACGTAGTCGTGGTGGGTACCCGCGACTGCTCTCTGCAACGCCGCAACCAAAAACTGGTAGAAGAAGCCCCGGCGCCTTTTCTCAGTGCTGAAATCGAAGCACAAATTGCCAGTGCCGCGCAGTCCATTTGCCAGCGTGCCGGTTACCGCAGCGCAGGCACGGTAGAGTTTTTGCTGGGTGCCAATGGTGTGTTGTCGTTTCTTGAAGTCAATACCCGTTTGCAGGTTGAACACCCAATAACTGAAGAAACCAGCGGTCTGGATCTGGTCAAAGAACAGCTACGCGTTGCCCATGGGTTACCACTGAGTATTACCACACCACCAGTGCCGCGTGGCCACGCCATTGAACTGCGGATTAATGCAGAAGACCCGGCGAAAGGTTTTCTCCCGGTGCCGGGTACGATTACACGCTTTGATCTGCCAGGAGGACCAGGGGTACGCGTGGACAGTGGTGTCACCCATGGAGACACTATTTCTGGCTTCTATGATTCACTGATGGCGAAACTGGTCATTTGGGCACCAGACCGCGACCAGGCGCTGGCGCGTGCGCGCCAGGCAGTCAAAGCCTTTCGCATCGAAGGAGTGGCATCAGTGCTGCCTTTCCATGAAGCGGTACTCCATTCCCCGGATTTTACTAAAAGCTTTAGTGTTCATACGCGCTGGATTGAGACTGATTTTTCTGCTGAGCTTGCTGAACAGGTACGCCCTTTACCCCCAGGTAACTCCCCGCTACAACGTTGCTGGATTGAAATTGATGGGCGGCGCCATCAACTGGCTCTCCCGGCCAGTTTCCAGGCTGCCTCCGGTAGTGCTGTTCCGGCAAGTCTGGCTGAAACACCCCAGGCATTACAGGTTGCCGGTGCAGTAACTGCGCCCATCTCCGGCATTGTGCAGCGCTGGCTTAAAACTTCCGGCGAAACCGTCAGTGAAGGCGAGACTCTAGCAGTAATGGAAGCAATGAAGATGGAAGTACCGGTACTTGCTGCCCGCAACGGAGTGCTGTCAATCCAGATTGCTGCAGGAGAAAGCTGCCAGCAGGATGGTGTGTTGGGTAAGGTTACGCCCTGACCCAGGCGTTAACAGTTTATGGTTACAGCCACGCATTTGCGCCCTTCACGGCAAAAGTGCGTGGTAGCACGCATTACTGGTACGTTGCCTGTCGTTGTAATAGAGGTGTACGTCTATGAAAAAATTCTGCAGGCAATATCAGATATCAATAGCGTCATGTTCGAAAAAGATTTTTAAAGTCACTTTTCCTGATTGTATTTCTTTAAAAATTGGCTATTTGCATTCTAGGGTTGGAATTCATCCATTCTAACCCTTGATTCTTAGTCGGAAAAAAAGCTGCTTCTGGTTGGATTTTTCTGTTTTTCACCACCCAGCGAAAATCTAACATTGGTTGGATTCTCAGACGCGCCATCTCTCGCGTTAATCCAACTCTCCACCTTCTGCCTGCTTCAACAATGTCGGAATGTGCGGTCCATACTCGACCTTGCCTCGTCCTGCTCGAATACCACTGCCAACCTTGCGGGCTTCTTTGGAGTACAACGTCTTTGCACGGATGATCTCATAGCTATAACCCCGACCTAACCGATTGGACATCTTGATCAAGCCGTTGAGCCCTTCTGTATAGCCATTGGTGATTGAGAACGGCGCATCCCAGTAGGCAAAGATGTCGTCGTAATGGTTGTGTACCGTTTTTACCAGTGTTTTGAAAGGCTCCATGCCATAAAGTGGAAGGCTGTTCTCCCAAGCCTCAAAGGCGTTCTGAGCGCTCTGCTTGTCGGGTTCGTCGTAGATGCAGAAGAAGGCTTCCTTGAAGTCATAGGCCATGGCAAGTGCTGGGATCGCCTGCTTTACAACCTCCAGCGCCTTTTGCTCTGCGGGTGTCAAGTTGCCGGGTCGCTTCAGGGTGAGCCAGCGAATCGACTTTTTGACGTAAATGCGATCTTCTTTGCTTAACTGTGCCTGATAGTTCTTGCGCTCCACTTCCAAGGCTTCAGAAGCCATCTTGACGACATGGAACTTGTCGATCACCAGTTTGGCGTTGGGCAGATACTGAGCAAAGGAACGCTTGAAGGGTCGCCACATATCCGTACAGACCCATTCCACCTTGTCAGCATCCGGCAAATCCTTGAAGAAGGGCTTCAAATGCTCTTGAGTTCGATGCTCCAACATATCAAAGACGTTGTTGGTTGCCAGATTGGTGATTACACAGCGATACCCTCCGGCCAGGTTCACTTCGTCAATGCCCATGATGACTGGGGTTTCGTAACGAACGGTTTGGGAGAGTTCCTCAATGAGATCGTGAGCGATGTTCTTGACGGTGTTCACCGCCACACCGGTTTGCTCAGCTAAAGCATGGAAGGTGGTTCCCAGGCACTGTTGCCGAATAACATCGACCAGCCGTTTGGTGGCTCGGCGTTTGTCATCCAGAAAACTCAACTCCGGCATGGACATTTTTCCGCACGACTCACAGCGAAAGCGCGGGCGCTGAACTTCAAGGCGGACGGGCTCCATGTACAACGGCGTGTCCATGAACTTGTTTTTGCGCGTACCGTGTCTGTGCATAGGGATGTTGCAGTCCCCACATAACGGCACCTCGACCGTTACCGGCTCAGCGACTATCACAAGGCACTTGCCTTCGTGGCGCATATCGACCGGCTTGATGCCTGGCAGATTCAGCAGGTCAAGCATCTGCTTAATCCATACCCAGATCGATGTCTTTGCCTTCGCGTAGCAGGTCATACACCATATCAACCAATGCGGTCATGCCCTGACGGTCAGACTTGAGCACCTGGGTTGCCAGCTTCTGATGACTGGACAAAGCACGAACAACAGCTTGCTGCACAGCACCGGGGAGGTTGCCTTTCATAGCCTGCTCACGGGTGTTGCTTTCCACCTGAGCCATGACGACATCGCTTTCACCGGTAATCGCTGAAATCTGATTAACGAAAGCCACCTGATCCTGGATCGGCGTCGCCTCACCAAACAGGCTGTTGAGCCTCTCGATAATCTCTTTGACGAATTTCGGCTTGTCGCCTGCCGCTCCACCACCGCCTGCACCTGCTGGTTGCAATACCGGGGTTTTGCCTTCTTCTTCTACGTCATCGGGTCGAGCATTGATGTCAAAGCCAGTAAGCACCAGGCCTGTCAAGTCCACGGTTTCCGGTGCTTCGTGCTGAAGGCGCTTTTGCAGCAGCTTGGCGAAAGCGGCAAAGTTCTCCAACTCCGGGTCGCCAAAATCAATCAGTTGGGCGATATAGGAATAGGTACGGCAGAAGCGCCCCAGGTCCGACTTGAAGCCCATCAGCGCCTTGATTTGCTCGGCATACTCATCCTGGTGGTGATCGGCAGACTTCATGCCCGCCTCATCACCCCTGGCGCGGGCCTTCTCAAACGCTGCTTCCCAGGTTGCCATGCCATCGCGCAACATTTTCATCTTGTCGTTATACAAGGCCGTCGCTCCAGCTGTAGCGGTATACAGCGCCTTGTGCTGTGGCGATTTAGTATGGGTGATGTCACGTATGGTCTTGAAGCGGGCTTCTTTGAACGCGGCCAAGTCCTTCTCGTCGTACAGGCCGTGCTCGTCCAGTCGCTCCTTGATCTCGTAGACCACATTGAGGTCTTGCACTTCGCTGATGTGAGCGCCTTTGTCATAGGTGGCAAAGGCCTTGCGCACGTTCTCTGGATCGTTCACGAAGTCGATGATAAAGACTTCATCCTTCCCAGGTGCCGTCCGGTTCAGGCGGGCGAAGGTCTGCACAATCTCCACATGGTTGGCGATTTTCTTGTCCACATACATGGCGACCAGTTTGGGCTGGTCAAAGCCAGTCTGGAACTTGTCGGCCACCAACATCACCCGGTATTCCGGGCGGTCAAAGGCAAAGCGCAAATCCTGCCCGTGGACATCCGGGTTCATGCTCTGCTCGGTGAACTCCTCGTTCTCATCGACGATAAACACATCATCCTTGAACTCGCTGTCATCCTGGTGCATCACCTGCTTACCGGTCATCTTGCCGGAGAAGGCCACCAGTGAATGAATAAAGCCGTACTCGCTGTGCTGCTCGATATAGCGGTCAAACGCCTTCTTGTAGCGAATGGCAGCGGCACGGGAGCTGGTCACTACCATCGCCTTGGCCTTGCCATCCAGCCGGTGGGCGACGTTTTTGGTGAAGTGCTCAACGATAAACTGTACCTTCTGGGTCACATTGGTGGGATGCAATGACATCCACTGTGCCAGGGCGCGTTTGGCGGCCTTGCCGCTTACCCGCTTGCTGTCTTCAAGCTGCTTGGAAAGGTTGAAGGCCGTTTTGTAGGGCACATAGCCGTTCAACACATCGAGAATGAATTTCTCCTCAATGGCCTGGCGCATGGTGTACAGGTGGAAGGCTTGCGGCGGGTTATCGTCCGAGATCGGTTGGCTTGGATCTGTCGGGCGACCAAACAGCATCAAAGTGGAGTGCTTGGGCGTGCCGGTAAAGGCGAAGTAGCTGATATTGTCCGGGCGGGCGCGAGACTTTTGCAGTTGCTCCAGTAGTTCATCCACCGTCATGGTGGACATTTTGCCTTGTCCGCTCATCCCCAGCGCGGCTTGCAGCTTAGCGGCGGTAGAGCCAGTCTGCGAGTTATGCGCCTCATCAATGATCACAGCAAAGTTTTTCCCTTTCAGGGCCTTGTCAGTGATGATGGCTTCCATCGCGTAGGGGAAGGTCTGGATCGTTACTACCACAATCGGCGTGCCAGACAACAAGGCATCCGAGAGCTGCTTGCTCTTGGACTTGGATGACTTCTGCCGGTCAATGGCGGCGATCACCCCAAACTGATGGTCAATCTGCTTCACCGCGTCCTGGAGCTGGCCGTCCAGCACATTACGGTCGGTGACAATGATCACGCTGTTAAATACCGCGTCGCCGTTATCTTCGCGCAGTTTCACCAAGTCATGGGCCGTCCAGGAAATGGTGCTGGTCTTGCCGGAACCGGCGCTGTGGTCACACAGGTAGGTCATGCCTGCGCCATTTTCGCGGGCATCGGCCAGCATCTGGTTCACTGCCGTCCATTGGTGAAAGCGCGGGAAAATCAGGGTTTCTTTCTTCGACCAGTTGCCCTGAATATCCACCACGTCCTTTTTCTCGACGTAGACAAAGCTATGGAAAATCCGCAGCCAGGCATCCGGCTGGCAGACCGCCTCCCAGAAGTAGGCTACCGGGTATTCCTGGGTACCATCGGCCTTAATCTCACCTGGCGGGTTACCCGCATGTACAGTGCCGCTTTCGTCATTGCGCCCCTTATTGAACGGCAGGAAAAAGGTGCTTTCTCCATCCAGCTTGGTCGCCATCATGATTTCAGAGTCGGACATGGCGAAATGTACCACTGCCCCACGCTTGAAGGTCAGCAATGGCTCCCGGCGTTTGGTCTGGGCGTCATACGGCAGGCGATCATTGCGGTACTGATCCATGGCCGCTTCGCAGGACTGGGTGAAGTCGGTCTTCAGTTCGACGGTTGCCACCGGCAGACCGTTGATAAACAGCACCAGATCAATGGCAAATTCACGGGCCGGGTGATACTTCAGCTCCGGCACCACGCGCAGTATATTGGCCTGGTAGCGCTCAATGACTGCTGCATTGCGCTTGTCTTCCGGTGCGGCCTCGGTCATCTCGATCAGGCCGCAACCGGCAATGGAAAAGCCCTGGCGCAACACCTGCATGGTGCCTTGTTTCTCCAGTGCTTTATCCAAGCGATCCATCAGCACTTCAAGGGTTTTGGCCCCGTTGAGCCGTTCCAGCTTGTCCCATTTTTCCTGCTGGCCGCTGGTTTTGATCCAGCTTTCCAGGTCTTCGGGATACACCGCCCGCTCGGTGTTGTAGAACTTGGAATCACCCAGCTTCCAGCCCTGATCTACCAACCGGTCGATGATGTATTGCTGGAAGTATTTTTCCTGATGTGCTGCTGATTGCATTTATTGTTTTCCTCGCAAATCAATCTGGCCGGTGACAGCGGCGGTGATAAAGGCGGCGCGGCGTTCTTTGAGCAGGGTGATACTTTGTTCCGACTTGCTAATCAGAGCATCAATGCGGGCGGTTTCAAGGTCGAGGGTGGCTAGAATGGCATCTTGCTCCTTCAGATCTGGAAGAGGTAGACGAGTGTTCGCTACATATTCATGCTCTAAGCTTTCAACAGTAGCTCCTTCTTTTGCCCATATCCCAAGCAACGAGCGGTTAAGACCCTGTACCCACCGAAGTATAAACCGGGGTCTAACCCTAGTTTCATCAAGGCTCAATGCTTTCATGTCCTGATTTAAGCTAACAGGAACATTATTGATCCCAACCGGTATCGTGTGACGAAGAATACCTGATCGAGCAACCAGCAACACCGCTCCCGAGTCAATCAGTTTCGTGGCACTATTTTCCAGTCCTTTGGTAGTTATATGATCTATAGAATCGGTAATCACCTCATGTTTCATATCCTTTGGAGAGACCCAAGGGATGCAGCCGTTCCAATAGTCTGGATTTTCTTTTGATGGCGTACCACCACCAGAGAATGCAGCAACATGCTTTAGTTTTGTCGCCTCCCAGTGCTCCGGCACCTGCCCAATCCACTCAATGCCGGAATCCTTCATCTTGGCGTTGCGGTCTAGTCCCTTGGTGACAGCATGGGTAATCAGCCCCTGCCGCTTTTCCTTCAGTAGCTCGACAAAGCGGTTTTTCTTCTCGATAAGCGCATCAATACGGGCGGTTTCGCGGTCGAGGGTGGCCGCGATGGTGGCTTGTTCGTCAGTGTCGGGAAGCCCGATAGTAAATGACTCAAACAGATCCGTTGGAACTCGCTTTAAGCCTCCAGTGCCTCTCATCTCAGATTTGGCAATTGTTCTGAACTGCTCTTCTTGCAGACGGTAGTAAAGAAACCGGTTATGTCCCTTTCCATTTACCCGAAGAACATTGATTTCAGTAGAGCCAAACCCAATGCCGTTAACCAGACCATTGGCTATCGCTATGTTTCCATTCTCGAAGCAAGGCGTTACCTTGGCGATCAGAATATCGCCATCGCAGAAATAGCTATATCCACCATACACTTCATGAATAGGACGAGTTTCATCAAGTGTTACAGCATTGGTTCTCAGCTTTTCCATAGGGAGAAATGTGCAAAGAGAATCCTTTTCCTCGCTTAAGGTCGATTTCCTGGGATTCAAGGCGGAAATTCGCTTAATCTGCGCAATCTTCCAATGCTCCGGCACCTGCCCAATCCACTCAATGCCGGAATCCTTATACGCGGGATATGCTCTGTACTGGCTCATTCGCTGGCCACCTCCGCCAGTAGCGCGGCAATCTCGGCTTCTACCTGCTTCAGGTCTTCATCAATATCATGCAGCTTGCGCGGCGGCTGGTACTGGTAGAAGAAGCGGTTGAAGTTGATCTCGTAGCCAACGCGGCCCAATTGACCATCCCTGGCATCGGTAAAGCTCTCATCCAGCCAAGCATCCGGCACATGAGGAAGCACTTCGCGGGCAAAGTAGTCGTCGATGTCATCCAGATAGGGGACGTTCTCGTAATCAGTCAAATCTGTGTCTGGCACCAGCTCGCCGTTGGAATCCGTGACTGGCTCGGCTTTCGGGTCTTTGTGACCAAAGGCGCTGATTAGGGCGGTGATCAATGTCTTGTTGGATTTGACCTTGAGCTGCTTTGCTTCATCGGACTTGATCGAGTCCCTAACAAAGGTTTCTGCCCAGCTATAGGGCTGCGTTTGCCCGATCAGCGGCTTGAGGGCTTCACGCCAGAATGTCTGATGCGCATCAGAGAGCTTTTCCCAGGCAGCTTCGGCTTCCAACCGATCCATGCCCACCTTATCCAGCTCCAGGGTCATGCGCAGCGGGCGCAGGACCTTGATACGGCGGTAGCCAAAGGTACGGTAGTCAAGCATCCGGGAAAGCGCTCCGGTTTCGCCTGTGGCGTAGATGTCCAGAATCTGGCGGCGCTGCTCATCGCTGACAATACGGCGCTTGTTGCCCTCGTTGCGGATTGAAGTCCAAAGGTCGGTGGCGTTGATCAACTGCACCTTGCCTTTGCGCTCCTGCGGCTTCTTGTTGGACAGAATCCACAGGTAGGTGGCGATATTGGTGCGGAAGAACAGATCCGTTGGCAGAGCTACAATGGCTTCAATCAGGTCGTCTTCCAGCAACCAACGGCGTATTTCCGATTCGCCAGACGCGGCACCGCCGTTAAACAGTGGCGAACCCGACAGCACGATAGCGGCGCGGCCACCGCCGTTGATCGGCAGTTCTAGCTTGCTCGCCAGGTGCATCAAAAACAGCATGGAGCCATCGCTAATTTTCGGCAGGCCCGGCCCAAAACGGCCCAACTCACCTTTTTTGTGTTCTGCTTCGACGGCGGTTTTGTCCTTCTCCCATTTCTTGCCGAAAGGCGGATTGGACAGGCAGTAGTGGAAACGCTCACCGGCAAACTGGTCGTTGGACAGCGTGCTGCCCTGACGAATGTTCTTCGACAGATCTCGGCCTGGGTCGGACTCCAAACGGCGGATCAGCATACCGGCTACACAAACCGCATGGGTTTCCGGCTCCAACTCCTGCCCGTGCGGCACCAGCACTGGCGGGATCTTGTCGCGGTTACCGTAGTCACCCACATGGTTCATGGCATCGGTGAGGAAGCCACCCGTGCCACAGGTCGGGTCATACAGAGTACGAATCAAACCGGGGCTGGCCTCAAACAGGGCATCATCCGGGTCAAGTAGCAATGCGGTCGCTAGGTGAACGATGTCGCGCGGCGTCATGAAGTCCTCGGCCCCTTCATTGACCTCGGCACCAAAGCGGCGAATTAGGTGTTCGTAGATGTTACTCATCACCCGATCCGGAACCACGTCCGGGTGCAGATCGATCTTGGCGAAGTTCTGGCAAATCTTGTACAGCAAGCCCGCTTTCTCCAGCCGGATCACCGTATTGCCAAACTCAAACTCCTCGAAGATAGCGCGGGCATTATCCGAAAACAGGGCGATGTAGTCTTCCAGATTGCGGCGCGTCTTGGTGCTACCCAAGGTGCCGAGGGAGTATTCAGAGGTGTTGTAGAAGGGGTATTCAGCGGTTGAGCGCAGAATGGTATCCAGCTCGACATCGGCATCCTTGAAAGCGTCATGCGCTTCTCTCACCGCCTCGCGGGTCGGCTCCAGCGCACACTCCAGGCGGCGCAGCAAGGTAAACGGCAAAATGATCTTGCCAAAGTCCGTATGCTTGAAGTCCCCCCAAAGGTCTTCCGCATTCTTCCAAATAAAGTCAGCCTGTGAAGCTGCCGATCCCGTAAATTCGCTCATTCTGGACTCCAACCACTTTTTGCACAGAACGGTACTGGAGTCAATCTGCGAATGTCAACCAGATTTTGCACAAAAGGGGATGGATTTAAATTCTTGGCTAAATTTGCGATCCTACCTCAGAATGCAAATAGCCTTTTTTATAAAAGAGTAGACAAAAGAGGTTCGCGATACTAATCTACCAACTAGATGGTTGGTATTGATTGCACCAGCTATACCTTTTATCAAGAAATTACAGGAGCCATTATGTCTACTACCGTTAAACCTTCTGCAGACGCAGCTGCGATCCACAATACCCGTGAAGCAGTTCGCAGCCAGCCTGGCCTGGGTAACCTGACTTTCCAGATGAAAGCCCGTTCCAGCGGCGGATTAACCGTTCGCACAGAGACCGGCGCCACAATCCAGAACGGCGTTATCGATAACAGCCGCGCAGGGAAATTTTCTAATATCGGTGATGAACCCGCAGGTTTACTCGGCACCGATACCGGCATGAGCCCGACTGAATACATCATGCAGGCGCTGGCTGGCTGTTATACCGCCACCCTCACCATGATGGCTGCTGAAAAAGGGATCGACCTGGACGGTATCGAGCTGGATCTTAATTTCGATATCAACCTCAACGGCTTCCTTGGGCTGGACAGCAACGTGCGTAAAGGTGCGAAATCTATTCGCGTCGATGTTCACCTTACGAGCAAGACCGCCAGTCGCGAGGAGTTAGAAGCGCTGGTCAGCGAAATGCAAAAGAATTCGCCAATCCACGATACTCTGGCTAATCCGGTTGAAATGATTACACGCCTGGCGTGATGTCAGAGATGTAATGCTGCCATTCAGAATGCAGGATGGCAGTGACGTTCAGCTCTGCACGATACTGAGTCAGTGATACAACTTGCTACGGAAAAATAGCAACAATATAATCTATCAACTAGTAGATTATATGGAGTAATTATGACAACCATGACACGGGAACGGCTGCTCAGCGAAGCAGAACACCTGATGCGCGAAAAAGGGTATTCAGCATTCAGCTATGCTGATTTATCAAAAATAGTGGGTATCACCAAGGCCAGTATTCATCACCATTTCCCGACCAAAGATATTCTGGGTGAGCAGGTGGTAATACAGGCGTTCTCCGATACACAACGCGTATTTGAGCAGATAGAGGCGACTGAGAAAAGCGCGGAGAAAAGAATTGCGGCCTACATCGATATCTTCGCGCAAAGCCATAAAGCTTCACTACTGCCACTGTGTTGTGCGTTGTCAGCGGAGACCGCCAATCTGCCTCAGGCAATTACTGTACAGACATCACTTTATTTCGATATGCAAATCGAGTGGCTCACAAAAGTCGTCAGGGCGGGCATGGAGTCAGGTGAGTTTTCATCCCATGCCGAACCATCAGATATTGCTTTGATGATCATTAATGTCTGTGAAGGCTCAAGCGTAGTGGCGCATGCAACGGCCAGACCCGAAGTCTTCACCAACAGCCTTAAGTATATAAAACTGCTTCTTAATACCCCTCATTCAGGAGAATGACACTATGCTGGACTGGAACAACTATCGCTCAGAGTTAATGCAACGTTTAGGTGAGTTGGGCAAACTGACCCCCGAGACCATGAAAGGCGTGGTTGCCCTAGGCAACGCAGGTAACAAAACTGACCTTCTGGGCGCAAAAGTGCGTGAACTCATTGCCCTGGCGTGCGCTGTCACAACGCGCTGCGACGGCTGCATTGCTTTTCACGCCGACGCCGCTGTGAAAGCCGGTGCAACCGACGCTGAAATTGCTGAAGCTCTGGGCGTGGCGATTAACCTCAACGCTGGCGCTGCGGTCATTTATTCAGCCCGCACTCTGGATGCTGTCGGTCAGGCACGCGGTTAAGCATTAATAAATTCCACGTTGAAAGGGCATTACTGCCCTTTTTTTATGTCCGCAATCGCCTGAGCATATACCGATGCAGGTTTCACACCCGGTATGCGTTTAACTAATTGCCCTTCATGAAATATCAGCACAGACGGCAGCCCCCAGATCTCGTATTTGGTTGTCAGCACCGGCGCCTGATCTACATTGACTTTCCCCACCTGAATATCTCCATCGAGCCGGTCTGCAAACTGACTGAACATTTCTTCGCTGGCCTGACAGGGCGGACACCAGGGTGCAGAGAAACGTACCACCGATATTCCTTTGTACTGTTCTATCTGGCGGAAATTATCTTCGTTATAGGATGTTAATGTACGCATGGTGATGACCTCGCAAAGTGAGTGACAATTCAAAAATGGCCGCGTCATGAGAAAAAGTACGGCATGCCCATTGACCTACCTACTAGATGGTTGGTATATTGCCACCCATCAGATGTTTATGCAACTCCAGTGCGCGACGTCCGGTCGATGATACTTCCGGGTTGTGCAAATCCCTGTCGGGATAACTCCTTTTTGCTTTTGTGAGGTACACGATGAGTAAGCTTTTCACCCCCTACAATCTGTCTGGCCTGGCGTTAAAAAACCGTGTAGTCATGGCACCGATGACCCGCACCCGCACCATGAATGACGTGCCGGATGAGGTCGTGGCTTTGTACTATGCACAGCGTGCTTCTGCTGGCCTGCTCATCACCGAAGGGATGCCGGTTTCAGAAGAAGGCCGGGGTTACCTTTATACCCCTGGTATCTACAACGACGAACACGTCCAGGGCTGGCGTAAGGTGACACAAGCGGTTCACGCCAAAGGTGGCCGTATTTTCGCGCAGCTCTGGCACGTCGGCCGTATGTCTCACGTCTCTCTTCAGCCAGGCCACATAGCGCCGGTTTCAGCGGGCACCGTTCAGGCGGTCAATACCACCGTTTTTGCGCTGACCGAATCCGGAGAACCGGGCCCGGTTGTACCAAGCCAGCCACGCGCGCTGGAAACGCATGAAGTGAAACGCATCACTGCAGACTTCGTGCACTCCGCACGCCTGGCGATGGAAGCCGGCTTTGACGGCGTGGAAATCATGGCTGCAAACGGATTCATCTTTGACCAGTTCCTCAGTAGCGAACTGAACACCCGCACCGACGAATACGGCGGCTCGGTGGAAAATCGTCAGCGTTTCCTGCTGGAGACCATTGACGCCGTGGCGGAAGCCGTGGGTAACAGCCACGTTGCCGTGCGCCTGTCACCGTTCGGCCGCATTTATGACCTCGCGCCGTATGAAGGTGAAGAGCAAACCTGGTCAGCCATCACCGACGCGCTCGGTCAGCGGGAACTGGCCTACGTACACCTTTACTATCAGCCGGTGTACACCAAAGCGCCACTTCCGGAAGGATTCCGCCGCCGTTTTCGCAACACGTTTAAAGGCACCATCATCGCTGCCGGCGGGTTTACCCGTGATATCGCAGAGCAGGCTCTGGAAGATGATGAGCTGGATCTGGTGGCATTTGGTGTGCCCTACATCGCTAACCCGGATCTGGTTGAAAGAATGCAAAACGGCTGGCCACTGGCAGAAAGTGACCGCGCCACCTACTACGGCGTCAGTGGTTCCCCGGAAAAAGGCTATACCGATTACCCGGTCTGGCAGGCGCAATAAATCCCATACGGTCGCGGTTCTCTGATAAGTGAGACCCGACCGCCCAAGGTCTTTGAGGAATCATTATGCAAACGCTGAAACCCACCCTTACTATCGATATCTGGTCAGATTTGGTCTGCCCGTGGTGCTGGATTGCTAAAAAAAGATTTGAACAGGGTCTGAATCGCTTTGAATTTCGCGATCAGGTGGTGCTCCGTCATCACAGCTACCGTCTGGCCGGTGGTACTCCCGCTATGCCTTTTAAGGATGCCATCGTTAAAAAACTGGGCAGTCAGCATTCAGCGGAGCTGATGATGAATCAGGTGGGCACCGCCGGTAAATCTGAAGGTCTGATCTACAACTTTGACGGCATGATGTTTGGTGATACAGAAGATGCACACACCCTGCTGGTTGCCGCGCGTAAGGCCGGAATTGCGGACGCGGTGGAAGAACGTTTTTATCACGGCAGTATCACCGAAGGTCGCTCTCTCTTTGACCGTCAGCAGCTCGTTGCAATGGCCGTAGAAGCCGGTATGCCGAAAGCTGACGCTGAAGCCGCCCTGGAAAATGACGATTTTCGCGCCACCGTTTCCGACGATGAAGCCCACGCACAGTCTATTGGCCTCAGCGGCGTTCCGGTTTTTGTGATGAACGAAAAATATGCCATCAGCGGGGCTCAGGCAGCAGATAACTTTTTGAATGCCCTGCGTCAGGTATGGGATGAACAGCAAACCGAATTTTCAGCCACGGCGGGTCAGACCTGCGGAACGGATGGCTGCAGTATTTAATCCGTCAACCGCCGGCAGTTTCACCCTGCCGGCAACGTCTTACCCACCAGTAATGGAGTCAGAAAATGAACACTTTTTTCAAAGGTAAAAAACTGCTCGTCGTCGGCGGTACCAGCGGCATGGGTCTGGCCGTCGCACGCATGGTACTGGAAGCGGGCGGCAGTGTGGTGCTGACCGGGAATAAAAAAGACAAAGCCGAAGCGGTGCAAAAAGAACTGAGTCCTCTGGGACCGGTTGCGGTTATTGCGGCGAACCTGATGACCGAAGAAGGTATGGAAACTATCCGTCGGGAAATTAATGCCCGCCACCGCGATATCAGCCTGATGGTGAATGCCGCCGGGATCTTCATGCCGAAAGGCTTTACCGATCACAGCTTTGACGATTATGACATGTATCTTGCGCTGAACCGCGCCACGTTCTTTATTACGCAGGATGTCGTGAAGAACATGCTCGCCGCGAAGCTCGAAGGGTCTATCGTCAATGTCGGTTCGATTGGCGCCCAGGCAGCACTGGGTGACTCGCCGGCCTCGGCCTATTCTATGGCAAAAGCGGGTCTGCATGCCCTGACGCGTAATCTGGCGATTGAGCTGGCCAGCGCGGGTATTCGTGTCAACGCTGTGTCTCCCGGGATTGTTCATACGCCAATATACGAAGGCTTCATGGACAAAGCGGATATCGCTGATGCTATGAAGTCGTTGAACGATTTCCACCCGCTGGGACGCGTCGGAACTGCCGAAGACGTTGCAAACACTATTCTCTTCCTGTTGTCTGACAAAACCTCATGGGTGACGGGCGCTATCTGGGATGTCGATGCGGGCATCATGGCGGTCAGACGATAACCCCGTGACGCTGGCATGAGCCGCCCCTTTACGGGCGGCATTTTTTTGTCGCCAGAATGTCTTCAGCAGGCTTCACTCAGGATATTCACGACCTGTTTCCGTACCTGGATATAGGCGACAGAGAACAGCACCGCATACGCCATGAGGTAAAACCCGCTCAGCGGACGCCACAGCGATAATGTGGTCCTGGCGTGATAAAAGAGGAAGGGGGACAGGACGAATGCACCACTGGCCAGCCTGAGGCTGCTGAATGAAAGGGGATCAATGTGGCCTCCTTGCAGGGCCAGACGACACAGAATGGAGTTTGCCGCAAATGCCAGCATTGCCAGTGATATTTTAAGAATGAGCGCGCACCTGGCCATTCGAGAAGTCCTCACAAAAATCCTGCAAACTACCATCTAGTTGGAAGCATGGCGTAAGTGATCACCGAACAGGAAGCAATAACCAGCTTTCAAACTGGAAGGTGAGGACAGGCATTCGGAATGAATTCTGTTTCACATCCCCAGTGGAGGACGGAAAACGCGTTATGCCAGATGCAGAGCAGAAGCTTTTTTTTCTCCTGCGATCAAACATATGACATCAGTTTAAGGCCCGGAATATCCTATGAAAAAACTAAAATTTACGTTCAAAAATGCGGCGGGTGAAGAACTGGCCGGATTGCTTGAACTTCCTGAAAATCCTAAAGCGTTTGCGCTGTTAGCTCATTGTTTTACGTGTGGCAAAGACCTCAAAGGCGCGGCGCGTATTGCGCGGAAACTGACAGAGAAAGCTATCGCCGTTCTCCGGTTTGATTTTACTGGTCTGGGAAACAGCGAAGGGGATTTTTCCAACACCAACTTCTCATCCAATATTTCGGACCTGCTTTGCGCGGTAGATTATCTCCGCCGACAGTACGAAGCGCCTTCTTTGCTCATCGGTCATAGCCTGGGGGGATCTGCCATCCTGTCTATCGCCGGCGAAGTTCCTGAGGCAAAGGCCGTTGTCACCATAGGATCACCCGGAGAACTGACACACGTAAAACGTCTTTTTAAGGATGATGTTGAAAACATTAACCAGCATGGAGCCTATCCCGTTGAGCTGGCCGGGCGGGTATTTACGTTAAAGAAACAGATGCTGGACAATATTCAGGAACACAAAATCGCTCATAAGGTGTTCGCCATGAACAAGCCTCTGCTGATTTTTCATGCGACTGAAGATGATACCGTGTTAATTGAGCAGGCCGAGAAAATATTCAAAGCAGCTAAGCATCCCAAGAGTTTCATTTCCCTGGGTAAGGCTGATCACCTTCTGACACATGCTCAGGATGCTGAATACGTTGCCGATATCATTATATCGTGGAGCGAATGTTACCTTTAAACAGAGTAAATGCGTTCAAACTCGTAGCGCTGAGGGCGATTTTCTGCAGAGATCGGACACTGTTTATGCTGGACTGATTTTGCGATAAAGGCTCAGGCCGATGCATACAGGCGGGGCTGTATAAGGGGGAGGCCCTTGGGCGAGCATCCTTTATGCACCGGCTGAGTGAAATCAGGGATATGGGGGTGGGAGGATCAGAATTACCACGCCACCGGCGCTGACACTACATACGGCGGCGATAACACTCTGGAATACGGTTTATATAGAAAGAACCATTGAGCCGCTTAAGCAAAAAGGAGTTCCTGTTAATGAACTGCTGGTCTCTCATCCTTCTCCACTGCTGTACAAAATATAGTCTTAGCGTGGGATAATTAATGAGATGGTCACTCCCTCCTTCCCGGTACTATGCTGAGGACAGGCTTTCATTCGGAGAACTATCATGGAAAACATTGCGCTCATTGGTATCGATCTGGGTAAAAACTCTTTCCATATTCATTGCCAGGATCGTCGCGGGAAGGCTGTTTACCGTAAAAAATTTACCCGGCCAAAGTTGATCGAATTTTTGGCGACATGCCCCGCTACAACCATCGCAATGGAAGCCTGTGGCGGTTCTCACTTTATGGCACGCAAGTTGGGGTCGGTTCCGGCTGAGGGCGAAATGACACCCTAAGCTTTCGGTTCCTTGGGCCAAAGATATTCGCCAGTCAGTAGAATGTGCGCCCAGCCCAATGGGGATATGTGGGGAAGAAATTCAGGGGGAACATCCAACCCTTCGTTCCGCCGCTCCGTGACGGCATGACCAAGATGGACGGTATTCCAGTAAATGATCACCGCAGTCAATAAATTGAGCCCAGCGATTCGGTAGTGCTGCCCCTCTGTCGTGCGATCGCGAATTTCCCCCTGCCTCCCGATACGGAGCGCATTTTTGAGCGCATGGTGGGCCTCTCCCTTGTTAAGACCGATCTGAGCACGCCGCTGCATGTCCGTATCCAGGATCCACTCAATAATGAAAAGGGTCCGTTCAATACGACCAACTTCACGAAGCGCAACTGCAAGGTTGTTTTGTCGTGGGTAAGAAGCGAGCTTGCGCAGGAGTTGGCTGGGCCTGATTTTGCCAGCGGTCATCGTCGCGGCACAACGGAAAATATCAGGCCAGTTCGCAACGATAAGATCCTCCCGGGCTTTTCCACCTACCAACTTGCGTAACTCCCTGGGGGTCGTATCGGGATTAAATACGTACAACCGCTTCGATGGCAGATCCCTGATTCGCAGAACGAGATTGTAGCCGAGCAGGCTACTGGCTCCGAACAAATGGTCGGTGAATCCTGCTGTATCGGCATACTGTTCGCGAACATGGCGACCGACCTCGTTCATCAGTAGTCCATCGAGAATATACGGTGCCTCGCTCACGGTCGCCGGGATCGACTGACAAGCGAATGGCGCGAACTGGTCGCTTACGTGAGTATACGCTTTGAGGCCGGGAACAGAACCATATTTGGCATTGACCATGTTCATGACTTCGCCATGCCGCGCTGTCGGGAAAAACTGACCATCGCTCGATGCTGACGTGCCCATCCCCCAGACGCGTGACATCGGCAGTTTACCCTGCGCGGCCACCACAATTGCCAATGCCTGGTTCATGGCTTCGCTTTCAACATGCCAGCGGGCAAGGCGTGAGAGCTGCCAGTAATCATGCGTGTTTGTAGCTTCCGCCATCTTACGCAGGCCCAGATTGAGCCCTTCAGCGAGCAGGACGTTGAGCAGACCGATCCGGTCGCGACATGGAGCCCCGGTTCTCAGATGGGTAAACGCATCTGTGAAACCAAGGGCTGCATCAACTTCAAGCAGCATGTCGGTAATCCGAACGGACGGCATTCGGCGATACAGATCCAGTATGAGTGCCTCGGCACCATCCGGCACGTCTGCTGTCAACCTGTCGATCCGCAACGTTCCATCTTCTATGCTACCGTGCGGAATAGTGCCGTTACGGGCAGCCCGGGCCAGCCGCTTAAGAGCGATCGTGAGTCGCGCCTTTCTGTCTGCCAGCCAATCCTGTGGGTTGGAAGGCACGGCCAGTTTTGCATTTTCCTGCGCCGCGATCATCGGCACCAGTACCTGCTTGAGGTCACCATAGCGGCGCGAATGAGCGAGCCAGACATCTCCGGAACGAAAAGCATCCCGGAGGTGAAAGAGTACCGCCACTTCCCAAAGACGGGTATCTCCTTTTTCCTGAGCTCGTAAATGACGGTTCCATTTGGAGCTGGGCCGCAGGAAACGCCTTTCTGGCGATGCAACACCTTTCATCTCTCCGATCGACAAAGCTGCTGCTACCAATGGTCCGGCGACCGGCGCGGCTTCGAGCTTCAGACAGCGCAACATGCGGGGCGCATAACGACGAAAGCGATGGTATCCCTGCCCGACATATGCAAGAGGCTCATCGGCTAGCGTGTTGCTGAGTTGAGTCCCTGTCGCTACCAGTTGAGCGAGCCGGTCCCATGCAACCGAACTGGCGACAGCCATCTCCAGCGGGGTTCCGTCACTGCGGGCCTCAAGCAACGAAGCTCCCAGCGCGGTGAAGGTACGGATCGTATCCGTGAGTGTGGCTTTAGAGCCGGAAATTGTTTCGTCATGCTGGCGCTTCGCTTCCCGCCAGGTTTTTCCTACGATCCTGTCATGGGTTTCGACTATGGCATCAGCAATCGCCGCTTCCCACTCCACAACACAGACGGCAAGGATCGCCCAGCGGCGGTCCGAAGTGATGTCACGCAAACCGTCGGTGAAGTAGCGTTCACCCTGCCGACGCAGCCGGGCAATGCGATGGGCAGGTATGCTGGCCAAAGCACTATGATTGATATTCAGGGTACGCAGAAATTCGAGCCTGTCGAGCAAACGGTTAGCAGCAGCCGAGTTGTTACCAACCTCGAAGTTGCGAAGCCAGATGAAACGACTGATATTGCCGGCGAGCATTTCACTCAGAAGTTTGTCCAGGTGATCGCGAACATCCGCTGTTAAATTTTCCGCAATCCGCGTTTCAATCCGCCGCTCAGCGGCGACCAGAGCATCCGCGCACAAGCGCTCGATTGTCGATACTGCGGGCAGAATGGTGGAAGTTTCCCGACACCGCACAATAAAACGATGAGCAAGATCCTCGTTTGATCTGGCATCTTCGGCCTGGCCGAAAGTCCACTCCCGCAGATCACGGGCACCACGGCCCGTGAAGGTCTTGTAGCCGTAAATTTCGCGCAGCGTGTCCATGTGCTGCTGACGGGTTTGGCGCCGTGTGGCATAAGTGAGAAGCGCATCAGCCGGAACTCCAAGCTGAGCACCGACGAAGGAAAGGACTTCACGCGGGATCATCTCACCAGGAGCCAGTGCACGGCCCGGATATCGTAAGGCACAAAGTTGCAGGGCAAAGCCAATCCTGTTTTCCGGTCTGCGGCGCTGCCTAATGTTTTCCAGGTCATCATCGCCCAGCGTGTAGAACTTCAGTAGCGACAGTTCGTCCGTGGGCAGATCGAACAGCGCTGCTCGCTGCCGTTCGGTGAAAATATGGCGTCGTGACATACAAATTCGTCCCTTTTGAAGTATAGTCTGTTTTGGACAACAGCCAGCCCATATAAATCAGGGCGTTCCGATACAAAAATCCAGGAGGGTTCAATTGGGACATCGTGCCGCCATTTACTGCCGGGTTTCAACAGCGGATCAGTCTTGTGAACGCCAGGAATTTGATCTGCGAGCCTTCGCCGGCCGTGCCGGCTACGACGTGGTGGGAATATTTAAGGAAACAGGTTCAGGAACTAAACTCGACCGGGCCGAGCGAAAGAAAGTCCTGGCGCTTGCCCAGTCCAGACAAATTGATGCAATCCTGGTCACTGAGCTTTCCCGGTGGGGGCGCTCGACGCTCGATCTGCTCAATACGCTACGTGAACTGGAGAACTGGAAGGTTTCCGTGATAGCCATGAATGGAATGGCGTTCGATCTTTCGTCGCCGTATGGACGAATGCTGGCGACGTTTCTTTCCGGCATTGCGGAGTTTGAGCGGGATCTCATCAGCGAGCGGGTCAAGTCAGGCCTTGCTGTTGCGAAGGCACGTGGTAAGAGGCTTGGTCGTCAGGCCGGAGTGCGACCAAAATCAGACCGACTTTTGCCTAAGGTGGTTGCGATGAGGGCCGAGGGACGCAGCTATCGCTGGATCGCACGCGAGCTCGGTATCAGCAAGAATACCGTCGCTGACATCGTGCAACGACACAGAGCTAACGCTTAGGGTGTCATTTCGCCCTCAGCCGGAACCGACCCCA
>NZ_JAOWFA010000069.1:0-58926 GCF_030333885.1 Citrobacter sp. Cf132
GTAAGCGTACAGCGTGAACCGTCTGGTCATAATCCGAAGCATCCGACAAAGTGGTGTCCACCAAATAAGTAGTGGGAACCAAAGTGTCAGATATGCAGAAAAATGTGACTCCCGGCAGGCGAAAAGGCTGCCCTAATTATTCTCCTGAGTTTAAGCAACAACTCGTTGCTGCCTCCTGCGAACCAGGAACATCCATCTCAAAACTGGCGCTTGAAAATGGCATTAACGCCAATCTGCTGTTCAAATGGCGCCAACAATGGCGCGAGGGAAAGCTGCTATTACCTTCTTCAGAGAACCCGCAGCTACTTCCTGTGACTCTCGATGCCGCTGACGTACAGCCAGAGCCGCCCACTGAGAGCCCGGAAGCCCTCAGTATCAGCTGTGAGATAACGTTCCGGCACGGGACGCTCCGCCTCAACGGCACTGTCAGCGAAAAGTTCCTGGCTCTGCTGATACAGGAGCTGAAGCGATGATCCCGTTACCAACAGGTACCAAAATCTGGCTGGTTGCCGGTACCACTGATATGAGAAATGGCTTCAACGGTCTTGCCGCAAAAGTACAGACGGCGCTGAAAGACGATCCGATGTCCGGCCACGTCTTCATCTTCCGGGGTCGCAGCGGCAACCAGGTCAAACTGCTGTGGTCCACCGGCGACGGGCTGTGCCTGCTGACCAAACGGCTGGAGCGTGGTCGCTTCGCCTGGCCCTCTGCCCGTGATGGCAAAGTGTTCCTGACCCCGGCCCAGCTGGCGATGCTGATGGAAGGCATCGACTGGCGACAACCTAAACGGTTGCTGACATCTCTGACCATGTTGTAGGCCTCTTTATCCTGGTTGTTGCTGAATAAGCCTGGTAAAATACGGGCTTATGAACGACACCTCTTCTGACGAAATCCTTCTGCTGAAACAGCGGCTTGCCGAACAGGAAGCGCTGAACCGCGCCCTGCTGGAAAAGCTGGCCGACCGTGAGCGCGAAATAGACCACCTGCAGGCGCAGCTGGATAAACTCCGCCGGATGAACTTCGGCAGCCGTTCCGAAAAAGTATCCCGTCGTATCGCACAGATGGAAGCTGACCTGAAGGTGCTTCAGAAAGAAAGCGATACGCTGACCGGTCGTGTGGATGACCCGGAAGTGCAGCGCTCGCTGCGTCAGACCCGCACCCGCAGACCGTTCCCCGAATCACTCCCGCGTGATGAAAAGCGTATGCTTCCGGCAGAATCCTGTTGCCCGGAGTGCGGTGGTTCGCTGAGTTACCTGGGTGAAGATGCCGCCGAACAGCTGGAGCTGATGCGCAGCGCCTTCCGGGTTATCCGGACAGTACGTGAAAAACATGCCTGTACTCAGTGCGATGCGATCGTGCAGGCAGCGGCGCCTTCACGGCCCATTGAGCGGGGTATCGCCGGCCCGGGGTTGCTGGCCCGCGTGCTGACCTCAAAGTATGCAGAGCACACACCACTGTACCGCCAGTCTGAAATATACGGCCGCCAGGGCGTGGAACTGAGTCGCTCACTGCTGTCGGGCTGGGTGGATGCATGCTGCCGGCTACTGTCGCCGCTGGAAGAGGCGCTTCAGGACTATGTCCTGATGGGTGGCAAACTCCACGCCGATGACACGCCCGTCCCGGTACTGTTACCAGGTAATAAAAAGACGAAGACCGGGCGGTTGTGGACGTACGTTCGCGACGACCGCAACGCCGGGTCAGCGCTGGCGCCGGCCGTGTGGTTCGCTTACAGCCCGGACAGAAAAGGCATCCATCCGCAGAGCCATCTTGCGGGCTTCAGCGGTGTTCTGCAGGCGGATGCGTACGCCGGGTTCAACGAGCTGTACCGCAATGGACAGATAACTGAAGCAGCCTGCTGGGCTCACGCCCGCCGCAAGATCCATGATGTGCACGTTCGTACTCCATCAGTGCTGACGGAGGAAGCCCTGAAACGGATAGGCGAACTGTATGCTATCGAGGCTGAAATACGGGGAATGCCGGCAGAGCAGCGTCTTGGTGAGCGTCAGCAGAAAGCTAAACCGCGACTGAAATCCCTGGAAAGCTGGCTGCGTGAAAAGATGAAAACGCTGTCGCGACACTCAGAGCTGGCGAAGGCGTTCGCGTACGCACTGAACCAGTGGCCAGCACTGACGTACTATGCAGACGATGGCTGGGCTGAAGCCGATAACAATATCGCTGAAAATGCGCTGCGGACGGTCAGCCTGGGCCGCAAAAACTTCTTGTTCTTCGGCTCTGACCACGGTGGTGAGCGCGGAGCACTGCTGTACAGCCTGATCGGGACGTGCAAACTGAACGGCGTGGAGCCAGAGAGGTATCTCTGTCATGTGCTCAACGTCATAGCTGACTGGCCGGTCAATCAGGTCAGCGAACTGTTACCCTGGCGAATAACCCTGCCAACTGAATAACCCGTTCCCGTCAATACGGTTCTCGCTGTACGCTTACCGATAGCGGTGATGAGTTGTTCTTCGTCCATGCCGCTACACGGTGTGTATTGAGCCAGATACTTAGTGTCGAATTCGTTCAGCAGTTTTGGCACCTGCGCTGAGGGGGCAAACATAAAGCCGCCTTTGCTAATATTCACCGCTCTTTCTTGTCCAGCCCACTCGTAGATGTTACCTAACCAGCGGCGATGCCAGCTTTTTAGCATGGCTACGCTGAGCTGTCCTTCCGGGAACTGCTCTTCAAAAACAGACTGGTAGAGTTGTTCTAACAGGACAAGTTCAGCCTCATCCATCTCATCAGAAGTCGCAATCCCCAGCTTATTAGCCAAAACCTGCTCGCCAGAGTCTTTCTCATACTGGCCTTCACTGCTGGATACATGGTATCGGCTCATGGAGATGCCCTGTGTTATTAGAAGGAGGGGAAAACAGAGAGAGTATAACGCTGGATGAGTACAGCAAACAATATTCTTAAAATCAGATAGTTACAAAAGTGTAGGTTAAAATGTATTTTTTATTCTCTGGTGGAAAATAATCTTTAATAATCAGCATTAACACACCAATGCATCATCGGCGTGTGAGAGTCTAGGTTTTCTATTGTACTCATTGGAGTGTGATGTCCATATTTCTTAATTTTTAATGAGTTAGTGAATTTTATGGTTATCATTAGGTTTCACGTTGTCTCATCGAATATCATGAAATCCTACAGTTAACAGTAGGATTTCATGACGGTATGAGGTGCATGATAACGGAGTCTTTATGGCAGGAAAACAAGAGGGAAAGCCACTTTCGTTTAAAGCGGTAAAAATGATGAAGCCTGGTGGCAAAGATGAAGCTGACGTAGGCGAAAATCGTGGTTTACGTCTCTCATCTGGTGCCACCAGGATGAAGTCTTTTTTCTAACGTTACGCGAGTCCCCGACTGGTAAACTTATTCAGTTTAAAATTGGTAACTTTCCACAACTTCTCTCGTCTGCATATATACGTCATTCCAGTTCACGTAATGCTTGCCACACTTTTTTCAGTAAAAAGGTGAGTGGAATGGCCAGTATAGCTCCAGTTATGCCAAGTAGTGCCTGCCAGATCAGGAATGCCAGTAGTTGAACCGTCAGTGGTAAATTCAACCGTTTGCCGAGCATAAGTGGTTCCATCACTGAACTCAGGGAAAGGTTTAGCACCACGAAAAATCCAGCGACCAACAGGCCGGCCTGTATATCGAAAAAGATCATCGTCTGAAGGACCGGCGGAATCGCGGCAAGTAAGGAGCCGACCACCGGGACATAATTGAAAATAAACATCAGCATGCCCCAGAGAAAAGCAAACTTTAAACCCAGTAGCCAGGCGGCGGCCCAGACAACCAGGCCACCGAGCAGTCCCGTCAGCGTTTTTACGCGTGCATAAACGATCACGCTTTGTATGCCTTCCAGCAGCGCACGGATCACACCCGAACGATGTTGAGTGGTGCGCAGAGTGGTTTTTAACACTGGCAGTTCGTACAACATAAATAGCAGCATAAGAAATACCATCAGCCACCAGGACAACATGCCCGGAATCAGCGACAGCTGGCTGGTTATCAGACGAAGTATGGCACTGGTATCGATGAAACTAAGCACCAGATTGGTGGAAAGGAAAATACCCGCCTCGCTCAGAAAAAATGTCAGAGCATGAAGCTGGGTGGCGATCTGAACCGATGCCAGGCGACTGAGCTGAATTAACCCCGGTGCTGAGGCGCTGAGCGAGCTGATGATAATAACGATCAGTAACAGCAGAGCCACAATCACTGATAGCGAAGTAAGGAGTCGAGGGAGTCCGTGTTTCTCCAGGCGTTCGATCAGTGGATCAAGCATCACGGCGAGAAACAGCGCCAGGAGGACCTGATTAACCAGTGGTGCTGCCATGTGCAATCCAGCCAATAGTATGGTCAAACATGTCAGCAAAAGTAGCCCCTGAATAAGGGGCGTTAATGATTTTAACCCGCTCTGATGCATTGACGTCTGTTCTCCTGTAAACGACAAGCAGCCTGTCGATTTTTAACATTTACCCCGTGATGTTTCATGGTGTCTCCGGACGGTGCAGGCAGTCATAGAGGACCGGCAGAACCATTAAGGTAAGGATTGTCGCAAAACCCAGACCAAACATAACAACCACGGCCATGCCCTGAAAAAAGACATCCCTCAGCAGCGGCGCGAAACCCAGTACAGTGGTGAAGGTTGTGAGCAGAACAGGACGTAAACGTGAAGTGGCGGCGGATATAAGCGCTTCATGTTGCGGCTTCACCTGTTTCTGATGCTCAATCTCCTCAACCAGGACAATCCCGTTACGGATCAACATTCCACTCAGACTCAGCAAACCTATCAGGGCCATAAAGCCAAACGGAATGTCGATAAGTAAAAACCCTGTTGTGACGCCAATTAATGCCAGCGGCACGGTAAGCCAGATGGCGAAAGCATTTTTCAGCGAACTAAACATCAACACGGTAATGGTGAACATCACCAGATAACCTAACGGCAGGGTAGAGAACAGGCCTTGCTGTGCCTCGCTTGAACTTTCCGCATCTCCTCCCCACGTAATGTTGTAACCGTGCGGCAACGGAATCTGTTCAATCTGTGGGCGAACGCGTGCCAGAATATCGGCGGAAGTGGCATTGCTCAGTGGGTCAGGGTTGGTCATGATGGTCATAACCCTGCTGCGATCGCGACGCAGAATCAGTGGATTTTCCCACTGTAATATGAACCCATCGACCACGTTACTGAGCGGAATGTAGCGTTGCTGATTTTGGCTCCAGACCTGGACATTATTAAGATGATTAATGTCATGCCGCTCGTTTTCGGGCGGACGCACCACTATCGGCATCATATCCGTGCCTTCGCGATATAGCCCGATGCGACTGCCGGAAAAATTCATTTCCAACGCGTCATCTACTTCTTTTTTATCCACACCTAACTCTTGACCGAGCACTGGATTATATTGTGGGCGAATGACTTTACTGCGGTTTTGCCAGTCGTTACTTACACTACTGGTATCGCGATTGTCGGCCAGAATAGTACTTACTTTGCTGGCAATCTGGCGCATGATATCGGGCGCTGTCCCTCTGATGCGTACCTCAATACTGCTACTGCCCGCAGGGCCAAACATCACGCGATTGGTACTGGCATTGACCTGCGGGTAATCCTGCGCGATAACGGTATCCAACTGGCTCGTCAGTACCCCAATATTGCGCTCATTGTCCATTCTTACCATGATTTGTGCGTAATTGCTGTACTGGCGCTGACCGTTGTAAGTCAGGATAAACCGCATGCTGCCATGACCTATCGTTGACACCGTGGAAACCACGCCCGGGCGACCGTCAATTATTTTTTCAATATCACTAGCCAGCTTTTCCGTGGAGGTGATGTCCGAACCATAAGGTAGCCACAGATCCACAAAAAAAATCGGTGTACTGGCTGAAGGAAAGAAATTTTGTCGTACCGAGCCAAAGCCCCAGATTGCCAACGCCAGCAGTACTGCCATGACTGAAAGTGTGGCTGTTTTGTGTGCCAACAGTGTATTCAGGATACGCTGATAGAGTCGGTAAAAACTGCCACTATAGGGAGCGAATTCTGATGGCTGCTTAAGAGGGGATTCGGTTTTAAATAGCCACCATTTAACCAGTGCTGGCGTAATGGTTAGGGCCGTGAACCAGCTCAGCATCAGTGAAATTAACAATACCTGAAACAGCGATTTACAGTATTCGCCCGTTGAGTCCTGTGACAGGCCAATAGGAGCAAATGCCAGGATAGCAATAATTGTGGCTCCCAACAGCGGAAGTGCGGATCGCCGAATAATTAAGTTTAGCGCTTTTACCCCTGACACGCCCTGCTGACGCGAAATGAGTAATCCCTCCACAACCACTATCGCATTATCTACCAGCATACTCAGCGCGATTATCAGCGCCCCCAGGGAGATGCGCTGAAGCTCAAGTCCCCACAGATACATAATAAACAACGTGCCCAGCACATTGAGCGCTAATGACAGGGCTATAATAATGCCGCTGCTCAGCCCCATGAATATCACCAATATTCCGATGACTATCGTTAGCGCCATTAGAAAATTAGTAAGAAAGCCATTTACTGAAGATGCCACTTCAGCAGACTGGTCGTAAAATACACCGATCTGTATACCGGCGGGTTTTTCCTCAGACATCTGTAGTAACTTAGATTTCAGCGCTTGTCCCACGTCAATCACATTCACGCCGGGTATAAATGATACCCCCATCATCACGGCGGGTTGACCGTTGGCGTGATAAATGCTGGAGGGCGAATCAGCGAGACCGCGCGTGAGTGTGGCTATATCTTTCAGGCGTGTGCTGGCGCTGTCACCCGCTGGGCTAACAAGTAGATGGCCCAGTTCATCAAGATTTTCGAATTCGCCAGTGGAATGTATACGGATTGATTCTGTACCAGATTTTATCACCCCAGCGTTTGACACAACATTCAGTCGACTCAGCGCAGCGGATAGCTGAGCCGGCGTGATGCCGCGCGCAGCCATTTTTATCAGTGACACCTCTACATTGATCTGTGACGTTATGATTCCTCCGGTCATGACCTTGCCTACGCCAGGCACCAGTACCAGCTCACGTCGCAGCTGTTCGGCATATTGTGCAAGCTCTTTATTGCTGAAATTGTCACCGGAAATTGAGAAGAAAAATCCAAAAACATCGCCAAAATCATCGTTTACGAAAGGCTGCATGACACCAGGCGGAAATACGCGTCCTGCATCACCTACCCGACGACGTAATTCGTCCCAGATTTGGGGTAATTTATCCGAGTGGTAGTGCGAAGCGATGTTCACTGTGATTTGCGACATCCCGTTGGATGAAATCGAACTGATGTTATCCAGATAGGGCAGTTGCTGCAGGGCTTTTTCCAGTGGCAGTGTTACTTCTTCTTCTACTTGCTCGGCGGATGCCCCTGGATAGAGGGTAACAACCACGGCGCTTTTAATAGCAAACTCTGGATCTTCAAGACGACCGATGTTAAGTAGTGCAAAAATACCGCCGATACCTAGTAACAGAATGAGCAGCCAGACACGGACGGGATTATTAATAAACTGTCGGGAGATATCCATTACAGTCCCCCTTCACGTGTCCAGATACGGACCTGCTGCTGAGCATGTATTTCATTCACCCCGGCAGCGACCACCCGTTCACCGTTTGTTAGACCGTGGGTTATTACGATACCGCCCTCGGTGAGTTCACCAGTGGTTACACTGCGTTCTTCCAGCGTAAGCTGCTCGCCGCTGCCCTTTACCACCCAGACGTGGGGGTGATTGAGTGGGCTGTTGTCCGGGTTAAACACAGCTTCAACTGGCACGACCAGCTTTTCACGCAAGGTACTGACTGGCAGTTTTGACAAATCGATGGTGACCGTACCACTGACCCCAGCAACAGCAGGGAAGTCAGACGGTCGTGGCATGGTTAAAATCATCTTCCAGGTGAGCGTGTTATTGTTGCTGCTAGCCGAGTGCTCTTTGTAATCAGCCTGAAACTGGCGGCCAGGCAGTGCAGTGATTTGCACCAGTGGTCGATAGGTCACATTGCGAATGTCCATTGCGGTAAACAGGTTTTCCGGTACGCTGAATGCCACATCGAGCATGTCGGTGCGAGCCAGAGTGGCGATAGTTTGTCCGGCTGTCGCAACCTGATGGCTTCGAGCATTTACACTGACAGCGATACCGGAGAACGGGGCGGTGAGTATCATTTGGTTCAGTTCTTCACGAGCGATCTGTAGCGCCGCGTTTGCAGCATCTCTTTTGGCACGTTGTACATCCATCTCATCACGTGAGACGGCATGGCGCGCAGACAATGCCTGGAAGCGTTCAAACTGTCGCTGTGCGAGGTCGGCGGTGGTCTGCCGTTCTTTTACCCGTTGCCGGGCTTCATCGCTAGAGAGCCGGGCGATCACTTGTCCTTTCGCCACTGGAGTTCCCTGGCGGATATCAAGCCATTCAATACGGCCCGAGCGTTCAAAAGATAGTGCGGTGGAATCACTGTACTCAATTCTTGCGGGGAGAATACGTTGACGGGCCTTTTCAGACTTTCCCACCTCCACAACTTTAATTGTGCGAGGCTGAATGGGTAAATCTATTTCTTTCTGCTCGCACGCTGTAATTAAAAAAACGGCAAAGATAATCAGGGGTAAATAACGAGCCAATTTTATATCCTCAGCGATAATGATGTAATTAATTTTGTAGGGTTATATATGTGAGCGAATGAAAGCAGAATGCCAGCCAGAGGCTGACACAATGCAGACTCAGTTTGGTTGGTATATAACTTCCTTTAGTTTTTCCGCTAGTTACATGCATTCTTGTCGTACAAGAAGAAACAGATACAACACGGTCCTTACTCCGGAGGAATGGACAAGTTAATTCAAATTCTTATTGGTAAAATTTCATTCGCCGCCTTCAATATCACTGTGTATATAACAATGTTATATTTAGATGAAACCGGATCTCTGATAAATTGTGAATTCCAATCTCACTAATACTTAACAGATTCTTTAATATGTGATTTTTAATTAATACCGTATCCGCAACCGTAATGAGGGGTAGCCACTGGTACATGGTATGGTAAATTCAGGATGTTGTTTAATACTGCTGTGATTTAATATTAAAACAAAGGAAGTGATTTAATGTCATTACAGGTTTAATTATTTAACTCTGCAGTCACGCTTTTATTGTTTTAATATTCAACACAAGTGAGAACCCAGGCATCCGGATTACCGATAAGCCAGGCGTGGTTATCAATTCTTTCTCGCTCAAAAATCAGGGTTGCGTCATCACCGCTGACTTCTGCCAGTAAGATTTGAAAAATATCATCCTCAACATGATCTGCCGGTAATCTGCGAACGCCGTCATTCTGGTACTGGAGAGTATGGTTATCTATCTGATGACCATCCCGCAGAAGAATTTTACGGCTCACGCTTTGTGTTACATCGCCTCCCGCAACCTTACCATTAAATGAAATAAAACCCGTATTATCTTCATATAATTGAATGGTTTGCTTAACATAGAAATCATATACCACTGAATTTCTTGTTATACGATAGCGTGACTGATTCGTACATTTGAAGTTACTGATTCCATGGGCATAGTTAAATGAAACACCCAGGCAGACAGCAATCAGGACAAGACCCATGCACACTATCCATTTAATTTTCATGATTGCTTCCAGTTGTGGTAGTAGACGTTGTCACACGCGATAATTTGATTATTTTTTCCTGCTGTGCAAAGCGAAAAAAGGGTGCGCCCGGCGCTTTGCGCGGTAAAGGAGTCATTGCTGTCAAATATCACCTTTTGTTCAGGGCCGCAGGTGGCGGCATTGTCCTTAAGAATGGCAGCAATATTCTTCCTGGCTTTCTCCCGATCTCGCTCACTCAGATTTTTCATATACACCACCTCGCACCCGGTCGCCAGACTGTCTTTATACAACGGGTAGTGACTGGTACTGACCGATGAGACGGTATTAAAAAAAACGATCGTACCGCAAATGAATAATGTCAGAACGATAATCATCGTGAGGTACGCATTTTTTAAAGAAAACAGTTTCCCGGTACGTTGAGAAGTGACCTGTTCAGGTATACTGAGCGGCACTGTCTGGGTTAACTGAAGTGTGATGTCAGGATTTAGCCTGAACCCCATCTTCGGTACAGTAATTATCAGTTCTTCACAGCCGAATGCAGATAATGCGCGACGTAAGATACTGATATACTGATTAAGGCTGCTATTGGACGCCTGTAAACCATAATCGTCCCAGACCATAGTTAATAATTTCTCACGTGATAGTATCCCTTCTGACGCCCTTAATAGGGTTTCCAGCAAGCGGCTGGCCGTTAGGGTGAGTTTTACCGTTTCCTTTGTGGCGCAATGGGTTAGCGATCCATCCTCTGGATTAAACTTTATTTTCTCCGCAATTAAAAAAATCATATTAGCAATTACCAGATACCTGCGTTATTACAGAAAATTATAACACAGATATCCGGGTGATTATGCGCTAAATTGCCTCCCGTACATTGGTTACATTTATGAAAATTCTCATCAATATAACTGGTAATTATTAACGAATTTAACAGTTGCTAATGAATTTAGCCCGAAGTAGTAATATTCTCAGTTATTAGCTTATAAGCAAAATCACTACAGATAACAGACAGTTTGCTGAAAAAATGAGTAATGTTGTTAAGCCAAAGTTGTGCAATTGCGGCACAGTTCTTTTAACCCACCAGGCTGGTTGAAAGCGTAGCGGAGATTCCTCTGTCTTTTGCAATCTGAAGGAATGTTGCGCCATTACTTTCTGTACCCTTCCTGATAATAGTACTGGCCGGGTAATCGCGTCCCAGCAGTGAGTATTTTTGTACGCCGTAAGCATGGTAAGGCAATAAATCAATACCCTGAAAAGATGTCTTTCCGGCAGTAAGATTGCTGATAAGCAGGAGCATATTATTTATTTCATGTGATGAATCGTTAACGCCGGGAATTACTGGGATCCTCAGGCGTACTGGAGTATTCAACGTCAGTAATTTTTCAAGATTGCGTAAAATACGGATATTACTGACCCCGGTAAATCGTTGATGAAGTGTGTCATCCGCCAGCTTGAGATCATAGAGCACCAGATCAGCCACAGTACTGACTTTCTCAACCGCTGACCAGGGGGCGAACCCTGCCGTTTCCACCGCGGTATGGATACCCTCCCGGCGTAAGTTTTGTAGTACCTGGACTGCAAAATCCGGTTGAAGCATCACTTCACCGCCGCTGAGCGTAACGCCTCCTCCTGATAACTGATAATAAGCTACATCTTTTACGACCTCTTGATGTACCTCATCAACTGACATCTGACGTCCGACAATCTTAAGCGCCTGGGACGGGCAAGCTTCTTCACAAAGACGGCAGCCATCACACGACATACTGGGATCAATAACGTGATTCTTATTACTCCACTGATGAATACCTTTCTGGCAGGCATCAACGCAGGCCCCGCAGTGCTGGCAACTACTGGCACGCCACAGCACGTCATTATCCTGACGCAATCCTTCGGGATTCGCGCACCAAATACAGCTCATCTGACATCCTTTAAGGAATACGACGCTGCGAATACCCGGGCCATCATGTAACGAGAAGCGCTGAATATTAAAGACGCGGCCTGTTAGCGGCTCAGCATTCATGTTGAACGGTACGGCTAATGATTTCATCCTGCACCTCACGGCTGAGTTCAACAAAAAATGCGCTATATCCGGCCACACGAATCATCAAATTCGGATACTCCTCCGGACGTGCCTGCGCGCGCTTCAGCTCTTCATTATCGACGTAGCTAAACTGCATTTGCCCATTACCAAGCATACTGGCGGTGCGAAGCAGGTTAATCAGTTGATTAATGCCTTCATCGCTTTCCAACATACCGTGCATTAGTTTGAGGTTATGCACCATGCCGATTTCCATCTCTTCAACGTTTATCCTGCTCACCGAGTTAATCACTGCCGTCGGGCCATTGATATCGGTTTGCTGCGATGGGCTTATTCCGTCGGCCAGAGGTTTATGAGCCAGTCTGCCGCCAGGTAACGCACCGGTTGCCAGTCCGAACGGCGTATTATTTGAAATAGATAGCGTGCCATGCGTGAAGCGGCCATAAAGCATGTGATAGCGGCGATGCTCTTGCTCAGTGTAATGAATAAGGGAACGCGCCAGTTCGTCAACTTCTGCAATATCATTGCCGTATTTCGGTGCTCGCAGGCAGCGCTGGCGAAGCGCTTCATGCCCAACAAAATTGGCTTTCAACACTTCATCCAGCTCAGACAAAGTGACCTGCTCTTGCTCATACACCACTTTTTTAATGGCCATCAACCCGTTCGCTAAATCAGCCAGACCTGTCCAGATAAGCCCGGGGCCGTTGTTTAACCACGCTCCGCCCGCGGTAACATCGCGACCTTTTTCCAAGCATCCCTCAATCAGGCAGGAAATAAGCGGTTTTGGGGCATACTGTCTGTGCAACTTCTGAATGATGAGTGTGGCTTGGGCCGCTTTAGCCGTAATAGCCGCCAGTTGCTGTTTTACTGCCGCTTCAAAATCGTTGTAACTGGTCATCTCTGTCAGTTCGCCGGTCTGAGGACCGATACGCTCACCCTGTGGCCCATAACCATTACTAAACGCCAGTTCCAGTGGCCGAGTAAACGTGGTATAGCCTACAGATGTCCATTGATACATTTTTCCGGACTTTTGAGGCTCAACACAGCCCATCAGGCAATAATCACGTGCATCTTCATAATCAAATCCCTTGCGCAGCATCATTTTGATATGCGCGTCATCGAAATGGCAGGCCGGAAAACCCGTTCCCCCGCGGATAACTTCCACAATTTCCCGCAGATAGTGCCACGGCGACTGGTTATGTATCCTTACAGCCAGGCTGGGTTGATAAATTTTCAATTTCCGTGAGCAGGCCATAATCATCATTGTCAGCTGATTAGTGGCATCGCCGCCCTCACGTTTTTGCCCGCCAACAACCATATTGATAAATGGTTGATATCCAGCGAAATATTTTGCTGTAGACTCACTACAGATCCACAAACTCTCTGCCATTTTAATCATCCAGCAACACAGTAATTCTTCTGCGTGGGCATGAGTCAATGTCCCTTCTGCCAGGTCACGCTCCAGTAATGGCCAGAGATACTGATCGACGCGTCCCAGTGAAATACCGGTCTGGTTTTCTTCAAGACAAAACAGAGACTGTACAATCCACAGGGACTGAAGCGCCTCATAAAAATTACGCGGCGCGTGTTCAGGTACACGGCGACAAATGTCAGCGAGACGGTTCAATTCTACTCTGCGTTGAGGATCGGTTTGTTCATCAGCCAGTTGTGCGGCGTAGTCGCTGTAACGATGGGCGTAATGGATCACCGCATCGCAGGTCTCTTTCGTTGCCAGATAAAATTGGTGGCGTTCCATATCTTCTGCGCAGGTTAAACTTAGCTGTTCAATTGCGTGAATAGCCCTGTCACGCAAACCGCCCATACCTTCTGTCAGTAATAACGTGTCGTAACCCGGACAGGTATCACCTCCGCCATTCTGGGTTTTAATGGTTACGTCGCAGACGCCGTATTCATTGCACCATTCCCAGAGGCCTGCATGACGGAGTTGAGTTTCCGCGATTTCATCCAGCGAGCGACCGCGCCAAAAAGGGAAGATTTCTTCTCTGAGAATACGCTTTGCGCTGTCACTTATCTGATAGGGATCCTGTTTACGCTCTTTTACGGTATCCAGTTCTTCAGCTACCCAGCGCCAGCTGAGCTCAGGTGATACTTCTCCACCGCGCGGACCGCCTGCCGGGTGGCTGATAATAAGCTCATTCTCGGCAATCCATAAAGGTGCCCGTTCGCAGGCGCGCCGAAAGGCAAGTGCCCGTAACATAATCAGATCCAGCCCGGGGTTGTTTTTATAGACCTCTGTAACCGCCTGTGCCCTTGAAACAGAGATAAACGGCTTTGCGCTGAAATATTGTGCTTTCAGGGCGTCAATACGATCGGTAAGTTGCTTTTCCATTTAATAACTCCTTTTATGCAAATCCCATCAGCAGCGTGCCACTCAGGATCAGTGCAATACCTGCTTTTTCAAATATGCTGGTATGCATGTCGTAATAAATACTACTTATCACAGTAATTAATACTGTGCCCATACCACACCAGATTGCGTAAGCGATACCTGGTGTCATTAATTTCATTGCTTGCCCCAGGGCATAAAAACAAACTACGTAACTTAACGCACAAAATATGGTTGGGGCGAGTCTCCGAAAATGTCGGGTTTTGGGTAGCATGGCAGTACCAAAAACTTCAGTAAGAATGGCAATAAATAACCATGTTGTACTCATGAGTATTATTTGAATCATGTGTTTTCCATCGTTTTATATTTTGCGGAAAAATTAATAACAATAACTCCGGCGACGATTAACCACATGCCCAGTAAGTGGCCGCCACTTATTGAATAGCCGAAATTTAACACGCCAATTATATTTACTGCGACGATACCCACACCAGACCAGATCGCATAAGCAACGCCAAGGTGCATTCTGCGAAATACATAAGTTAGGATATAATAGCAAAGCCCATACCCTATTATGGATAAAATAGAAGGAAGGATGCGAGTAAATCCTTCAGAAAGGACCAGCATAGTTGTTGCAAATATTTCGAACAAAATAGCCAGAGCAAGTTTCATGTATGTCTTTCTTAACGTCATATTAACTTTCCTGATTAATGAGCCTGGTTACAGGTCGGATTGGATGACGGACATGAAACAGTATTTTTATTTTTCTAGCCATATAATTCGAAAAAATTGGAGATTATAGTTTTTTATTCTTTGTTTATTTTCTTATGAAGCGTTAAATTTCATCTTTTAATGATATGGGACGAGTACCTCTCAGTATTGCTTTTATGCCTGATATCATTTCCCGAAGTGCAGGCTAAATAATGATGTTGATGTAATTTAACCTTTGAGATTAATGTCTGCCCAGGCAGCTCAAAGAGCATACGTGAATGCTTAGAGTGTATATACGGTTCAGTTATGGGGTGTTTGGTGCGGCGAAGGATTTTGGAGCCATAACCCGCACTAGTATGGCTTAATAAAAAATTATTAATTATTTTCTGGGGTGTGATATGAGCTTTGCCGATGTTGTATGGATTTATCTATAAACCTGCAGATTATATTTCTTCAGTGAGTGGAGAAATAATGATCATAAAATTAGATAGTTAATTAAAAACTGGTTAATGAGTCGATTTCTTTATCTTTAACAGATGAACTTCAAGTATCAATGCCACACCCTAATTTACCATTGTGGTGTGGCCGGTGAAGTTTGTATCAAATTACTCTTTCATTTCGTGGTTGCTCTTTTTTATCTTATGGAATAACGATAATACCCGTCAGGATGTGGAAACGAGGCTCTAGAGGCATAAACATCATTAGCTGACATATTATGAAGCATTATTTATACATCATGCACCTGAAGTTGATTCTCTAAACGCCGATCGCGCAGGGTTGCATAAATAAAAGTAATCACAAACAGCAGGGAAAATAATACGACGATGGTGGGAGCCGGTGCGCTGTCGATGAAAAATGACAGATACACCCCCATAAATGAGGTAATGACCGACATCACCACCGCCAGCCACAAGGCGTGAGAAAATTTTCGCGTCATTAAGATCGCGATGGCGCCGGGAGCAATCAGTAAAGAAATCGACAAAATAATCCCGACAGATTTTAGCGTGGCGACAATCGTCAGGGCGATCATGCACAACAGGCCGTAGTGCAGTAAGGGGGTGTTAAGCCCACTGGCCTTTGCCTGATGCGGATCGAACGCATGCAGTAGCAGATCTTTCCACTTAAGCCCAATAATAAGCGCGATCCCCAAAGCGATCGCCGTTGTTTGTATGATATCGGTCAGTGATATACCGAGCATATCGCCGAACAGAATATGATCCAGATGCACTTCCGACTGAATGGAAACATACAGCACCAGTCCCGCACCGAACATCCCGGAGAAAACAATGCCCATGATGGTGTCGCGCTTAATGCGGCTGTTATCGTCGAGGTATCCGGTTGCTATCGCGCAGAACAATCCAGCGACAAATGCGCCAATTGCCAGCGGGATGCCTGCGATATAAGCCAGAACGATCCCTGGAAAAACCGCATGGCTCATGGCATCGCCCATCAGCGCCCAGCCTTTGAGTACTAAAAATACCGACAGCAGCGCGCAGGGCACGGCGACAATGGTGGAGATAACCAGCGCATTGACCATAAAGCTAAACTGAAAGGGTTCTAATAGCGTTGTTAAGATCATACTGACTCCTTGTTCACCAGTCGGGCGCGTCGGCGATTCGCCAGCAGACCATGTTTTGGTGCGAAGACAAATGCCAGCAGGAACAGCAATGTTTGCAGAACGACGATAATTCCGCCGGTTGCGCCGTCCAGCCAGTAGCTCAGCCAGGCGCCGAAAAAGCTGGTCAGGCTGCCGATAGCTACGGCGATGGTGAGCAGGCGTGGAAAACGATCGGTCAGCAGCCAGGCCGTCGCTCCGGGCGTAACCACCAGGCAAATCACCAGAAATGCACCGACGGTTTGCAGTGCGGCGACTGTGGAAACGGAGAGCAGCGTAAAAAACAGCAGTTTTAAACGCCCCGGATTCAAACCGATAGAGCGCGCGTGGTTTTCATCAAAAAAGACCACCATCAGATCTTTCCACTTCAAAAACAGGATAGTCAGCGAGATAACCCCGATGATGGCCAGTTGCAGAATATCTTCCGGCGCAATTGCCAGGATATTACCGAGAATAATGGTCTGGATGTTCACCGACATCGGATTGAGCGACACCATAAACAGCCCGATACCGAAGAAAGACGAAAAAATCAGCCCGATAATCGCATCTTCCTTCAGGCGTGAACGCTGATTAAGAAACAGCATACTGCCCGCTGCCAGCCCACCGGAAAGAAATGCGCCAAGCGCGAAGGGAAGCCCTAACATATAAGCGCCTGCCACGCCCGGAACAATAGAGTGCGACAGCGCATCGCCGATCAGCGACCAGCCTTTGAGCATCAAATAGCAGGAGAGAAACGCGCACAGGCCGCCGACCATCGCCGAGACCCACATGGCGTTGAGCATATACTGGTAACTAAACGGCTCTGTCAGCCAGTTCATGATTATTCCCCCTCGCTTGCCGCACGTCGCGAAATAAACGGGCGTTCATCGTCGGTAATCACGTGTTGTTCGCCGCCGCTCAGCGCAACGTGACGCAGTACGCCGCTAAATGCCAGCTCGAGATTCTCGGGGGTAAAGGTGGTATCGGTTGGTCCACTTGCCAGCACCGTGCCCTTAATCATCACCGTGTAATCACAAAACTCGGTGACGGATCCCAGATTATGGGTAGAGACCAGCATGGTTCGACCTTCATCACGCAGTTCACGCAGCAGGTCGATGATCCGGGCCTCGGTTTTTACATCCACGCCGGTGAAGGGTTCATCCAGTAAAATAACCTGTCCGTCCTGTGCGATTGCCCTTGCCAGAAAAACACGCTTTTTCTGCCCACCGGACAGTTCACCTATCTGACGATGGCGATAGTCCAGCATATCAACCCGCGCCAGCGCCGCATCCACGCAGGCGTGGTCGATCTGTTTTGGCCGACGCAGCCAGCCCATATGGCCAAAGCGTCCCATCATCACCACATCTTCCACCAGTACCGGAAACGACCAGTCCACCTCTTCTGACTGAGGGACATAGGCGATCAGATTCTGTTTGAGCGCCTTATTTACCGGCTGTTGCAGAATTGAGATTTCCCCTTGCGCCAGGCGGACAAAACCCATCAGCGCTTTAAAAAGCGTTGATTTTCCCGACCCGTTGACGCCGACCAGAGCGGCAATTGAGCCGCCCGGAACCTGAAAAGTGGCGTCCCGCAATGCGGTATGACCGTTGCGATACGTCACCGTAACCTGATTTACGGTAATCGCAGAGTGACTCATGGTTGTCTCTCCAGACCCTTGTTGATGCCGTTAACAATGGTTTGCGTGGTGACGCGCAGTAAATCCAGATAGGTCGGTACCGGACCATCGGCAGCGCTGAGCGAATCGACATACAGCACGCCGCCGTAATACGCGCCAGACTCACGGGCAACCTGACGCGCTGGTTTGTCGGACACGGTGCTTTCGCTAAATACCGTTGGGATATGATGCTCTCTGATCGCATCTATTACCTTGCGTACCTGCTTCGGCGTACCTTGCTGATCGGCATTGATCGGCCACAGATACAGCTCTTTCAGGCCGTTATCACGTGCCAGGTAGGAGAATGCGCCTTCACTGGTGACCAGCCAGCGTTTATCAGCAGGGAGCTTTGCCAGTTCTGTATGCAGTGGCGCCAGGGTCTGCTGGATTTTCGCTTTATAATTCTGTGCGTTTTTCTGGTAGGTCGCGGCATTGTCCGGATCGTATTTCATCAGCGCATCGCGAATGTTATTCACGTAGATAAGTGCGTTCTCCGCTGACATCCAGGCATGCGGGTTTGGTTTACCGTTGTACGGTCCTTCGCTGATGCCCATTGGCTGGACGCCGTTTGAGACCATCACTTCTGGTACGCCGGACAAATTTTGGTAGAAGCGGGCAAACCATAGTTCGAGGTTAAGACCGTTGGAGAGAATAAGCTGTGCGCCTTGCGCCCGTTTAATATCACCTGGGGTTGGTTGATATTCGTGAATTTCAGCCCCCGGTTTGGTGATAGAACTAACGTCCGCCGCATCACCTGCTACATTGCTTGCCATATCGGCAATCACCGTAAAGGTGGTTACCACTTTAAATTTTTCTTTCGCCCAGGCGGGTGACAGCGTCAGCGCCGTTAACGCGCTGGCAAGGAGAAATGACTTGAGATGGGGCAGATGCGGCATAGTATCCCTCACAACAAAATGGTTAATTTATCATCGAATATAGCCTTTGCTATGTTATATAGCACATGGCATAAATAAATGAAAATAATTCTTATTTGCGTAGGGTGCTAAGGAATGGATGACCTCCAGCAATAGTCCTGTGCTTAGTTAAAGTGTATTATTTATGCAACTTAATTATGGAGGCATCATGTCCGGCAAACGTATTGCACGTGAAAAAATGACGATCCAGAGAATGATCTCACTCTACGAGCGCCAGTGTCCGCAGGCTTCAGACGAGCCGGGGCATTACGATGCGTTGTTTGCCTATGCGCAAAAGCGCCTCGATAAGTGTGTCTTTGGTGAGGAAAAACCGGCCTGTAAGCAGTGTCCGGTGCACTGCTATCAATCTGCCAAACGCGAAGAGATGAAGCAAATTATGCGTTGGGCTGGGCCAAGAATGCTCTGGCGTCATCCGATTCTGACCGTGCGTCATCTGATTGATGACAAACGCCCTGTCCCGGAATTGCCAGAGAAATACCAGCGGAAAAAATAGCGTCTTTGTGTGCCGGATGGTGGCGATGCCTTATCCGGCCTACAAGGTAAACGGAACCGTTGTGTAAATCCGATAAGCGTAGCGCCATCGGGTAATCTGGCCATGCGGTGATGAATGGCGATTACGCTTTGGTGGCAATCAGAATGGCCGAGGCTTTGATCAGCGCGATGACCCGGCTTCCCTGACTCAGTTTCATCTCTTGCTGACTTTCGTTCGTCACGACCGCGACAATGTCAAAACCGGCATCAGTTTTGATGTGTACGGTGGCGTTAACGGCGCCTTCGGTTACCTGTGAAACGCTACCGGCAAATTGGTTACGGGCAGAGAATTTCAGGCCACAGTCTTCAGTCGCCAGCGTCACCCACGGCGCTTTGATCAGCGCAATGGCTTCTTTTCCTTTCGCCAGACCCAGTGCCTGCTGACTACTATGGGTCACAATCGCGACCAGTTTTGCGCCGCCAGCCAGCGTTAGTTCAACTTCATCATTCACTGCGCCTGTAGCGACTGCGCTCACTGTACCGGTTAATTGATTACGTGCTGATACCGCCATACTGCCTCCTTTCGTTGAGATATCACCCAGTATAGCCACTCTGGCTATACCAGTGCATCCTTATCTATACCCAATCGCTTCATGCGTGAGAGTAACGTTGTACGTTTCAGCCCCAGCCTTTGTGCCGCGCCTTTGGGACCGGCAACCACACCGTTGGTTTCTTTCAGTACGCGCATAATCAACTGGTATTCATCTTCGCCGTCCTGTGCGACTTCGGTTGCCACCGGAGGGGTAGACGGCGTCAAAGGGGCAATATCCGGAAGAGACAGTTGCAGTACGTTGCCTCGGGTAAGCAGAACCGCACGTTCAACCACGTTTTCCAGCTCACGCACGTTACCCGGCCATTCCATACAGCTCAGCGTGCGCAGAGCCTCGGCGGGAATACTGTCGATATTGCGTCCCATCCGACGAGCAATTTTAAAGGTAAAGGCTTTTACCAGCAGCGGAATATCTTCCGGGCGCTCACGCAGCGGCGGCAGATGGATCGGGAAGACGTTCAGCCGGTAGTACAGATCGTTACGAAATTCACGATCGGCAACCATTTTCTTCAGATCGCGGTTGGTAGCGGCGATCAAGCGCACGTCGGTCTGGATCAGCTTATTACTGCCCAGACGTTCAAACTCCTGCTCTTGCAGAACGCGCAGTAGCTTAGGCTGAAGCTCCAGCGGCATATCGCCAACTTCATCGAGGAACAGCGAACTTTTATCTGCCAGCTCGAAACGACCAATCCGCTGCGTGCTGGCACCGGTAAACGCGCCACGCTCATGACCGAACAGATCGCTTTCCAGTAATCCGGCAGGCATTGCCGCGCAGTTCATCTTCACCATCCGACGGGCGTTACGTCCGCTCAGGTTGTGAATGGCCCGTGCGATCAGCTCTTTACCCGTTCCGGTCTCACCCAGAATCAGAACGGTGCTGTCGCTTTGCGCCACCATTTCGACCTGCTTGAGTACGCTGTACATCGCTTCGCTGCGGCCAATGATTTCGCCGAACTCACTCTCTACATTGTTGAGTTGTTCAGTCAGCGCCAGGTTTTCATCTACCAGACGTTCTTTCAGGCGGTGAATCTCCTGATAGGCAAGCGCGTTATCCACGGCAATTGCCACACGCTCGGCAATTTGGCGCAATAGCTTGAGGTTGGCGGTAGTGAAAACTTTCTCTTCGCACTGTGCCAGCTTGAGTACGCCGAGCATAGTATTGCCGGACATCAGCGGTAACAGACACAGGGTTTGTAGCTGGTTGCCCCAGGTTTCGAACAGCATCCGTTCGTAAGGGGCGAGCGTATCGCGTTCGCTCAGATTAATCAGCAGCATCTCTTTGCTTTTGAAAACGCGTTCAGAGAGCGTGCCCGCTTCGTCCACTTCGCTCTGTTCGTGAGCCGGATGATGTTCATCCAGATAGTGGGTGGAATAAATGCTGAGCTTGTTTTTGCGATCGCTGCGTAACACGATGCTGATGGCATCAATGTCGAAGTAGTGATGGATCTCTTTGGCGACTTCGCTGACCAGCTCATCAATATCCAGTCGGGAGAGCACGGCATTGGTGATGGCGACCAGGATGCGAAAGTTATCACGCTCGCGGCACAACAGATCGTAATCGACGTTGTTGCTGACCCTGCTTTGAATTTGTTCAGCAACGACGCCGACTATCTGGGTGAAGGTCTGTAGACGGTTATATTCTTTTTCACTCCACGGACGATCCTCGTTACGGATGAACTCGCAACCGCCAAAGATGCGCCCATCTGCCGCTAGCGGCAGCAGGCAGTAGTGGCCAAATTCAGAATACAGTCCACCAGAGGCCAGCTGTGGCCAGGTTTCCGTAAACTCATGATAGTTGCAGTGCAGCGCATCGGGGCGAGACAAAATACGCCGTACCGGGCCATGAGCCAGTACCGTTTCGTCTTCATAATCGATGGGTTTACCATTTTCACGCGTCGCAAAATAACGCGCACGCTGCGTTTGTGCCTGCCATAAGACAATAGCCGCACAGTCGGCCAGCGCTGAACGCTTGACCAGCTGCGAAAGCGCCTCGCTAAGAGACGGGAGATCGGGCTGCTGTAATAATGTACGAGTAATATCGAACAGGCCTTGCTGTCCGAGGTCACTCATCGGTGTATACGACATATTGCTTTTCCAGGAAAAGCACCGCAGAACGGTGCGAAAACGGTAAATGAATTATAGGTATAAGTCGTAAATTATTGCCGGATAGCGATTTCGCTTATCCGGCCTACACGTTGCTGCTAATGGGCAGTTAGCATATACGAGGTAAAGGTTCGGCGTGTGGTAAATCGAGGGTTCGTTTCACGCCGTAAAGTCCGGCCAGACGCACACCTTTGCGTTCTACCACTTCGCCAATCATTGCGGCATCGCGTCCTAATGGATGCGCGCGCAGCGCGGCAAGTGCCGTTTCAGCGGCCTGACGTTCAACGGCAATCACCAGCTTACCTTCGTTAGCAAAGTTGAGCGCATCCAGTCCCAGCAGTTCGCAAACTCCACGCACTGCGGGCTTCACGGGCAAGGCTGCTTCAGACAGCTCAATACCAAACCCGCATGATGCGGCAAATTCATGCGTTACCGCATTCACGCCGCCACGGGTGGCATCACGCAGCGCCTTGACGCCGGGAATATCACGTAGCGTCTGGATAAGCGGCGTCAATACGGCACAGTCGCTGACCAGTTCGCCATCCAGACCCAACTGTTCGCGTAGGTTAAGGATGGTTGCGCCGTGATCGCCAAGCGTACCGCTGACCAGCAGCACATCGCCCACGCTCAGGGTTTGTGCGCCCCAGTGAATGTTGGCGGGGATCGCGCCCATTCCGGCGGTGTTGATAAAAAGCTTGTCCGCCGCGCCGCGCTGTACAACCTTGGTGTCGCCGGTGACGATGGCGATACCCGCTTCGCGCGCGGTTGCCGCCATGCTGTTAACGACGGTTTTCAGCGTCTCCATTGGTAAACCTTCTTCGAGGATAAAACCGCAGGAGAGATAGCGCGGGATCGCGCCGCTGACCGCCACGTCGTTAGCCGTACCACAGATAGCCAGCTTGCCGATATTACCGCCCGGGAAGAACAACGGATCGATAACATAGCTGTCGGTTGAAAACGCCAGACGATCGCCTTCAGCGACCAGTTGCGCCAGTTCCAGACGTGCTTGATCTTCTTGTTCCGCCAGCCACGGATTCGCGAATGCCTCCATAAACAGACTGTTGATCAACTGCTGCATAGCCTGACCGCCGCTACCGTGGGCGAGTTGTACGCTGCTCATGCTTCACACTCCTGCTGACGATACTGATACCAGGCGGCACATGCGCCTTCTGAGGAGACCATCAGGGCGCCAAACGCGGTCTCCGGGTTACACGTTTTGCCAAATAATGGGCACTGATGTGGTTTACATCTGCCCGTCAGCACTTCCCCACAACGCGCGCGCGGATCGTCATACACCTGCTGCGGCGCTGGCTGGAAATGGGCTTCGGCATCAAAGCGCTGATAGTCAGGCGTCAGGTGAACGCCAGAGGATTCGATAACGCCCAGACCGCGCCATTCGCTGTCGCCATTGACGCAGAACACCTCGGCGATGGCCTGTTGCGCTAACGCGTTACCGGCGTCCGGTACCACGCGACGGTACTGGTTTTCTACCTGGCTGTGCGCGGCAATTTTCTGCTCAATTAACATCACCACGCCTTGCAGGAGATCGAGCGGTTCAAAACCGGCGACCACTAACGGACGATGGAAGTCTGAAGCAATGAAATTATAGGCATCTGTGCCAATCACCATGCTGACGTGGCCTGGTGCTAAAAAGGCGTCAATACCGTTGTCCGGCTGTTCCAGCAGGCTGCGCAGCGTAGGGATAAGCGTGATGTGCTGGCAGAAAAAGTAAAAGTTCTGCACGTCACGCTGCTTTGCCTGTTGCAGAGTGATAGCGGTCGTTGGCATTGTGGTTTCAAAACCCAGACCAAAGAACACCACCTTACGCGTTGGGTTTTCCTGTGCCAGCTTCAGCGCATCCATCGGTGAATAGACGATACGGATATCTGCACCGCGCGCCTTGGCTTGCAGCAGGGAGCCTTGCTTACCCGGGACGCGCATCGCATCGCCAAAGGTGCAGAAAATCACTTCTGGATGGCTGGCGATTTCTACACAGCTGTCGATTCTACCCATCGGCAAAACGCAAACCGGGCAACCCGGACCATGAATAAACTCCACGTTTTCCGGTAGCAACTGGTCGAGGCCGAATTTGAAGATAGCGTGGGTATGACCACCACAAACTTCCATGATGCGCAGTGGGCGTTCAGCCGTGTAGGGGAGGTGGGCGGCACGTTCAGACAGGTGCTCTATCAGTTGCATCACCTGCTCTGGTGCGCGGTATTCGTCAACAAAACGCATTTATTTTTCCTCGCCGTACAGCAACGCGCCGACATCCGGCTCAACGTCAAACATGTTTTGCAGCGCGTCGAGCGTATCGCGCGCTTCAGCTTCATTAATGATGCTCATGGCAAAACCGACGTGGACCAGTACCCACTGGCCGAGGCGCGGTTGGCCATGTTCATCACAGCTACCGACCAGCGTCAGGTCGACGTCGCGCTGAATACCGCAAACGTCGACTTTGGCCTGGTTGCCATCAATGGTGCGGATTTGACCCGGAACACCTATGCACATCGCTGCGTCTCCAGCCAGGAGAGCCATTGATCCATCCCTTCACCACTGGTGGCGGAAATCAGGATAATCTCAATTCCCGGGTTCACTTCCCGGGCGCTGGCGATGCATTTTTCAACGTCAAAATTGAGGTACGGTAGCAGATCCACTTTGTTGAGCAGCATCAGCGATGCGGCGGCAAACATATGTGGATATTTCAGCGGTTTGTCTTCACCTTCGGTGACGGAAAGCACGGCCACTTTATGGCGCTCGCCGAGGTCGAAGCTGGCCGGGCAGACCAGGTTGCCGACGTTTTCAATGAACAGAATGCCGTTATCGTCAAGCGGCAAACGCGGCGCGGCGTCAGCAATCATTTGTGCGTCAAGGTGGCAACCTTTACCGGTGTTGACCTGAATGGCGGGCGTGCCTGTGGCGCGAATACGGGCAGCATCGTTCACCGTCTGCTGGTCACCTTCAATAACGGCGCACGGCACGCTATCTTTCAGCTTCATCAGCGTTTCGGTCAGCAGCGTGGTTTTACCGGAGCCCGGGCTTGAAACAAGGTTCAGCACCAGATGCTGACGGGCCGCAAAGCGGGCACGGTTGCGTTCGGCCAGGCGGTTGTTTTTGTCCAGTACGTCAATTTCCACTTCCAGCATACGGCGTTGGCTCATACCTGGTGCGTGGGTTCCTGCCTCACCGTGACCGTAGTGCAAATCGCCTTCTTCGGTCTGGCTCGGTGTGAAATTTGAGGTCTTCACACCGGTAATATTCAGCGCTGGACGAGCCGCTGGGGCAAATGGCGCGCTGCGAAACGCCGAGTGGGGATTATGCTCATCACCCTCTATATATAGGTTGCCTTCAGCGCAACCACATGTCGTACACATCGCTCACTCCTGATCTTTTTACTTGCGATACATCTGTTGCCGGATGACTGCGTTGCCTTATCCGGCCTACAAACGAGCTCTTTCTGTAGGCTGGATAAAACGCTTAAGCGTCGCCATCCGGCGCTGGAGTCTGATCTATTTCAATACGTCGAATCTGTAAGCCGTCATCGGCCACAATTCTCAGCATATCGCTGTTGCATTGCGGACATCGGCGCACGCGTTGCGTCAGTAACGTGACGTATTGTTGACAAGATTCGCACCAACATTCGGCTTCTTGTTCTTCGAGGTGGAGTTTACAACCTTCTGCAAGGGTCCCGCGGCATACCAGATCAAAACAAAAGGAGAGAGCGCTGGTTTCTACGCAAGAAAATGCGCCAATTTTGAGCCAGACCCCAGTTACTCGCTGAGCACCGTGTTGCGTGGCCTGTTGTTCAATCAATTCCAGTGCCCGTTGGCAGAGGGTTATTTCGTGCATACCGCCTCCTGTGAAGTTGCCGTATCAAAAGCAATAAGCATGCCAGGTTGATTTTTTTCATTCGTGACAATGACGACAATGACGAAATGACATGTCGTCACCCGCCTTTGATTTTTTATCTATATGAAAATTAAGTAATTTAATTTTGGCATGAAATGTGCTTAAGGCTGTTCATCTCTGCTAAACGGGTAACCTGACATGACTATTTGGGAAATAAGCGAAAAAGCCGATTACATCGCTGAACGGCATCGTCGCCTACAGGACCAGTGGCGTATTTACTGTAACTCGCTGGTTCAGGGGATCACCCTGTCGAAAGCGCGTTTGCATCATGCAATGAGCTGTGCGCCGGACAAAGATCTCTGCTTTGTCCTTTTTGAACACTTCACTATCTACGTCACGCTGGCGGATGGCTTCAATAGCCACACCATCGAGTACTACGTCGAAACAAAAGATGGTGATGATAAGCAACTGATTGCACAGGCACAGTTGACCATCGACGGTCAAGTCGATGAGCGTTTCAGTAACCGCGATCGCGAACAGGTGCTGGAGCACTATCTCGAGAAAATCGCCACCGTCTACGACAGCCTGTACACCGCGGTTGAGAACAATATGCCGGTGAATTTAAGCCAACTGGTTGAGGGACATAGCCCGGCTTAAGCCTCAGGTGCTGTCCACTTTGTCATGATGCGGTTTACATACTGCGTCACGATGTTTTAGGGAATGGGCATGTCGAAAAATGTCGAAATGACATTTTGCAGACATGTTTTCGTCAAAAATGACTATCACCTGAGGAATGCCTGGTGAATCGTTTTGTAATTGCTGACTCCACTCTTTGTATTGGCTGCCACACCTGTGAAGCCGCCTGCTCAGAGACACATCGCCAGCATGGCCTGCAGTCAATGCCGCGCCTGAAAGTGATGTTAAATGAAAAAGAATCCGCGCCGCAGCTTTGCCACCAGTGTGAAGATGCGCCTTGCGCCACCGTGTGTCCGGTTAATGCCATTAACCGCGTTGATGGCGCCGTACAGCTGAATGAAAGCCTGTGCGTAAGCTGCAAACTGTGCGGGATTGCTTGTCCGTTTGGCGCGATAGAGTTTTCTGGTAGCCGTCCGCTGCATATCCCGGCAAACGCCAATACGCCAAAAGCGCCTCCGGCTCCGCCAGCGCCTGCTCGCGTGAGTTCGCTGTTGGACTGGGTTCCAGGCGTTCGTGCCATCGCGGTGAAATGCGATCTGTGCAGTTTTGACGAGCTTGGTCCGGCCTGCGTGCGCATGTGTCCGACCAAAGCCCTGCACCTGGTGAGCAACATGGATATCGCCCGCGCCAGCAAACGTAAGCGTGAGCTGACTTTCAATACCGATTTCGGCGATCTCACCTTGTTTCAGCAGGCTCAGAGTGGGGATGCAAAATGAGCGCAATTTCACTGATTAACAGCGGCGTGGCCTGGTTTACAGCGGCTGCGGTTCTGGCATTTCTGTTTTCATTTCATAAATCGCTGAGCGGCTGGATTGCTGGAGTTGGCGGTGCGGTCGGCAGCTTGTGTACGGCAGCCGCTGGTTTTACCGTTCTGACTAATGCGCTGGCGGTGAGCGGCGTGATGCCGTTTATTGGGCACAGTCTGCAAATTACTCCGCTGAATGCTATCTGGCTGATTACGCTGGGACTGTGCGGCCTGTTTGTCAGCCTGTACAACATTGACTGGCATCGTCATCCGCAGGTGAAAGCTAACGGCCTGCTGGTGAATTTGCTGATGGCCGCGGCGGTATGTGCGGTGGTTGCCAGCAACCTCGGTACGCTGGTGGTGATGGCGGAAATCATGGCGCTGTGTGCCGTGTTCCTCACCGGCTGCAGTAAAGAAGGCAAACTGTGGTTTGCGCTGGGGCGTATTGGTACGCTGCTGCTGGTGGTTGCCTGCTACCTTGTGTGGCAACGTTACGGCACTCTGGAGCTGCGTCTGCTAGACCTGCGCACCCAGGAGCTGCCGCTCGGGTCTGACATCTGGCTGCTGGGCGTGGCAGGTTTTGGCCTGCTGGCCGGGATTATTCCTCTGCATGGTTGGGTGCCACAGGCACACGCCAATGCCAGCGCACCGGCTGCGGCACTGTTCTCTACCGTCGTCATGAAGGTCGGTCTACTGGGTATTCTCTCCCTGTCGCTGCTGGGCGGTAATGCGCCGCTATGGTGGGGTGTTACGCTTCTGGTGTTGGGCATGATCACCGCATTTGTTGGCGGTCTGTATGCGCTGATGGAACACAATATCCAGCGCCTGCTGGCGTACCACACGCTGGAAAACATCGGCATTATTCTGCTGGGGCTAGGCGCTGGCGTGACCGGGATTTCCCTGAATCAACCGGCGCTGATTGCGCTGGGTTTGACCGGCGGTCTGTACCACCTGGTAAACCACAGCCTGTTCAAAAGCGTTCTGTTCCTGGGCGCAGGCAGCATCTGGTTCCGTACCGGTCATCGTGATATCGAAAAACTGGGCGGTATCGGCAAACGCATGCCGGTTATCTCTCTGGCGATGTTGGTTGGCCTGATGGCGATGGCCGCGCTGCCGCCGCTGAACGGTTTTGCCGGTGAGTGGGTTATCTATCAATCCTTCTTCAAGCTGGGTAACAGCGGGGCGTTTGTCGGTCGTCTGTTAGGGCCGTTGCTGGCGGTTGGGCTGGCAATTACCGGCGCGCTGGCGGTGATGTGTATGGCGAAAGTCTATGGCGTAACGTTCCTTGGCGCACCGCGTACGAAGGAGGCTGAGAATGCCTGCTGCGCACCAATCCTGATGAGCGTGAGCGTCGTTGCGCTGGCTATCTGCTGTGTGATTGGCGGCGTGGCTGCGCCGTGGCTGCTGCCGATGATCTCCTCTGCCGTTCCGCTGCCGCTGGAAACTGCGAACACCACCGTTTCTCAGCCAATGATCACGCTGCTGCTGATCGCATGTCCGCTGCTGCCGTTCATCATCATGGCAATTTTCAAAGGCAACCGTCTGCCGTCGCGTTCACGCGGTGCGGCATGGGTGTGTGGTTACGATCACGAGCAGTCAATGGTCATTACCGCGCACGGTTTTGCCATGCCGGTGAAAGAAGCCTTTGCCCCGGTACTCAAACTACGTAAGTGGTTGAATCCGGTATCACTGGTTCCGGGCTGGCAGAATGCGGCTGCGCCGGTGCTGTTCCGTCGTCTGGCGCTGATTGAGCTGGCGGTGCTGGTGGTGATTGTGGTTTCACGAGGAGCCTGAAAATGAGTGTTTTATATCCGTTAATTCAGGCGCTGGTGTTGTTTGCCGTTGCGCCGCTGCTGTCCGGCGTTACCCGCGTGGCGCGCGCGCGTTTGCACAATCGCCGTGGTCCTGGCGTTTTGCAGGAATACCGCGACATTATCAAACTGCTGGGTCGTCAGAGCATTGCGCCTGCGGATTCCAGCTGGGTCTTCCGCCTGACGCCGTTTGTGATGGTGGGCGTGATGCTGACTATCGCCACTGCGCTACCGGTAGTGACCGTTGGCTCACCGCTGCCACAACTGGGCGATCTGATCACCTTAATTTACCTGTTCGCCATTGCCCGTTTCTTCTTCTCTATCGCGGGACTGGATACCGGTAGCCCGTTTACCGCCATTGGTGCCAGCCGTGAAGCGATGCTCGGCGTGCTGGTTGAACCTATCCTGTTGCTGGGGCTGTGGGTAGCGGCACAGGTTGCGGGTTCAACCCATATCAGCAATATCGCCGATACCATTTACCACTGGCCTGCTGCGCACAGCATCCCGCTGATTCTGGCACTGTGTGCCTGTGCTTTCGCCACCTTTATCGAAATGGGCAAACTGCCATTCGATCTGGCAGAAGCAGAGCAAGAGCTGCAGGAAGGTCCATTGACTGAATACAGCGGCAGCGGTTTTGCCGTGCTGAAATGGGGCATTAGCCTCAAGCAACTGGTCGTTCTGCAAATGTTCGTTGGTGTGTTCCTGCCGTGGGGACAGATGGAAACCTTCACCGCGGGTGGGCTACTGCTGGCGCTGGTGATTGCCGTCGTCAAGCTGGTCCTCGGCGTGCTGGTCATCGCCCTGTTCGAAAACAGCATGGCGCGTCTGCGTTTTTGCGCCACTTCACGCGTGACCTGGGCCGGTTTTGGGTTTGCGTTTTTAGCGTTCGTCTCCTTGCTGGTGGCGTGATTTAAGAGAGTTTGAGCATGTCTGAAGAAAAATTAGGTCAACAATATCTCGCTGCGCTGCATCAGGCCTTTCCGGGCGTGGTACTGGATGAAGCCTGGCAGACCAAAGATCAGCTGACGATCACCGTCAAGGTGAACTACCTGCCGGAAGTGGTGGAGTTCCTGTACTACAAACAGGGCGGCTGGTTGTCCGTGTTGTTTGGTAACGACGAACGCCAGCTGTGCGGCCATTACGCTGTTTATTACGTGATGTCGATGGAGCAGGGCACCAAATGCTGGATAACCGTCCGCGTTGAAGTCGATGCCAACAAGCTGGAGTTCCCGTCCGTCACGCCGCGCGTTCCGGCTGCGGTCTGGGGCGAGCGCGAAGTGCGCGATATGTACGGTTTGATCCCGGTTGGTTTGCCGGATGAGCGCCGTCTGGTACTGCCCGATGACTGGCCGGACGAACTCTATCCGCTGCGTAAAGACAGCATGGATTATCGTCAGCGCCCGGCGCCGACTACCGATGCTGAAACCTACGAGTTCATCAACGAACTGGGCGACAAGAAAAATAACGTGGTGCCGATTGGCCCGTTGCACGTCACCTCCGATGAACCTGGTCACTTCCGCCTGTTCGTGGACGGCGAGAACATTATCGATGCCGACTACCGTCTGTTCTATGTCCACCGCGGCATGGAGAAACTGGCGGAAACCCGTATGGGTTACAACGAAGTGACGTTCCTGTCAGATCGCGTGTGTGGTATCTGCGGCTTTGCGCATAGCACCGCCTATACCACTTCCGTTGAGAATGCGATGGGCATCGTGGTGCCGGAACGTGCGCAGATGATCCGTGCCATTCTACTGGAAGTTGAGCGTCTGCACTCGCACCTGCTGAACCTGGGCCTGGCCTGTCACTTCACCGGTTTTGACTCCGGCTTTATGCAGTTCTTCCGCGTGCGTGAAACGTCGATGAAGATGGCTGAGATCCTCACCGGGGCACGTAAAACTTACGGTCTGAACCTGATCGGCGGTATCCGTCGTGATCTGCTGAAAGAAGATATGATCCAGACCCGTCAACTGGCGCAGCAGATGCGTCGTGACGTGCAGGAACTGGTCGATATGCTGCTCAGTACGCCGAATATGGAACAGCGTACCGTTGGTATTGGTCGTCTGGATCCGGAAATTGCCCGTGACTTCAGTAACGTCGGCCCGATGGTTCGCGCCAGCGGCCACGCGCGTGACACCCGCGCCGATCACCCGTTTGTCGGCTATGGTCTGCTGCCGATGGAAGTTCATAGCGAGCAAGGCTGCGATGTTATTTCTCGTCTGAAAGTTCGTATTAATGAAGTCTACACCGCACTAAATATGATCGACTTTGGTCTGGATAACCTGCCGGGCGGCCCGCTGATGGTGGAAGGCTTTACCTACATTCCTTACCGTTTCGCACTGGGCTTTGCTGAAGCGCCGCGCGGAGATGACATTCACTGGAGCATGACCGGCGACAACCAGAAACTGTATCGCTGGCGCTGCCGTGCGGCGACCTACGCCAACTGGCCGACGCTGCGCTACATGCTGCGTGGTAATACCGTTTCCGATGCGCCGCTGATTATCGGTAGCCTCGATCCTTGCTACTCCTGTACTGACCGTATGACCGTGGTCGATGTACGTAAGAAGAAGAGCAAAGTCGTGCCGTACAAAGAACTTGAGCGCTACAGCATCGAGCGTAAAAACTCGCCGCTGAAATAAGGAATCGCCATGTTTACCTTTATCAAAAAAGTCATCAAAACCGGGGCACCGACGTCGTCGTATCCGCTGGAGCCGATCGCGGTCGATAAAAACTTCCGTGGCAAACCGGAACATAATCCGCAACAGTGCATCGGCTGTGCGGCCTGTGTGAATGCGTGCCCGTCGAACGCGCTGACGGTCGAAACCGATCTGGCCACCAATGAGCTGGCGTGGCAGTTCAACCTCGGTCGCTGCATCTTCTGCGCCCGTTGCGAAGAAGTTTGCCCGACGGCGGCGATCAAGCTGTCGCAGGAGTATGAGCTGGCGGTGTGGAAGAAAGAGGATTTCCTGCAGCAGTCCCGCTTTGCGCTGTGTAATTGCCGCGTATGTAACCGTCCGTTTGCGGTACAAAAAGAGATTGATTACGCCATTGCGCTGCTTAAGCACAACGGTGATAGCCGCGCGGAAAACCACCGTGAAAGCTTTGAGACCTGCCCGGACTGTAAGCGCCAGAAATGCCTGGTGCCGTCTGATCGTATTGAACTGACTCGCCATATGAAAGAGGCCAGCTGATGAGCAATTTATTAGGCCCACGTGACGCCAACGGTATTCCGGTACCGATGACGGTGGATGAATCCATTGCCAGCATGAAAGCGTCGCTGCTAAAAAGCATCAAGCGTTCAGCGTACGTTTACCGTGTGGACTGCGGCGGCTGCAACGGTTGCGAAATCGAAATCTTCGCCACGCTTTCTCCGCTGTTTGACGCCGAACGTTTTGGCATCAAAGTGGTACCGTCCCCGCGTCATGCGGATATCCTGCTGTTTACCGGCGCGGTAACCCGTGCCATGCGCTCTCCGGCGCTACGCGCCTGGCAGTCTGCGCCAGACCCGAAAATTTGTATCTCTTACGGTGCTTGCGGTAACAGCGGCGGTATTTTCCACGACTTATACTGCGTATGGGGCGGCACGGACAAAATCGTACCGGTGGATGTCTATATCCCTGGCTGCCCGCCAACGCCTGCAGCCACGCTGTATGGTTTTGCCATGGCGCTGGGTCTGCTGGAACAAAAAATTCACGCGCGTGCGCCGGGTGAACTGGACGAACAGCCCGCCGAAATTCTGCATCCGGATATGGTTCAGCCGCTGCGAGTGAAGGTGGATCGCGAGGCTCGCCGTCTGGCGGGATACCGCTACGGTCGCCAGATTGCTGATGACTATATGACGCAGTTAGGGCAGGGCGAGCATCAGGTGGCGCGCTGGCTGGAGGCGGAAAACGATCCGCGTCTGACCGAGATCGTCACGCATCTTAACCATGTTGTCGAAGAGGCGCGTATCCGATGAGTGAAACGGTGGTGTTCAGTCAACTGAGCCGTAAGTTTATTGATGAGAACGATGCGACGCCCGCTGAGGCGCAGCAGGTTGTCTATTACAGCCTGGCGATTGGTCACCACCTTGGGATCATCGATTGCCTGGAAGCGGCGTTAACTTGTCCATGGGACGAATATCTGGCATGGATTGCTACCCTTGCTGAGGGAAGCGAAGCTCGCCGGAAAATGGAAGGTGTGCCGAAATACGGCGAGATCGTTATCGATTTCAACCATGTGCAAATGCTGGCACGCGCGTTCGATGATGCGCGTGCCGTACAGACCCCGCAGCAGCAGGAGTGGAGCAAACTGATGCTTAGCATGCTGCACGACATACACCAGGAAAGCGCCATCTATCTGATGGTGAGGAGACACCGTGACTGACGTTTTATTATGTGTGGGTAACAGCATGATGGGCGATGACGGCGCGGGCCCGCTGCTGGCTGAAATGTGTGCTGCAAATCCTCAAGGCAACTGGGTTGTCATCGACGGTGGTAGTGCGCCAGAAAACGATATTGTCGCCATCCGTGAACTGCGTCCGCAACGTTTGTTGATTGTTGATGCTACCGATATGGGGCTGAACCCAGGTGAAATCCGCATTATCGATCCCGATGACATTGCCGAGATGTTCATGATGACCACCCATAACATGCCGCTGAATTACCTGGTCGATCAGCTGAAAGACGACGTTGGTGAGGTGATTTTCCTCGGCATTCAACCGGACATCGTCGGTTTTTACTACCCGATGACACAGCCGATCAAAGATGCTGTTGATACCGTCTATCAGCGATTAGCCGGTTGGGAAGGACACGGTGGATTCTCCGAGCTGGAAGCGCCAGAAGAGTAAACCGTATCAGTGCCGGATGTGAACGACATCCGGCCTGTTTTCCCAGTGTATCCTCGTCATTCAATTGCCTGCTCAATAATTAATTTCCCCTGCATCACTGATACATTCACTGCCGTACCGGTCGGAAATCCAGCTTGTTCCAGCCAGTCGCCGTTCAGCGTGAGCGAGGCGTGCCGACTGATTCGTCGCGTGTAACCCGTTTTTGGATCTTCATGGCGTTTTCTGACATAGCTGACTTTCAAGCGACGTACCGGTTTGGTGATTACCTCTGCTGATTTACCCTTTTTATCAAACATGCACGCTTCCTTGTGGTGAACGGCCAGGATTAAAAACTACTGAATAAAATGCCAGTAAAAAAGGATGAGGGCAAACCTGAAACTGGAAGGACGATTCCACATCTGAAATGTAATAAATGAAATGAAAATATGTAATTCTGCCGGAAGACTGTAACCCCCTCCGGCAGATCTGTTATGCCAGATCGGCGCCGTTGCTGGCGATCACTTTTTTGTACCACCAGAAAGATTTCTTACGGGTGCGCGCCAGCGTGCCGTTGCCCGCGTCATCGCGGTCCACATACACAAAACCGTAGCGTTTGCTCATCTCACCGGTTGAGGCAGAAACCAGATCGATACAGCCCCAGGTGGTGTAACCCATCAGGGGCACGCCATCTTCAATCGCGTCTGCCATGGCGCGAATATGTTCGCGTAAATAGCTAATGCGATAGTCGTCATTGATCTCACCATTGGCATCGATTTCATCCTTCGCTCCCAGCCCGTTCTCCACCAGAAATAGCGGTTTCTGGTAGCGGTCATACATCATATTCATGGTGATGCGCAGACCAAGCGGATCGATGCCCCAGCCCCATTCGCTGGCCGCAATATACGGATTACGCAGCGACTTCACCACGTTGGCGGCGCTGGTATTGCCGGTGTTCATTTCCGCCGAGGCGCAGCGCGATGCGTAATAGCTGAACGAGACGAAATCAACGGTGTTTTTCAGGATGTCGTCATCTTCTGGGGCTTTTTCTATGACCACGCCTTTTTCGCGAAACACGCGGGCAGAATAAGCCGGGTAGGCCCCGCGCGCCTGCACATCAATAAAGAACAGGTTTTCGCGGTCTTTTTCCAGCGCGGTCCACACATCTTCTGGTTTACAGGAATAAGGATAAAAATTACCGCCAGCCAGCATACAACCGACATGGTTTTGCGGATTAATTTCATGGGCTATTTTAGTCGCCAGGGCGCTGGCTATCAGTTCGTGGTGAGCGGACTGATATTTCACCTGATCCTGATTTTCACCTTCTTCAAATACCAGCCCGGCGCCTGAAAAGGGGCTGTGCAGCATAATGTTGATTTCGTTGAACGTCAGCCAGTACTTCACCAGCCCGTCAAAGGTCTCGAAGCAGATACGGGCGTAGCGGGTAAAGAACTCAACCATTTTGCGGTTACGCCAGGAGCCGTACTCGGTGACCAGATGCATTGGCACATCGAAGTGACATAGCGTGACTAATGGCTCAATACCGTATTTTTTACACTCGGCAAACACGCTCTGGTAAAACGCGATGCCCTCTTTATTCGGCGTCAGCTCATCGCCGTTAGGGTAGAGACGGCTCCAGGCAATGGAAGTACGAAATACCGTAAAACCCATTTCTGCCATCAGCGCGATATCTTCTTTATAGCGATGATAAAAGTCGATCGCCTGATGGCTAGGATAAAATTCGTTATCCCGCAGCGCAAAGCGCTTTTCCTGACCCAGCTTGACGGGCATCCGATGTGTGCCGTGGGGGATCATATCGACGGTAGTCAGTCCTTTGCCGCCTTCCCGGTATGCCCCTTCAGACTGGTTGGCGGCCAGTGCGCCGCCCCATAAAAATCCTTGCGGAAAAACAGACATAATTAACCTCAGTTCATACCAGTCAAATGCTGGCTCCATTGATATTGCCCGGTTGTGCGGCCTGGTTTTTTCTGGCCTGTGCGGCTGCATCTTCGACAGGGATATCTTCAAAGCCGAGAATCAGCGTTAATACAAAGGAAAGCACTACCGCCAGCGCCATCACGCCAAATACCCAAACGATAGTCATCGGATTGGCCGGATCGAAAAACTGGACGCTGGTGAACAGGCCAGGAGCTGCCATGGAGTGGCTTGCAAGTCCGGCCATTCCGGCAACGGCACCGCAGATAAAACCGCTGATAAGACTTGCAATCAGTGGTCGTTTCAGGCGGATCGCTACGCCATAAAGCGCAGGTTCGGAAATCCCCGCCATGATGGCGGAGGCGGCTGCCGCTAACGCCGTCTGACGCAGTTCCGGGTTTTTGGTTTTCCATGCCACTGCCAGCGATGAACCACCTAACGACAAGTTGGCGCCGATTTCCGACGGCATCACCATGCCTTCTTTTCCGGTTTCGGCAATGGTCTGAATAATGGTTGGCGTGAAGACGCGATGCATACCGGTCATTACCAGCAGCGGCCACAGCGCACCCATAATGGCCACCGACAGCCAGCCGAGATAGCCGTGAATGGTATAGACCAGCGCTGAAATTGCGCTACCGATCCAGATACCGATCGGGCCAATGATGACGATGGCGAGCGGCGCGGCGATCAGCACGATTAGCATTGGTTTGAGGAAGTTTTTGGTTACCGCCGGAGTAATACGATCGACCCAACGTTCGATGTATGACAGGCACCAGGTCATCACCAGCGCCGGGATCACCGTGTAGGTGTATTTCACTGCCGTCACCGGGATCAGGGCAAACTCAACGTGCTCACCCTGCGCAGCCTTCGCCATCAGATCGATGAAGCTGGGATGCACCAGTACGCCCGCGATGGCGATTGCCAACGACATGTTGGTTTTGAATTTGATAGCGGCCGACGCGGCGACCATCAGCGGCAGGAAGAAAAATGCGCCGTCACCGATAACGGTCAGAATGGTGAGCGTGGACGATCCTTTCTCCAGCACGCCGGTCATTTCGAGGATCATTGCCAGCAGCTTGAGCATTGATCCGCCGATAATTGCCGGGATCAACGGCGACATGGTGCCGATCAGCGCGTCGAGGATCCCCGCGCCAATCCGCTTCAGCGTCAGTCGGGGTTTGGTTTGCGGCTCAGCGGGCTGCATATTGGCAGGCAACAGGCTGACTACTTCGCGATACGCCTGCGAAACGGTGTTGCCGATGATCACCTGGCACTGGTTATCGCTACGCACCACGCCAAGTACGCCAGAAAGCGTCTTCAGAGTCGCGCTGTCGACCTGCGAGTCATCTTTGATAACGAAACGCAAACGGGTCATACAGTGGGTCACTGCTGTGATGTTGTCGACGCCTCCCAGAGCCGTCACAACGGAGCGCGCCAGCGCTGCATAATTCTTGGACATCGGATTTAATCCTGTTTTATCAGTAGGGTACGTTATGTTTTATCCGTTTACGTCGGGTCGCTTTTCTGGGTTATGAAACGCAGATAGGAAACCGGTTCCACAAAATAATGTTTAAAATATGAGTAGTGAGCAAGATTTAATTTTGATCATTTTTTGTAATTGTGACTCCGATCACCAGATGTCAGCGTCTGCGATTTAGCAGCAAGGACAGCGGCGAAACGGTGCAGTACACTGCGTCACATTGAGAGAATAGGGATGAGTAATATGACCACGATGCTGGAGGTGGCGAAGCGTGCCGGGGTGTCGAAAGCGACAGTTTCCCGGGTGCTTTCCGGGAACGGCTACGTCAGCCAGGAGACCAAACACCGCGTGTTTCAGGCCATTGAAGAGAGTGGTTACCGCCCAAACTTGCTGGCGCGCAGTCTGGCGGCGAAAACCACGCAGACGCTGGGCCTGGTGGTAACAAATACCCTTTATCACGGCGTCTATTTCAGCGAGCTGCTGTTTCATACCGCGCGGATGGCGGAAGATAAAGGACGCCAGTTGTTGCTGGCTGACGGTAAGCACAGCGCTGAGGAAGAGCGTCAGGCGATCCAGTACCTGCTCGACCTGCGCTGTGACGCGATTATGATTTATCCGCGTTTTCTCAGCGTGGATGAGATAGACGATATCATCGATGCCCACAGCCAGCCGATTATGGTGCTTAATCGACGCCTGCGGAAAAACAGTAGCCACAGCGTATGGTGTGATCAAAAGCAGACCAGCTTTAACGCCGTTACTCAGCTCATTGCCGCCGGGCATAAAGAGATTGGTTTTATTACCGGCTCGATGGATTCTCCAACCGGCGTGGAGCGACTTTCAGGTTATAAAGACGCGCTGGCACATCAAGGTATCGCGCTAAATAATGATCTGATTGTTAAAGGGAAATGGACGCCAGCCTGCGGTGCAGCGGGTGTGGATACTTTGCTTTCGCGCAAGGTCAATTTTACCGCGCTGGTGGCTAGTAATGACGATATGGCGATCGGCGCGATGAAGCAGTTGCACGAGCATGGCGTGAGCGTTCCTGCACAGGTGTCGGTGATTGGCTTTGATGATATCGCCCTCGCGGCATACACTATTCCGGCGCTTTCCAGCGTTAAAATTCCGGTAACAGAAATGATTCAGGAAACGATTGGGCGCCTGATCTTTATGTTGGGTGACGGGGCGTTTACGCCGCCAAAGACTTTCACCGGTGAACTCATCCAGCGCGACTCAGTTGCGCCGCCCGCTTCGCGCTGACGGCTGTCATTTGTCATCGTCACTAGTGACGATGACACGCTCTTCTTGCGTTCTTCAAAATAAAATCCCTTTAATAACAGTAAATTAAATTCTGGCACGATTTGTGAATGCTTCGGCAGATATTCTGTCATTGCTGGAGAAATTGATGAACCGTTTCATCATTGCAGACGCCAATAAATGCATTGGTTGCCGTACCTGTGAAGTGGCCTGCGTGGTATCCCATCAGGATAACCAGGACTGCGCATCGCTGACCCCTGAAACTTTTTTACCCCGCATTCACGTCATCAAAGGCGTTAATGTCTCCACGGCGACGCTGTGCCGCCAGTGTGAAGACGCGCCGTGCGCTAACGTCTGCCCGAACGGTGCGATCAGCCGTGATAAAGGTTTTGTTCACGTAATGCAGGAACGCTGCATTGGCTGTAAAACTTGCGTTGTGGCTTGTCCTTACGGCGCAATGGAAGTAGTCGTGCGTCCGGTTGTGCGTAACAGCGGCGCGGGTCTGAACGTCCGTGCAGAAAAAGCTGAAGCCAATAAGTGCGACCTGTGCCACCATCGCGAGGCCGGTCCTGCCTGTATGGAAGTGTGCCCGACTCACGCGCTGATTTATGTCGATCGCAATAAGCTTGAGCAACTTAGTGCGGAAAAACGCCGTCGCGCGGCGCTGGATTCCACCGCATCTTTGCTGTTCTGATATCTGAAAATCCGCGTAAAATACGGTAGTACTTATGCCGGATGGCGGCTTCGCCTTATCCGGCCTACTGTTCGCATCCCCGTAGGCCTGATAAGCATCGCGCCATCAGGCTAACCGGGATTGATGACTGCGGGAATAATCTAATGACAATAAACACCCTCTCCGGCGTACAGTTGCGTATTCGCGGCAAAGTACAGGGCGTCGGATTTCGCCCCTACGTCTGGCAACTGGCGCAGCGGTTACAACTGCATGGCGATGTGTGTAACGACGGTGATGGTGTGGTTGTGCGTTTACAGGAAGATCCGGCGGAATTTATTGCGCAGTTACATCAACACTGCCCACCGCTGGCGCGCATTGACAGCGTTGAGAGCGAAGCAATCGCCTGGATGCAGCAGCCTGCCGATTTCTCGATTCGTCAAAGTGCTGGCGGTACGATGAATACGCAAATCGTTCCGGATGCCGCGACTTGTCCCGAATGCCTTGTTGAAATGAATACCCCCGGCGAACGTCGCTACCGATACCCCTTTATCAACTGCACCCACTGTGGTCCACGCTTTACGATTATCCGCGCCATGCCCTATGACCGCCCGTTCACCGTGATGGCGTCGTTCCCACTCTGTGCGCAATGTGACAAAGAGTATCGTGACCCGTATGATCGTCGCTTCCATGCCCAGCCCGTTGCCTGTCCGGCGTGCGGCCCTCATCTTGAGTGGTTCAGCACGGATGAGCGGGCGGAGAAAGAAGAGGCGCTGCAGGCGGCGGTATCGCGACTGAAAGCAGGCGGTATTGTGGCGGTTAAAGGCATTGGTGGGTTTCATCTGGTGTGCGATGCGCGCAATGATGACGCCGTCGCGCTGCTCAGGCTGCGTAAACACCGTCCGGCGAAACCGCTGGCGGTAATGCTGCCAGGTGATGACGGACTGCCTGAACCCGCGCGTCGTTTACTCACAACCCCCGCCGCACCGATCGTGCTGGTGCAGAAACGCTATGTCGCTGCATTGAGCGAGGGCATTGCGCCAGGGTTAACGGAAGTGGGCGTCATGCTGCCCGCGAATCCATTGCAGCATTTGCTCTTACAAGAGATGAATTGTCCACTGGTGATGACCTCCGGCAACCTCAGCGGCAGGCCTCCGGCCATTACCAACGCCCAGGCGCTGGAAGATTTAAGTGCGATTGCTGATGGTTTCCTGCTGCATAACCGCGAAATTGTGCAGCGGATGGATGACTCCGTGGTGCGTGACAGTGGGGAAATGCTGCGTCGTTCCCGGGGTTACGTGCCGGATGCGGTCGCGCTGCCGCCAGGATTTCGCGACGTGCCGCCGATGCTGTGCTTAGGCGCGGATCTGAAAAATACCTTCTGCCTGGTGCGTGGCGAACAGGCGGTTATCAGCCAGCATTTAGGCGATCTCAGCGATGACGGCATTCAGCAGCAGTGGCGTGATGCGCTACGCCTGATCCAGAATATTTATGATTTTACGCCACAGCGTATCGTACATGATGCCCACCCTGGCTATGTTTCCAGCCAGTGGGCCAGCGAAATGAATCTGCCAACCGAAACGGTATTGCATCACCATGCTCATGCCGCTGCATGTCTTGCCGAGCACGGCTGGCCGCTCGATGGCGGCGATGTGATTGCTCTGACGCTGGACGGCATCGGCATGGGGGAAAATGGCGAGCTGTGGGGTGGCGAATGTCTGCGGGTCAACTATCGTGAATGCGAACACCTTGGCGGCTTACCGGCGGTAGCGCTGGCGGGTGGCGATCTGGCGGCAAAACAGCCATGGCGCAATCTGCTCGCGCAGTGCCTGCGTTTTGTTCCTGACTGGCAGCGTTACCCGGAAACATCGGGGCTACAGCATCAAAACTGGAACGTACTGGCGCGCGCCATCGAGCGGGGAATCAATGCCCCGCTGGCATCGTCGTGCGGACGACTGTTTGATGCGGTTGCCGCCGCGTTGCATTGTGCGCCGGAATCGTTGAGTTATGAAGGTGAGGCGGCCTGTGCGCTGGAGGCGCTGGCATCGCAGTGTGCAGGTGTTGATCACCCTGTTACGGTGCCGCTTAATGGCAATCAACTGGACTTAGCAATTTTTTGGCAGCAATGGCTGACCTGGCAGACCGCCCCTGCAGAAAGAGCGTGGGCGTTTCACGACGCGCTGGCGTGTGGTTTTGCCACGCTGATGCGTGAGCAGGCCGAAGCGCGCGGAATTAAAACGTTAGTATTCAGCGGTGGCGTGATGCATAACCGCTTATTGTCGGCCCGTCTGGCGTTTTATCTGCGTGATTTTACCTTACTGTTCCCGCAGCGTTTACCGGCGGGCGACGGCGGGTTGTCATTGGGGCAGGGCGTGATTGCCGCGGCGCGGGTGTTGACGCAAAAATAAAAAAAGCCCCGGGACTGGCGGGGCAAGAAAAACATGTCGGGGCATACCGACAAGTGGCAACGCACATCCATGTGCGTGAGGTTAATAAATCAGTAGCAGCGTTGCCGGGCAAAGTCGTAGGCCGGATAAGACGCGAAGCGGCGCCATCCGGCATCACAGACTTATACGGGCAACGTTTTCAGCAGCGCAAAGGCCTCTTTCATGCGGTCTTCACTGACGACAAATGCACACAGCTGGCCTTCGTCGTTCATCCCTCTGGCTACCATCCCCTGTGCTTCGGCGGCGATGTGCCAGTTCAGATCGCGGCGCTGGGTTTCCCCGGCCAAATGTAAAGGCAGTTCTGGCGTTTTGACTTTTACCAGCATGGCTGGCAGTTTCAATGGCGCATTGCCGCCGAGCAGGTTTTTCGCCAGATACATGGCGCTCAGCTGAATCGGCTGCAGGAACGGGAGCACCTGACCGTTAATCTCCGCACAGTCGCCGAGAGCATAAATGTCCGGGTGGCTGGTTTGCAGGTAGCTGTCGACGCAGACGCCACGATTGATGTTCAATCCGGCGCGACGCGCCAGTGCGGTTTCCGGTCGCAGTCCGGTGGCGGCAATCACCGCATCGACTTCTACGTTGCGGCTACGATCGAGCGTGGCGCGAATACCGGTGCTGGTTTTCTCCAGGCTCTGAAGCTGTGATTTCAGCAGCAGGTGTACGCCCATATCGGTCAGACGATGCTGTAAGCGACTGCTGACTTCTGGCGGCATCAGCGAAGCCAGAATGCTGGCGGCGTTGTCGATAAGCGTTACCGCTTTACCGGCACGACAAAAATCCATCGCCAGTTCACTACCAATCAAGCCGCCGCCGACAATCAGCACCCGCTGGGCGTCACGCAGCTGCGTTTCACAAGCGCGATACTCTTGTTGGCTGTTCAACGTGAGCATTAACTCACGTCCGGTAACCGGCGGTACAAAGGCTGAAGCGCCCGTCGCCAGCACCAGCTTGTCGTACTGCCACTGCTTGTCCTGACTTTTCACTACGTGGGCATCGGCATCGATGTCGGTTACCCAGGTATGTGGGAACAGGCGCAAATTAAACTGTTCGGCAAACTCCCCCGCCGACTGGCGGGTGAGGTCGTCTGCACGCTGTGACTGACTGATAACGTGGCTGAGATCGGGCTTGTTGTACTCATCCATGCTGTCCGCGGCAATCAAGGTCAGCGGAACATTCGCATCCTGCTTACGGATATTTTTGACTAACTGGCGGGCGGCGAAGCCCGAACCAATGATGACAATGCCGTGACTCATTTTGCCTCCGTTGCCAGTACGTCGAAGACGTCTTTACCTAGTGAGCATTCCGGGCACAGGAAGTTGTCCGGAACTTCGCTCCATGGCGTACCCGGTGCAACGTCCTGCAACGGTTCGCCTTTCGCCGGATCGTAAATCCACTGGCACACGCTGCACTGCATGCTTGGACCAAGAGCGGCGGCAGCCGCAGCGGCACATGCACAGGCTTCTTCCTGGGCTACGGCTTTCACGGTTGTTTCCGGCAATGGAGCCAGAGCCCACTGACGCGCGATTTCACGGCCGTGCTGGCGGCACAGTTCCAGTGCATCCTGGTCCGGACGCCATTTCGCTTTCAGGCTCAGTGACATCTCGAAACCTGCATCCTGCAAACGCGTGGACAAACGGTCTACTGCACCGCCGCTCCAGCCGTGTGAACCAAAGGCGCTGGCACGCTTGTTACGAAAACGCAGGCCGGTCATCTCTTCCACCAGACCGGCGATTTTCGGCATCATCACGTTGTTCATTGTGGAAGTCCCGACCAGCACGCCTTTAGAGCGGAAGACGTTGGTCAAAACTTCGTTTTTGTCGCTGCGGGCGACGTTAAAGATTTTCACCGCTACATTCGGGTCAACTTCGTTGATGCCCTGGGCAATCGCGTCCGCCATCATGCGGGTGTTGTTGGACATAGTGTCGTAGAAAATGGTGATGCGGTCTTCCTGATAATCTGCCGCCCATTTCAGGTACAGCTCAACGATTTGTGTCGGGTTGTCGCGCCATACCACGCCATGGGAAGTGGCAATCATATCGACCGGCAGGTTGAAGCCGAGGATCTCAGTAATTTTCGGTGTAACCAGACGGCTGAATGGCGTCAGGATGTTGGCGTAGTAACGCTGGCACTGTTCGAACAGTTCAGTCTGGTCAACTTCGTCGTTAAACAGACGTTCGTCGCAGTAGTGCTGACCGAAGGCGTCGTTACTGAACAGCACCGCATCGCCGGTCATGTAGGTCATCATACTGTCCGGCCAGTGCAGCATCGGCGTTTCAACGAAGATCAGCTGCTTGCCGTTACCAATGTCCAGCGAATCACCGGTTTTCACTACGTTAAAGTTCCATTCCGGGTGATGGTGGTGCCCGTTGATAGAGTCAATGGCGTTGGCGGTGCAGTAAATCGGCGTGTCCGGGATGCAGGACATCAGCTCGGTCAGCGCCCCGGCATGGTCTTCTTCAGCGTGGTTAATGATGATGTAGTCGATATCCGCGAGGTCAATTTCACTGCGCAGGTTCTGCACGAATTCACGACTAAACTTGTGGTCTACTGTATCGATCAGAACATTTTTTTCTTCACGGATGAGATAGCTGTTGTAGCTGCTGCCGCGCAGCGTTTTGTATTCAGTTCCGTGGAAATCACGCACTTCCCAGTCACGTTGGCCAACCCAATGAATGTTATTTTTAACCAGAATAGACATAACAACCTCAATTAATTCAGCGTTTTTCAAAAAAGATGTTTTGCTAATTGCAGGTTGCGTGCCAACTTTTTATTTATTTGATTTTGAAGGGTTTGTTATTTATTGCCTATAAGGTGGTAGTCAAAATGACTATGTATTTTATTGTCAATATGACAATATGAATTGTCAAAATGACAATGAGGTAGCCATGAGCTTTTCCGTAGACGTGCTGGCGGGCATCGCCATTGAATTACAAAGCGGTATTGGGCATCAGGACCGTTTTCAACGCCTGATCACCACCTTGCGTCAGGTGCTGGAATGCGACGCGTCGGCACTGCTGCGCTACGAGTCGCGACAGTTTATTCCGCTGGCGATCGATGGGCTGGCGCAGGATGTTCTCGGCAGACGCTTTACTCTGGAAGGGCATCCGCGTCTGGAGGCGATTGCCCGCGCCGGGGACGTGGTTCGTTTCCCTGCCGACAGCGATTTGCCAGACCCGTATGATGGTCTGATTCCGGGGCAGGAGAGTCTGAAGGTGCATGCCTGTATTGGACTGCCATTGTTCGCCGGTCAAAATTTGATTGGTGCGTTAACCCTGGATGGCATGGAGCCCGATCAGTTCGATGTTTTCAGCGATGAGGAGCTTAGGCTGATTGCCGCGCTGGCGGCTGGCGCATTGAGCAATGCGTTGCTGATTGAACAGCTGGAAAGCCAGAATATGCTGCCAGGTTCGTCGACGGCTTTCGAGCAGGTGACGGAAACCCAGATGATTGGCCTGTCGCCCAATATGATGCAGTTGAAAAAAGAGATTGAGATTGTGGCGGGGTCCGATCTCAACGTGCTGATTAGCGGCGAAACAGGGACCGGGAAGGAGCTGGTGGCTAAAGCTATCCATGAAGGTTCACCGCGCGCGGTGAATCCACTGGTGTATCTGAACTGCGCGGCGTTGCCGGAAAGCGTTGCCGAAAGCGAACTGTTTGGTCACGTAAAAGGCGCGTTTACCGGGGCTATCAGCAATCGTAGCGGTAAGTTTGAAATGGCCGACAATGGAACGCTATTTCTCGACGAGATAGGCGAACTCTCGCTGGCGCTACAGGCTAAGCTGCTGCGCGTATTGCAGTACGGTGATATTCAGCGCGTGGGTGACGATCGCAGCTTGCGCGTGGATGTGCGAGTGCTGGCGGCGACGAACCGTGATTTACGCGAAGAGGTGTTGGCCGGGAATTTCCGTGCGGATTTGTTCCACCGGCTGAGCGTCTTTCCCCTTTCGGTACCGCCTCTGCGTGAGCGCGGTGAAGATGTGGTTTTGCTGGCGGGTTATTTTTGCGAACAGTGTCGGCTGCGGCTGGGACTTTCCCGCGTGGTGTTAAGTCCTGGTGCGCGTAGTCATCTGTTGAGCTACGCCTGGCCCGGGAATGTGCGCGAGCTGGAACATGCCATTCACCGCGCGGTGGTTCTGGCAAGGGCGACCAGGGCAGGGGATGAAGTGGTGCTGGAGGCGCAGCATTTTGCCCTGCAGGATGAAGCGCCAGTAACACCGGCGGCGGAAGTTGTTGCGGAGATCCCACAGCATCACAACCTGCGTGAAGCAACAGAGTCGTTCCAGCGGGAGATGATCCGCCGGGCGCTGGCACAAAATAACCATAGTTGGGCGGCAAGTGCGCGGGCGCTGGAAACAGACGTCGCCAACCTGCACCGGCTGGCGAAGCGTCTGGGGTTGAAGGATTAGATAATACCGGCCTGATAGAAATCCTGCAGGTTGATAGCACCGGTGAGTTTACCGTTTTCATCGACCACCGGTGCGGCAGTGATTTTGCGCTTCATCAGGATCTCTTTGGCGTCAATCGCGCGGCTCTGCGCCTGCAGTGTAATGCCATTCTGGGTCATTGCTTCGCTAACCTGAGTGGTGAGCGCTCCGCCGCCAACCAGCCAGCGGCGCAGGTCGCCGTCGGTAAAGACCCCTTTCACCAGTGACTGGTCGTCGCAGACCGCGACCAGGCCAAGACCCGTGCGGCTGAGCTCCAGCATCGCGTCCATGACGCTGGTGGTAAGCGTCACCTGCGGGATGGCATCGTCACGGCGCATCAGATGATGCACTTTATTTAACAGACGAGCGCCCAGCGCACCTGCCGGATGCGAGCGGGCAAAATCTTCCTCGTTAAAGCCGCGCGCCTGCATTACGGCGATTGCCAGCGCATCGCCCATCATCAACGTATTTACGGTACTGGACGTCGGTGCCAGGCGCATCGGACAGGCTTCGCGTTCAACGGAAATATCCAGCACGGCTTTGGCGGCCAGGCCCAACGGTGAGGTCGGTTTTCCGGTCATTGCCAGCAGGGCGACGGATTTGTCTTCCAGGCGCGGAATGATGAGATCCAGCTCTTTCGCACCGCCGGAGTAGGAGATAAACAGCATGACATCACGGTTTTCGATCATCCCTAAGTCACCGTGCAGCGCTTCCGCCGGATGCACAAAAAAGGCAGGCGTGCCGGTACTGGCGAGGGTCGCCGCAATTTTTTTGCCAATATGACCTGATTTACCAATACCGGAGACAATGACTTTGCCTTCACAGTGGATGATAGTATTGGCGGCGCGGACAAAATCATCGCCCAGTCGCTCAGGCAAACGGCTGGCTTCCTGTAGTTCCAGCATTAACGTCTGACGGCCCGCGTTCAGTAGTGCATCACTCATTGGTTTCTCCGGTTATGATCACTTCAATCCCTTTTGCTTCCAGCGCCTGACGAAATGCAGGGTCGATACCTGCATCGGTAATCAGCTTGTCGACGCTTTCCAGACTGCATACAACATTAGGGCTTTTGCGCCCAAATTTTGACGAGTCAGCCATCAGAATCACTTCGCGAGCGGCATTACACATCGCTTTACTGACGCTAAACACCTCATTAAAAGTGGTCACGCCGGCATTGAGGTCAATGCCGTCGGTGCCCATGAAGAGTTTATCAAAGCTGAACTGCTCAAAGGCGTTTTCTGCCAGCTGACCGTGAAATGACGCAGATTTTTTGCGAAAGGTCCCGCCCGGCATCAGGATGGTTTGCTCGTTGTCCAGCTCCGAAAGGGCGTTAACAATGTGCAGACTGTTGGTCATGACGGTGATATTGCTAAAGCGCGTGAGCATCGGCACCATCTGCAGTACGGTGCTGCCCGCATCCAGGATAATAGAGTCTCCATCGTGTATAAAACGGACGGCAGCTTCGGCAATCTGCTCTTTTTTATGCGTATTAATTAGCGTTTTGTGATCAATTGGCGGATCGGATTCGTCTTTATTTAATACCACGCCGCCATAGGTACGAATGACGGTTCCGGCGTTCTCCAGAATGACCAGGTCTTTGCGAATGGTCGTGCCAGTCGTGTCAAAGTAGTGGGCCAGTTCTTCAACCGAGCATTTTCCCTGCTTTTGCAGGTGCTCCAATATGGCAGCCTGACGCTGACGAGGTTTCATAGGCGTGATTACCCTGACTTATGTATTTACCCGTCATACTTCAAGCTGCATGTGCGTTGGTCTTCCTGCGACTCGAATTATTTGGGGTATAGGTTGCAAAATGATAATTTCGCAAGCTATTAGCATTCACAACGAAATTACCCATGTTTCAGTTTAAGCGCCAATGATAGTGCATTCTGTGCTAACGGATCATGGGGAAAGATCACATCAGGCTGTAAATCATCAAGATGTTTGCCGGTTATCGTGGCAATTTTGCCGGGTCTGGCGAATACCGTAAGACCTTTCATAAATAACGTGTCTGTAACTCGCTGCTGCTCATTCAGCGCGATGGCCACTACCACGCGCGGCTTAAAACGCCCACCGGAGCGACCAACACCAACCCGACCCTGTTGGCAAAGCCTATCAAACGCCCGGTTAAAGCGGGATATTTGCCAGCCACCAAGCGCCAGTTGCAGGCACCAGGCGATAGCGGCGACGGTAATCAGTGCGGAAACCATTATGTACTCCTTTGATTTTGCCGGATAAGCGCAGACGCCATCCGGCAATTCAACATTAAAACATCACCTGACCGCCGGTGACGTTGATGGACTGCCCGGTACAGTAAGAGGCTTTCGGACTGGCGTAAAACAGCAGCATGTTTAGCACGTCCTGATAATCGCAGCCGCGCTTAAGCGGAACCTTATCAATGTAGTACTGCTCAACTTCATCTGGCTTAAGGCCAAGTTTGGTTGCATATTGCGGTAATAACGACTGGAACATCGGTGATTTCAACAGATTGCCGAGCATCAGTGAATGCACGGTAATGCCGTATTCCGCCAGATCCAGCGCCAGTGACTGGGTTAAGCCCACGCCGCCAAATTTTGCCGCACTGTAGCCTGAATTGTGTTTGCTGCCCACTTTCCCTGATTTGGAGTTGATCTGGATAATGCGTCCCTGCACACCATCGCGGATCATCAGGCGTGAGAATTCACGTGCACAGAGGAAGTAGCCAACCAGATTGACCTGCAGCGAGCGGTCGAAATCCCCAAGCTGAAAGTCGCTGATAAACGCGGCTTTAGCGATACCCGCGCTGTAAACCAGCAGATCAACACGACCGAATATTTCATCCACTCCGCGCGACAGCGCCAGCACGCTCTGTTCGCTGGTGGCATCTGCGCCAAAACCGTAGGCTGTACCTTCGCCAAACTCGGCGTTAATTTCCTGCGCCACGTTGGCGGCTTTATCGCTTTGAATATCCACCACCGCGACGCGGTATCCTTCTGTCGCAAGCCCACGGCAAAGGAATGCCCCAAGGGTCTGGCCTCCACCAATGACAACGGCAACCTGATTCATCTTTATCTCCTTCAATCTTAAGCAACAAACTTCAAAATACAGCCCGGCGCGATACCGTCCGGTACGGGACCTGCAACGTGTACGGTACCGGGGAATTCCGCTTCACTCAGTCCGTCAAAGCGCAGAGTGATATGCCCGAGTTCACGTAAGTTTTGTTCCGCCACGCTGCCAACGGCGGTGACCGGGTAGTGATGCTGGCCTAGTTCAAACTGGATCCCAGCTTGCAACGAACCGTTCAGCTCGCCGTGGCAATGGATGAAGCAAAACTCCTCGATATCCGCGGGCGCGCCTTCACGAAAGGTAATCAGCATCTGGTCGCACAATGCATCCGGGGCGCTCTGGCCGATACGGGTGATGGTGGTTTGATAAATCACGGTCATTTTTGAGTGCCTCTTATTGGTAAATAAAGCCGGAAACAAACCAGGCGATGAGAACGGTTGGCGCGCCGGTCAGAAAGCGGCTCACCAGAACAGATGGCACACCGACGCGGACCGTGTCCTGACGCGCTTCGGCCAGCGACAACCCGACAGGAATAAAGTCACATGCGGCCTGGGCGTTAATGGCGAACAGGGCAGGTAGCGCCAGATGTGGGGGAATATTCCCCAAACCAATCTGTACACCGATTAGCACGCCGATAACCTGGGCGATAACCGCACCGGGGCCGAGGAAAGGCGACAGCAGTGGGAAAGAGCAGATCAGTGCCAGAGTGACCAATCCCAGCGGATGGCTGGCCAGTGGTGCGAGTCCATGGGCGATCCAGTCTCCCAGACCCGAAGCCATAATGATGCCGATCAGTGCTGAGACGAACGCCATAAATGGCAAAATAGTTTTCAGGACGGTATCGATGGTGTCGCGCCCGGCCTGGAACAGAACCGCAACGGCTGAACCCATGCCCATCCCCACTTTTGCCAACAGACCATCACTTTGCTCGGTAATTTTCTTGCTGGTGTCGTAATCGCGTCCCATGCTGCTGCTTGCGGGCGTTGGCGTGGCGGACGCTTCGCCGACAACAGTAATGTTTTCTTCTTTTACGCCAGAGACATAGATATCTTCGACAATATACTGAGCCAGTGGGCCGGATTTACCCGTAGCGTGAATATTCACCGTCGGTATACGACGTTTGGGATAGATCCCACAGCGCAGCGTGCCGCCGCAGTCGATGATCGCCACACCAATTTCGCTCTCCGGCGGCTCGCCCTCTTTGAAGCCATCAACGGCCTGCCAGCCGGTCAGGCTTGCTATCCTGTCGACGATCGCGGGGCGAGTTCCTGCGGTGATATAGACAATTTTCTTGCCCGGAACGGCATCCAGTTCAAGCGGGCCACCCCAGCCGCCGGTGCCTCTTTCAATACGAATACGTGTCATGATGTTGCTCCCGCCAGATGTACCTTCTGCTCAAGTTGAATGCCCATTTTTTTCTCGAAGATAGTGGTGGTGAAATCGGTCACCCAGCCACGGAAGAAGTTGGTCACCAGACCGACCAGTAAATAGCTCACCGCCAGTGGGCCAAGCGGAAGCCCCAGCGTGGTCAGTCCGCTGGCGATCCCCAGATAGACAAACAGTTCGCCGGGGTTGATGTGCGGGAATAAGCCGTTCATGGAATGGCAACTGTAAGACGCGGCGGCGTAGTAACTGGGCTTGTATTTTTCTGGCATAAAGCGACCCAGACTCAGCGTCATTGGGTTACAAAATACAAATGTGCCGATGCACGGCAGTAGCAAATAGCGGGACAGCGGGTTTCCGGCGCAACGCTGGGCAAAACGTTCAATGCGCTGCTGACCGATAAAGTTAATCAGCGCATTCATGATGACCAGCAGACTGATCAGCAGGGGCAGAATACCGGTCACCATGCCGGTAAACACTTCTCCGCCTTTCTGGAACAGCCCGATAAACCACTCAGCACCGAGTGTGATGGTGTCGATCATTATTCTCTCCTGTAGGGATTTTTAGTTATCTTGCCAAACGGTGGCTGATTTTAATCAGATTGAAAGATATAAAAGTGTTATTTTGATCTCAAAATAAAAGATAAATATTTTAATTTGAAAGTTTTTGCGTGAAGGCTCGCAAATGTGATGGTCAGAGATGAAAGGGGATGTAAATTCTGTGAAGGAGAGCGACTACCGCTTCCTTGTATGGCGGAGGATGCTTTACCATACTTCTCCCAGGCTGAATTTGTTTAATGGATGTCTCATGTTCAAGCGTCGTTATGTAGCGTTACTCCCCCTTTTCGTACTGCTCGCTGCCTGTAGCAGCAAACCTAAACCTTCAGAGACTCAAACGACTACGGGTGCGCCATCCGGCGGCTTCCTGCTTGAGCCACAGCACAACGTCATGCAAACGGGCGGCGATTTTGCCAATAATCCGAACGCGCAGCAGTTCATCGAGAAAATGGTGAACAAGCACGGCTTTGACCGCCAGCAGCTGCAGGAGATCCTGTCGCAGGCCAAGCGTCTGGACTCGGTATTGCGTTTGATGGACCGCCAGGCACCGACGACTCAACCGCCAGCCGGACCTAACGGCGCATGGCTGCGCTATCGCAAACAGTTCATCACACCTGACAACGTGCAAAACGGCGTGGCTTTCTGGAATCAATATGAAGATGCGCTGAACCGTGCGTGGCAGGTCTACGGAGTTCCGCCGGAAATTATTGTCGGTATTATTGGTGTAGAGACTCGCTGGGGCCGCGTGATGGGTAAAACGCGGATTCTGGATGCGCTGGCGACGTTGTCGTTTAACTATCCTCGTCGTGCGGAATACTTCTCTGGTGAACTGGAAACCTTCCTGCTGATGGCGCGAGATGAAAGCGACGATCCGCTCGATTTGAAAGGTTCTTTCGCGGGGGCAATGGGATACGGCCAGTTTATGCCGTCTTCCTATAAACAATATGCCGTTGATTTCAATGGCGATGGACACATTAACCTGTGGGATCCGGTTGATGCCATCGGTAGTGTGGCGAACTACTTCAAGGGCCACGGCTGGGTGAAAGGCGATACGGTCGCGGTTCCGGCAAATGGTCAGGCACCTGGGCTTGCGAACGGCTTTAAAACCCAGTACAGCATTTCTCAGCTTGCTGCCGCGGGCCTGACGCCGCAGCAGTCGTTGGGGAATCATCAGCAGGCCAGCCTGCTGCGCCTGGATATTGGCACGGGTTATCAGTACTGGTACGGACTGCCGAACTTCTACACGATTACCCGCTATAACCACAGCACGCATTACGCGATGGCAGTCTGGCAGTTAGGTCAGGCGGTGGCGCTGGCGCGCGTACAGTAATCGCTCCACCGGCCTACCGGAAGATATCTCTGGTAGGCCGGATAAGATGTCCTGGCATCGCCATCCGGCAGGTCTTATTTGTGCAACGGAGCAATTTTTGGAATCCCCCTCGTAAAACGTTCTCCCCATCCCCACATTGGTCATGAAAGTGCTATCTTGTCCGGCATATTTTTTTAACTGACAGAGGCTGAAATGACCGACAGTGAACTGATGCAGTTAAGCGAGCAGGTTGGCCTGGCGCTGAAAGCGCGCGGGGCAACCGTGACGACGGCGGAATCCTGCACCGGCGGCTGGGTAGCCAAAGCGATTACGGATATTGCCGGAAGCTCCGCCTGGTTTGAACGCGGGTTTGTGACCTACAGCAATGAAGCCAAAGCGCAGATGATTGGCGTGCGCGAAGAGACGCTGGCCCAGCATGGCGCGGTGAGTGAGCCTGTGGTGGTGGAGATGGCGATAGGCGCGTTAAAAGCCGCCCGCGCGCATTTCGCTGTTTCGATAAGCGGTATTGCGGGGCCGGATGGCGGTAGCGAAGAAAAACCTGTGGGAACGGTATGGTTTGCCTTTGCCAGCGCGAGCGGCGAGGGGATTACCCGCCGGGAATGCTTTAGCGGCGATCGCGATGCGGTCCGTCGACAGGCGACCGCCTACGCGTTACAAACCCTGTGGCAACAATTTCTACAAAATACTTGATACTGTATGAGCATACAGTATAATTGCCTCAACAGAACATTATCTATCACGTTTCGCGGTTTAACCCGAAAGCGGCATGACAGGAGTAATTAATGGCTATCGACGAAAACAAACAGAAAGCGTTGGCGGCAGCGCTGGGTCAGATCGAAAAGCAATTCGGTAAAGGCTCCATCATGCGCCTGGGTGAAGACCGTTCCATGGATGTGGAAACTATCTCCACCGGTTCGCTTTCTCTGGATATCGCATTGGGCGCGGGCGGTTTGCCAATGGGCCGTATCGTCGAAATCTACGGGCCTGAATCCTCCGGTAAAACAACGCTGACCCTGCAGGTTATTGCCGCTGCGCAGCGTGAAGGTAAAACCTGTGCATTTATCGATGCAGAACACGCACTGGACCCGGTCTATGCCCGTAAGCTTGGCGTTGATATCGATAACCTGCTGTGTTCTCAGCCGGATACCGGTGAACAAGCGCTGGAAATCTGTGATGCACTGGCGCGCTCCGGTGCGGTTGACGTTATCGTTGTCGACTCCGTTGCCGCATTGACGCCGAAGGCAGAAATCGAAGGCGAGATTGGCGACTCTCACATGGGCCTTGCGGCGCGTATGATGAGCCAGGCAATGCGTAAGCTGGCCGGTAACCTGAAGCAGTCCAACACGCTGCTGATTTTCATCAACCAGATCCGTATGAAGATTGGCGTTATGTTCGGTAACCCGGAAACCACCACCGGTGGTAACGCCCTGAAATTCTATGCGTCTGTTCGTTTGGATATCCGTCGTATTGGTGCGGTGAAAGAAGGTGACAACGTGGTTGGCAGCGAAACCCGCGTTAAGGTTGTGAAAAATAAAATTGCAGCGCCGTTCAAACAGGCTGAATTCCAGATCCTTTACGGTGAAGGCATCAACTTCTACGGCGAACTGGTTGACCTGGGCGTGAAAGAGAAGCTGATTGAAAAAGCTGGTGCATGGTACAGCTACAACGGTGAGAAAATCGGTCAGGGTAAAGCGAATGCGACCAACTGGCTGAAAGAAAACCCGGCAACTGCGAAAGAAATTGAGAAGAAATTACGTGAGCTACTGCTCAATAACCAGGATTCAACGCCTGATTTCTCCGTTGATGACAGCGGCGAAGACGTAAAAGAAACGAACGAAGATTTCTGATAATCTGTTTTGAATCGCATGTTTTGAATCGCATATAGTAAAGGGCTGCATATCATGCAGCCCTTTTTCATTTCTGAAGGCTTACTATGACAGAAGCAACTTCCCGCCGTTCCGCTTATTCCCGACTGCTTGACCGCGCCGTACGTATTCTGGCGATGCGCGATCACAGCGAGCAGGAACTGCGGCGCAAGCTGGCCGCTCCGGTGATGGGGAAAAATGGACCAGAAGAAATTGATGCCACGCCGGAGGATTACGACAAGGTCATCGCCTGGTGTATTGAAAGTCGTTATCTGGATGATGATCGCTTCGTGCAACAGTTTATCGCCAGCCGTAGCCGCAAAGGTTATGGACCTGCCCGGGTGCGCCAGGAATTAAACCAAAAAGGGATCACGCGTGAAGCTATCGAGCGGGCCATGCGTGAGTGCGAAATTGACTGGGCAGTGCTTGCGCGTGAGCAGGCCATTCGGAAGTACGGTGAACCTTTACCTGTCGATTTTTCAGATAAGGTAAAGGTCCAGCGTTTTTTGCTCTATCGCGGCTATCTGATGGAAGATATTCAGGCAATATGGCGAAATTTTGACGATTGACCGCATACGGGATTTTACTTCCCAGTAAAGAAAACTTATCTTATTCCCACTTTTCGATTGCCAGAGGCGCAGTTTGCTTGCCGATGCTGGTAATGACATTTCGTTAGCTTGATTTCTTCAGGATAATTATGAGCAAGAGCACCGCTGAGATCCGTCAGGCGTTTCTCGATTTTTTCCATAGTAAAGGACACCAGGTAGTTGCCAGCAGCTCCCTGGTACCGAACAATGACCCTACTTTGTTGTTTACCAACGCCGGGATGAACCAGTTCAAGGATGTTTTCCTTGGCCTCGACAAGCGTAATTATTCCCGCGCAACCACCTCGCAGCGTTGTGTACGTGCGGGTGGTAAGCACAATGACCTGGAAAACGTCGGTTACACTGCACGTCACCACACTTTCTTCGAAATGCTGGGCAACTTCAGCTTCGGCGATTACTTCAAACACGATGCTATTCAATATGCATGGGAACTACTGACCGGTGAAAACTGGTTTGCCCTGCCAAAAGAGCGTCTGTGGGTCACCGTCTATGAAACTGACGATGAAGCCTATGAAATCTGGGAAAAAGAAGTCGGTATTCCGCGCGAACGTATCATCCGCATCGGTGATAACAAAGGTGCGGCTTATGCTTCCGACAACTTCTGGCAGATGGGTGATACCGGTCCTTGCGGTCCATGCACCGAAATTTTCTACGACCACGGTGACCATATCTGGGGTGGGCCTCCGGGAAGCGCAGAAGAAGATGGCGATCGCTACATTGAGATTTGGAACATCGTCTTCATGCAGTTCAACCGTCAGGCTGACGGCACCATGGAACCGCTGCCGAAACCGTCCGTGGATACCGGTATGGGTCTGGAGCGTATTGCGGCCGTGCTGCAACACGTTAACTCCAACTATGAAATCGACCTGTTCCGTTCACTGATTGAGTCCGTGGCGAAAGTCACCGGCGCGACCGATCTGAGCAACAAGTCGTTGCGCGTTATCGCCGACCATATCCGTTCCTGTGCGTTCCTGATTGCTGATGGCGTTGTGCCGTCGAATGAAAACCGTGGCTATGTGTTGCGCCGTATCATTCGTCGCGCGGTACGTCATGGCAACATGCTGGGCGCGAAGGATACCTTCTTCTACAAGCTGGTTGGTCCGTTGGTGGACGTCATGGGCTCTGCAGGTGAAGAACTGAAGCGTCAGCAGGCTATGGTTGAGCAGGTTCTGAAAACCGAAGAAGAGCAGTTTGCACGTACTCTGGAGCGTGGTCTGGCGCTGCTGGATGAAGAACTGGCAAAACTGTCTGGCGATACGCTGGACGGCGAAACCGCATTCCGTCTGTATGACACTTACGGTTTCCCGGTTGACCTGACGGCAGACGTTTGCCGCGAGCGTAACATCAAGGTTGATGAAGCTGGCTTTGAAGCTGCAATGGAAGAACAGCGCCGTCGCGCACGTGAAGCCAGCGGTTTTGGCGCAGACTACAATGCAATGATTCGTGTTGATGGCGCCTCTGAATTTAAAGGCTACGAGCACCTGGAACTGAACGGCAAAGTCACCGCGCTGTTTGTTGATGGTAAAGCGGTAGACGCAATTAACGCAGGTCAGGACGCTGTTGTCGTACTGGATCAGACGCCGTTCTATGCGGAGTCTGGTGGTCAGGTTGGCGATAAGGGTGAACTGAAAGGCGCAGGTTTTGCGTTTGCCGTTAGCGACACACAGAAATATGGCCAGGCCATTGGTCACATTGGCAAGCTGTCTGCGGGTTCTCTGAAAATTGGTGATGCAGTACAGGCTGATGTGGATGAAGCACGTCGTGCGCGTATTCGCCTGAACCACTCCGCAACGCATCTGATGCACGCGGCGCTGCGCCAGGTTCTGGGCACACATGTGGCACAGAAAGGCTCGCTGGTTAACGATAAACTACTGCGCTTCGACTTCTCTCATACCGAAGCGATGAAGCCTGCTGAAATCCGTGCTGTTGAAGATCTGGTGAATGCGCAAATCCGTCGCAACTTGCCGATTGAAACGAACATCATGGATCTCGAAGCGGCAAAAGCCAAAGGCGCAATGGCGCTGTTTGGCGAGAAATATGACGACCATGTGCGCGTTCTGAGCATGGGTGATTTCTCTACCGAACTGTGTGGCGGTACTCACGCCAGCCGTACGGGTGATATCGGTCTGTTCCGCATAGTGTCCGAGTCAGGTACTGCGGCAGGCGTTCGTCGTATCGAAGCGGTAACCGGTGAAGGCGCTATACAAACCGTGCATGCTGAGAGCGATCGCTTAAGCGATGTTGCGCAGCTGCTGAAAGGCGATAGCCAGAATATCGCTGACAAAGTTCGTTCCGTGCTGGAGCGTACACGTCAACTGGAAAAAGAATTGCAGCAATTGAAGGAACAGGCTGCGGCGCAGGAGAGTGCAAATCTTTCCAGCAAAGCGGTTGATATCAACGGTGTGAAGCTGCTGGTCAGTGAACTCGCGGACGTTGAGCCGAAAATGTTGCGTACCATGGTTGATGATCTGAAAAATCAACTGGGGTCTACCGTTATCGTTCTGGCAACGGTAGTGGAAGGTAAGGTTTCTCTGATTGCGGGTGTGTCTAAGGACGTGACAGATCGCGTGAAAGCAGGGGAACTGGTTGGAATGGTCGCTCAGCAGGTCGGCGGTAAGGGTGGCGGTCGTCCGGACATGGCGCAAGCCGGTGGTACGGATGCAGCGGCTCTGCCTGCAGCGTTAGCCAGTGTGAAAGGCTGGGTCAGCGCAAAACTGTAATAACTATAAGCGTCAGCGCATGCCGAAACCCTAAGTTACGGCATGCGAATCAACGCTATCGACAATGATAAAGTCAGGTTGAAGTTGTGTATATCGGCTAAACTTAGGTTTAACAGAATGTGATGCCGTGACTGCTTACACTTAGGTGTTTGTCATCGCTTACTTTTTGGCGTTATATGATGGATAATGCCGGGATACAGAGAGACCCGACTCTTTTAATCTTTCAAGGAGCAAAGAATGCTGATTCTGACTCGTCGAGTTGGTGAGACCCTCATGATAGGCGATGAGGTCACCGTGACAGTTTTAGGGGTGAAGGGCAACCAGGTGCGCATTGGCGTAAACGCCCCGAAAGAAGTTTCTGTCCATCGTGAAGAGATCTACCAGCGTATCCAGGCTGAAAAATCCCAGCAGTCCAGTTACTAAGGTTTTCGCGTCTCACCTTTCTGGTGAGGCGCAACCTGATTGAGTCACCCTTTTTCTTTTCTTTTCTTCTCTTTTCTTCTTCGTCCTCCCCATTTTTTCGATTCTACTGGGCGTAATGCCTTTCCCGACGAAGTTTCCGTTTGTTCACTGCTTCAGGAAATTGCCAATTTATCTGTTGATAAAACACTCTTTTTGCCGTTTTTGCAGACTAATTGCGCGTGAAATGTGCAAACGATAAAAGCTCTGGAAAAATTGTTTGACTTATAAGTCCCAGAAAGTAATATGTGCGCCACGCAGCGACGATGAGCAGAAACAAGTTCTTCGAAGCACTCGCAAGAGGCGTGTTGGTGAGGTGGCCGAGAGGCTGAAGGCGCTCCCCTGCTAAGGGAGTATGCGGTCAAAAGCTGCATCCGGGGTTCGAATCCCCGCCTCACCGCCATTTGCATCCGTAGCTCAGCTGGATAGAGTACTCGGCTACGAACCGAGCGGTCGGAGGTTCGAATCCTCCCGGATGCACCATCTTCTCTGCAATAACGCATTAGCGTTGTTACGGAAATCGATATCACTTTAGTAGCGATATCAAATCTGCAGTAAGTAAGTTTTCCTGATGCATCCGTAGCTCAGCTGGATAGAGTACTCGGCTACGAACCGAGCGGTCGGAGGTTCGAATCCTCCCGGATGCACCATCTTCTTCGCAGTATCAGTAGTAAACAGCAATTCCCGATGCATCCGTAGCTCAGCTGGATAGAGTACTCGGCTACGAACCGAGCGGTCGGAGGTTCGAATCCTCC
>NZ_JAOWFA010000069.1:59013-111259 GCF_030333885.1 Citrobacter sp. Cf132
GAGGTTCGAATCCTCCCGGATGCACCATCTTCTCCGAGATAGCAGCAAAACTGTTGTTTCATGGTCTGCGAGATAATCGCGAGCACCAGGAAGGATAACGTTGCTCCAGCAACGGCCCGCAGGGCGAACGCTAGTGAGTCATCCTCCCGGATGCACCATCTCCCCCTTTAAATTATTTCCACATACTCTCTGAACACCCTTCAATTCGCTGTCAGCGACAAAATCAATCAATTACGATAAAATAACGTCTGGTCATTCGGCTTGTGAGAAGACGATGTACGAACGTTATGCGGGTTTGATTTTTGATATGGATGGCACCATCCTGGATACTGAGCCAACGCACCGTAAGGCGTGGCATGAGGTATTGGGGCATTATGGGCTGCGGTTTGATGAACAAGCCATGGTCGCCCTCAACGGCTCCCCAACGTGGCGTATTGCCCAGTCGGTAATTGAATTGAATCATGCCGATCTTGACCCCCATGCCTTAGCGCGCGAGAAAACTGACAAGGTGAAAAGCATGTTGCTGGATAGCGTCCAGCCTCTACCGTTGGTTGACGTCGTGAAAGCCTGGTATGGTCGCCGGCCTATGGCGGTAGGAACGGGGAGTGAAAGCGCAATTGCAGAAGCGCTGCTCGCTCACCTTGGACTGCGTCGCTATTTTGATGCTGTCGTCGCAGCCGATCACGTACAACGCCACAAACCTGCTCCTGATACGTTTTTGCTTTGTGCCGAACGTATGGGGGTTATTCCGGCTCGTTGCGTCGTGTTTGAAGATGCCGATTTTGGAATACAGGCGGCGCACGCTGCGGGAATGGACGCCGTGGATGTTCGGTTATTGTGAGTGATGGACTGTCGCTCCTGTCACTGTTTGCCAGCAGTTTTCTCAGCGCCACGCTATTACCCGGTAATTCTGAAGTCGTTTTAGTTGCTTTGCTGGTCTCCGGGATAAGTCATCCCTGGGTCTTAGTCTTAACAGCAACAATGGGTAATAGCCTTGGAGGGTTAACTAACGTTATCCTTGGGCGTTTCTTTCCTTTGCGTAAAACATCGCGCTGGCAAGAAAAAGCCACTGGCTGGCTGCAGCGCTATGGCGCTGTCACACTATTATTAAGCTGGATGCCGGTTGTAGGTGATTTATTGTGCCTGTTAGCCGGGTGGATGCGCATCTCGTGGGGTCCAGTTCTCTTTTTCTTATGCCTTGGCAAGGCGCTGCGCTATGTTGTTGTCGCAGCGGTTACGACGCAAGGCATTATGTGGTGGCACTAATTGTGTTGTGAGATAGCCTTCAGGGTAACCAATACCATTATGCTAATTAAAACGATTTTGACAGGCGGGAGGTCAATTTGATCCCGGACGTATCACAGGCGCTGGCCTGGCTGGAAAACCATCCTCAGGCGTTAAAGGGGATTCAACGTGGTCTGGAGCGTGAAACGCTGCGTGTTAATGCAGATGGGTCATTAGCAACGACAGGCCATCCTGAGGTGTTAGGCTCAGCGCTAACGCATAAATGGATAACTACTGACTTTGCCGAAGCGCTGCTGGAATTTATCACTCCGCCAGGCGATGACATTGAGAAAATGCTCACATTCATGCGCGACCTGCATCGTTATACCGCCAGAAACCTGGGCGACGAGCGTATGTGGCCGTTGAGCATGCCTTGCTATATTGCCGAAGGCCAGGATATCGAACTGGCGCAGTACGGCACGTCGAACACCGGTCGCCTGAAGACGCTGTACCGTGAAGGCCTTAAAAACCGTTACGGTGCGTTGATGCAGACAATCTCAGGCGTACACTACAACTTCTCGCTGCCAATGGCTTTCTGGCAGGCGAAGTGCGGCGTAACCGAAGGCGAAGATGCTAAAGAGAAGATCTCCGCGGGCTACTTCCGTCTGATCCGCAACTACTACCGTTTTGGTTGGGTGATCCCGTATCTGTTTGGCGCCTCTCCGGCCATTTGTTCCTCATTCCTGCAAGGAAAACCAACAACTCTGCCGTTTGAAAAAACCGACTGCGGGATGTACTACCTGCCGTACGCGACCTCGTTGCGTCTGAGTGATTTGGGCTATACCAATAAGTCGCAAAGCAATCTTGGAATTACGTTTAACGATTTGCATGAGTATGTGGCAGGATTAAAGCGCGCGATTAAGACTCCTTCCGAGGAGTACGCGGCGATCGGTCTGGAGAAAGACGGTAAGCGTCTGCAAATCAACAGCAACGTTCTGCAGATTGAAAATGAGCTGTATGCGCCTATTCGTCCGAAACGCGTCACTCGTCGTGGTGAAACACCATCTGATGCGCTTCTGCGTGGCGGTATCGAGTACATCGAAGTACGCTCGCTGGATATCAACCCGTTCTCACCGATCGGCGTGGACGAGCAGCAGGTGCGCTTCCTCGATTTGTTTATGGTCTGGTGTGCGCTGGCCGATGCCCCGGAAATGAGCAGTGATGAATTGCTGTGTACGCGTAAAAACTGGAATCGTGTGATTCTCGAAGGGCGTAAGCCTGGACTGACGTTAGGTATTGGCTGTGAAACAGCCCAGTTCCCGCTGCCTAAGGTTGGGAAAGATTTGTTCCGCGATCTTAAACGTGTGGCACAAACGCTGGACAGCATCGATGGGGGAGAGGAGTATCAGAAGGTCTGTGATGAACTGGTTGTCTGTTTTGACAATCCTGAACTGACTTTCTCTGCCCGGATCCTACGGTCTATGATTGATGAAGGCATTGGCGGCACGGGCAAAGCGCTGGGTGAGGCTTACCGAAATCTGCTGCGTGAAGAGCCATTAGAAATATTGCAGGAAGCTGAATTTATTGCTGAAACCGAGGCTTCGAAGCGTCGTCAGCAGGAGATAGAAGCGGCTGATACTGAGCCGTTTAGCGTGTGGCTGGAAAAGCACGCTTGATACAAAAGAAAAAGGCCACTCGGGAGTGGCCAAAATTTCATCTCTGAAAACAGGGATGATGATAACAAATGCGCGTCTTTCATATACTCAGACTCGCCCCGGAACAAAGAGTTCAGATTATTTTTAAAAAATTTATCGGAGGTGGCTAAATGCCGTTGTTAGATAGTTTTACTGTCGATCACACCCGGATGGAAGCTCCCGCAGTCCGGGTTGCAAAAACGATGAATACCCCGCATGGCGACGCAATCACCGTGTTTGATCTGCGTTTCTGCATTCCGAACAAAGAAGTCATGCCTGAGAAAGGTATCCATACGCTGGAGCACCTGTTTGCAGGTTTTATGCGTAACCACCTGAACGGTAATGGCGTTGAGATTATTGATATCTCTCCGATGGGATGCCGTACCGGCTTCTACATGAGCCTGATTGGTACGCCGGACGAGCAGCGTGTTGCCGATGCGTGGAAAGCGGCAATGGCGGACGTGCTGAAAGTACAGGATCAGAACCAGATCCCGGAGCTGAACGTTTACCAGTGCGGTACGTATCAGATGCACTCTCTTAGCGAAGCACAGGATATCGCGCGTCATATTCTGGAGCGGGATGTACGCGTGAACAGCAATGAAGAGCTGGCGCTGCCGAAAGAGAAATTGCAGGAACTGCATATTTAGTCTTATTGATTAACTGTTCCAGTATTTAAATTAACCCCGGTTTATGTCCGGGGTTTTTTATTTCGTAATATAATCTATATCTATTATATTTACGACAGGAATATAATTTCAGTTAATTAATGGGTGACCTATTAAATAATAAAACGTGATCTGGTAAACAGAAAATAATGGATAATTAACGATGCCAGCCCACACCGATCACATAAATCAAAAAACATAAATAATTAATAGAAAAACATAATGGAATACGCCAGGTATCCAGGTAATAAAAAGACTCTTTCATCGCTGGTGGATGGGGTTTTTATCAAATCTTATCTGGTATACATTAAACTTTAGGGATAAAAAATGAAGGTGAAATATTTAGCGCTTGTGGTCGGCGCTTGCTTTTCGCATAACCTTTGGGCAGCAAATACCGCTATTGAACAGCGTCTTGTCGAACTGGAGCAGCGCGTGATTAATGCCGAACAGCGAGCCGCAGATGCTGAATCGCAAATTCGCTCGCTGAGACAGCAGCAGGTAGCTGCAGCGCCGACGGTGCAAGTACAGTCTGCTGAACCCTCCGCCTCTACGGAAAATCCACCCAAGTTAACGCTATCCGGTTTTAGCGATATCAAGTTCTATGGCGACGTTGAGTTTAATATGGATGCGGCAAGCCGCTCTGGTAGTCTGACATCAACCAGAACTTCGGCAAATAAAGATTGGGCGCCAGGAACGAATGAACGTTGGGATATCAACGGGCGTCTACTATTAGGGTTTGATGGCTACCAACGACTGAACAACGGTAATTTCGCCGGATTCTCAGTTCAGCCGCTGGCAGACCTGACCGGAAAAATGAATCTCGATGATGCAGTGTTCTTTTTTGGTCAGGAAAAAGACTGGCAAATTAAGGTCGGACGTTTTGAAGCGTACGATATGTTCCCGCTGAATCAGGATACGTTTATTGAATATTCAGGTAATACGGCGAATGATCTTTACAGTGATGGCTATGGCTATATTTATATGATGAAAGAGGGGCGTGGACGTAGCGACAGCGGCGGTAATTTCCTGATCAGTAAAACCATCGATAACTGGTATTTTGAAGTGAATACATTGATGGAAAATGGCAGTACGCTCTATACCGAGAAGCAGTACCACGGGATGGACTTAACCAATGATAAAAACGTGGCTTACGTGCGCCCGGTGATCGCCTGGCAAAATGGGCGTTTCTCGACGGCAGTGGCGATGGAAAGTAACGTCGTTAACAACGCCTACGGCTATTATGAGAACGGGAAGTGGATCGATCAGTCCGATCGTACGGGGTATGGTTTTACCATGACCTGGGACGGACAAAAAACCGATGCGGAAGACGGCGCGGTGATTAACCTGAATACTGCTTATATGGACGCGACCGATGAGACCGATTTTACCGCTGGGGTGAACGCGTTGTGGCATCGATTCGAACTGGGCTATATCTATGCGCATAACAAAATCGAAGCCTTCAATGCTACCAATATAGATGCCGTTTGTGAGAACGATTGCTGGATCACCGATCCCGGCAATTATGACATTCACACTATTCATGCCTCATATTTATTCCCCAATGTGATGGATATGAAAAACTTTAATATCTATCTCGGTGCTTATGCCTCATGGGTTGAGGCCGATCCGAACAATGGCGACAACAGCGAAGATGCTCGTTACGGCGGACGCCTGAGATTCAAATATTATTTCTGATGCTGGCCACAATAAAAAAGGGATCCGCAGATCCCTTTTATCAGATAGTTAGTGCGCTCCACCGCCGCCGCCGCCCGCGCCGAAGGGCGGTTTAGCGAACCACACCAGACCAAGCAAAACCAGGAAGATCCCCGCCGACATCCAGAAGATTTCGTTGGCGGAAATAATCAGACCCTGATTAGTGATCTGCTGAGCTATCCACCCTGACGCCTGCTGGTGCGTCATCCCTAAATCCTGCAGCTTATCGTACATAGCCTGTGCATTTGGGTTGTAGGGGTTAACAGATTCCGTTAGCTGAGCATGGTGCAGCGACTCACGGTTAGTCCACATCGTTGTTGTAATCGATGTACCAATAGAGCCGGCCAGCGTTCGCGTAAAGTTAGACAAGCTCGATGCAGCCGCCAGACGCTCAGGCGGTAAACCGGACAGCGTAATGGTCGTCAGCGGCATAAAGAAGCAGGCTACTGCGAACCCCTGAATAAACTGCGGCCAGGCCGATGCGCCAAAGTCCATACCCGGCTCGAACGTCCACGCACGCCAGTAGAAACAGACGGCGTACATAATAAAACTGAACGTCACCAGCCGACGCATATCCAGCTTGTGCGCGAAGCGGCCGATAATTGGCGACAGGATCACCGGAATAATCCCTACCGGTGCGGACGCCAGACCAGCCCAGGTTGCCGTATAGCCGTATACCTCCTGCAACAGCTGCGGCAGCAAGACGATGGCACCGAAGTAGAGCATATAGGCCAGGCTAATACACAGGCAGCCGATGGTAAAGTTACGCGATTTAAACAGCGAGAGATCGACAATGGGGTGCTCGTCGGTAAGCTCCCAGACGATCAGGAAGCTGATAGCAACCACGGCGACCACCGTCAGGATGATAATCTCCTGCGAGGCGAACCAGTCCAGCTCTTTGCCGCGGTCGAGCATAATCTGCAAACTGCCGATACCGATGACCAGCAGTGCCAGACCAATGGCGTCAATGCGCCGCTGCTCGGTTTTGGTTTCCCGACCGCGCAGGGTTTGCAGGGTCATCAATACCACCGCAGCCCCGATTGGCACGTTGATAAAAAATATCCAGCCCCAGTGATAGTTGTCGCTGATATAGCCCCCCAGAATAGGACCACATATCGGGGCAACAATCACCGTCATCGACCATAGCGCGAGGGCGATGGAACGCTTGGCGGGTGGATAGTTATTCAGCAACAGGCTCTGTGACAGCGGAATTAATGGACCGGCGACAATACCCTGGATTACGCGGAAGAAAATCAGCATGTTCAGGCTGGTGGACATCCCGCATGCCCATGACGCAATGACGAAGGCGATAGTTGACCACATAAAGAGTCTTACTTCGCCAAAGCGTTTTGCCAGCCAGCCGGTGATCGGAATAGAGATAGCGTTCGCCACCCCGAATGAGGTGATCACCCAGGTTCCCTGGCTCAGTGAAGAGCCGAGGTTCCCGGCGATAGTGGGGATCGCCACGTTAGCAATGGTGGAGTCCAGCACCTGCATGAATGTCGCCAGGGACAGCGCGATCGTCATTATGACGAGCTGCGCGCCTTCCAGCGGTTTTTGCTGTTGCATCACACGCACCTTTGAATTAGCCCGCGTTGGCCCGCACGATCTCTTCGATCATCTTATTGACCGGAGCAAGGTCGATTTCACGTGCATTACTTTCTGATACCGGCGTGGTGCGGACCTGGCTTGCCAGAATTTGTCCGTCACGATTGGAGGTATCGACTGTAACCAGCGTAGACAAACCGATCCGCAGAGGATGCTGTGCCAGTTTCTGCGCATCCAGTTCGATACGCACCGGCAGACGCTGGACGACTTTGATCCAGTTCCCGGTTGCGTTTTGTGCTGGCAGCAGGGAGAAGGCGCTGCCCGTTCCCATATCGAGGCCGACAACTTTACCGGTATATTTCACGTCATCGCCATAAATATCGCTGACAACCGTCGCGGGTTGACCAATACGAATGTGGGCGAGCTGTGTTTCTTTGAAGTTGGCATCCACCCACAGGTTGGTGGCCGGAACAACCGCCATTAACGGCGTGGTTGGGCTAATCTGCGCACCAGGCTGTACGGCGCGACGGGATACATAACCGGTCATTGGGCTGACAATTCTGGTACGTTCCAGCGCCAGCCAGGCATCGCGCACTTCGGTGGCGGCCTGTTGTACGGCGGGTTGATCTTCCAGCTTGCTGCCGAGAATCATTGCCTGGTTAGCATTATATTGTTGGATTGCGACATCAAGCTGAGCCTGAGCGCTGGCGACGGCATCACGCGCATGTTGCAGCTCTTCGCGGCCAATCAGGTTGGCGTTGCCCAGCGGGACTCGGCGATTAAAATCGCTTTGTGCCTGCGCCAGAGCTGTTTTCTGCACTTCAATGTTGGCCTGTAACTGCTTGCTGTTGATCATCAACTGGTGCGTCTGACGCACGCTGGAGGCCAGCGCAGTTTTGGCTTTTTCAAATGCCTGTTTGGCATCTGTCTGGTCGAGGGTGACCAGCACATCGCCTTGTTTTACAAAGTCAGTGTTATCAGCCCAGACTTTCGTCACGCTGCCTGATACCTGCGCCATGATTTGAACCTGGTTCCCTGCCACGTACGCATCGTCTGTATCTTCGTAATGACGCAGTACTAAAAACCAATAAATCCCATATGCCACGGCAATGATAATAAAGAGCAAGGTCAGAAGGAGAAGCAGACTTTTACGTTTGCCATTCTTCTTGACCGGTTGCTGCGGGGTTTGAGTCTCCGCATTTGCGCTCATGTTGTTCTCCACGATCTTCTTTTTATTCACATCGGCTGAGCCGACCTGTTTATCAGACAGGCCAGCAGTATGCGTGCTGGCCTGTCGGTTTTTTCATTTATAAATCTGGATTTCTGAGCGAGTCAACGCCTTAGCGCAGCGCTTCTAACACCGCGCCATCCTGCTCCATCTGATCAAGACGGGTCAGAAGTTTACGGGTAATTTGCTCAAGCTGATCTTTTTCGGTGGTGCTAAGAGACGACCAGAGCTGGTGCAGGCAATTATGCTGAGGCGGTAACACCTCTTGCAAAAATGCATGGCCTTTCTCGGTCAATTGCAGATGCAGACAGCGGCGATCGTTATCGCTTTCGCGACGTTCGATCCAGCCACGTTTTTCTAACTCATCCGCGATGCGGGTAGCGTTAGTACGTGACGAGCCAAGCGCACAACTCAGTTCAGAAGGCTGAATACTGTGGTTTTCCTGAGACTCCAGCGTAATCAACGCCATAAACAACGTCTCGTTAATCCCTTGAGCTTTCAGCATCTTATTGCGATTTTCCAGCAGCTTGCCCTGCATGTGCATGCATAGACGAGTCAGAAGCACTTCCTGATAAGGGAACTCTTCGTAGCGGCTGGCGCGAAATTTTAGCATTTGTTCAATGGGCGTAAACGAACTATCCATTTGGGTATAACCTCATTAATTTCAGCCGATATAGTAACGACAGTGACAAATAAAGTAAATGTATTATTAATTTAAAATGATTGTTTTTATCTATAAGACAACCAGCATTTTCCAGGCTAATCCATAGCCCAGAGCACTCAGTAACGTTGGAATGATGATGCTGCGGGTCTTATAGAAGCTTGCACCCAGTATGACAAACCCCACCAGAGTAGGCACGAACCGACGAGCGTCGTGCATCACTTCTGGCGCGGTAGACACCACCAGCAGGGCGCAAATTGATGTAATGCCAATAGTGTCGAGTAATATGCCCGTCGCGCCGCGCTTCGTCGGGCGAACATTGCCGACCCCAAGACGGAGCGGCAAATAGCGAAAACAGTAATTTACGCAGCCCGCCAACAGGCCAAGTAGCAGAACTTCATAGCTCATCAGGACCTCCTTGCCAAAATGACTGGATGAGCGCCGTCAGGCATCCACAGACAATACCTGCAAGGATAGCGGCAGGGATGGAAAACAGCATGACGCCAGCCAGCGCCCCGGCGAGGGCCGCAGTCACGCAAAGCGCCTGTTTTCGTTGGAATGACGCGAGCAGGAAGCTCATAAACAGCGCCGGGAGCATGAAGCCCAGTGCCGCTTCAACCGCCGGGTAATCTTTGAGTAAACCACTGCCGGAAAACGCGCCGAGCACCGTACCAAACACCCAGGAGGCCCAGGAGCATAGCGCAATGCCGATCATCCAGTTTTCACTCCAGCGCCGGTTATCCCGTACCAGTTTCGCCGTTGCAGCGGCAAAGACTTCATCGGTAAGGCCAAAAGCCCACAGCGCGCTTTTGGGTTTACTCAGTCGCTGGGCGATCCGACTACGCAGGGAAGGGCCGTACAAAACATGACGGACATCCATGGCCATGACGGTCAGCGCGGCGACCCACAGCGAACTGCCTGCGGCGAGCATGGTGGTAATGACAAACTGGCTGGCTCCCGCATAGATAATGCAGGAGAAAAAGACGCTTTCAACCGGCGTAAAGCCAAGGCGAGTGGCATTGAGACCAAATGCAAAAGCGACCGGAATGTAGCTGATAACAATTGGCAGGCTGTCTTTGAATCCTTCCGTTAACGTTGCCGAACTGGATTCAGACTGGGGTACAGGGCTTTCCATAGGGTTATAGGTTTCATTACCGAAATTAATATAACTTGGTTCAATGAGTTATAACCTTAGCAGACTGATGGGCTCCTTAACACCCTGTGGAGCCCAATCAGCGGTAAACATGCGTTATACGCTTAATTTACGGCTTCCTGACGGTGAAAACCTCGCCACCAGACCAACAGGTTGAGTATGGCAACGGTCGTACCTGCCAGACAAACGCCAGCCCACCCGGCATGCTGCCAGGCAGAGGCTGAAATCAGCGAACCTGCCGCTCCGCCAATAAAATAGCTGGTCATGTATCCGGCTGTCAGGCGATTACGCGCGTCAGGATGAATGCGATAGATAACCGTCTGGTTGGTGATGTGCACTCCCTGAACGGTGAGGTCCAACACCAGAATACCGATAATCAGCATGGGGACTGAAGCGTGCCCAAACCAAATAGCAAGCCAGGAGAGCAGCAGTAATAGCAGCCCCATAGTTGTGGTCAGGTGGGATTTACCTTTATCGGCAAAACCGCCCGCCGGACGTGCGCCTAACGCCCCTGCGGCACCCGCCAGACCGAACAGACCAATCATTCCTTCCGAATAGTTAAACGGCGGCGCGGCGAGCAAAAACGCCATCGAGGTCCACAGAATACTGAAATTGGCAAAAGTCAGGCAGCCCAGCATCGCGCGGGTACGCAGCAATTTATCGTGAATAAACAGGCTGAATACGGAGCCTAACAGCTGCGGATAGTTGAGATGGGTATCGGATTTCATCTTCGGCAGGCCGCGCCACAGTGCAACCGCCATCAGCGCCATTAATACTGATGCGACCCAAAATACGGTGCGCCAGCCGCCAAGATTCGCCAGTAATCCCGCCACGGTGCGCGCCAGTAGAATACCTAGCAGCAGGCCGCTCATAATCGTGCCGACGACCTTACCGCGCTTGTCCGGTGTGGCAAGCGTTGCCGCCAGCGGAACCAAAATCTGTGCCACTACCGAGAACAGCCCGGTCAGGGCAGTACCGAGGATCAGCATACCCAGCGACTGGCTGCTGGCGGTGATCAGCATGCCACCAGCAGCTAACAGCGTCATGGAGACAATCAGCATCCGGCGTTCAAACATATCGCCGAGCGGCACTAAGAACAGCAGGCCGGCGGCGTAGCCGAGCTGGGCCGAGGTGACGATAAACCCTGCGGTACTGGCAGAGAGCGAAAAGTTGCGCGCGATGGTGTCGAGCAGCGGCTGCGCATAATAGTTACTGGCGACGGCGAGGCCGGTGGCGATAGACATTAACAGGATTAGCGAAGGGCTAAGTCCCTGAGTTGTTTTCGTCATGGTTTTCAACTGAATAATGGATTGCAGAAAACAATCATAACGGAAGTGATTAAATGTTGCTGATTTGTTGAGTGATGGATTGTGCGATTGGAGGAGGGTGGATAGGCCGGATAAGGCGCATCGCGCCACCATCCGGCATTGGTATGGTTATTGTGCCTGATGACGCTACGCTCATCAGGCCTGCGAGTGGGTTATTTCTGCGCGGCCAGCGCTTCGTTCACCCAGCCGTCAAACTGCTGCTGGTGGGCTTTGATCCAGCCGTCAACGTGACCCTGCACGTCGGCTTCAGACGCTTTCCCGTCGTGCATCATTGCGTTTTGCGCGTTGATATCCGCCAGCGGCAGCTTCATGATGGCAAACAGTTTCGCCGCAGCCGGGTTTTTTTCCGCCCAGGCTTTATTGGCGACAATATGCATCGTGTTCACCGGGAAGCCGTAGTTGGCGCCGTTTGGCAGCTTGGTATCAATATCTTTCTGCTCGCCTGGCAGGGAAGAGAACGGCACCTGCAGCCAGACCACATCTTTACCCGGCTTCATTACGTCGCTGACCCAGTACGGTGTCCAGGTGTAGTAAAGAATGGGTTTACCTTCTTTGAAGCGGGTAATGGTGTCAGCCATCATCGCTGCATAGTTACCGTGGCTGACTTCGACGGTTTTTTCCAAATCGAAAGCTTTGTTCTGGTGGTTGATTACTGCTTCACAACCCCAGCCCGGTGAACAGCCCATCATATCGGCTTTTCCGTCACCGTTGGTGTCAAAGATTTTGGCGATCTTCGGATCTTTTAACTGGGCGATATTGGTGATTTTGTACTGCTCAGCGGTTTTTTTGTCGATCAGATAACCCTGTGCGGCACCCGTAACGAATACCCCCTCGCGATAAAACTTTTTGTCTCCGCCCGCCGCGGCGTACATATCATCATGCAGCGGCTGCCAGTTCACGGCGGTAAAAGTTGCATCGCCAGAGGCAATGGAGGTATAGCCGACGTTGTAGTCAACTTCGCTGGTTTTGTTAACGGTGTAACCCAGTTTCTCCAGCGCACGGGCGACTAACTGCGTCTGGAAGGATTCTTCAGAGATAGTGCTCTGGATTGGCTGTACGGTAATGCCTTTGCCCGGCAGGTCGGCAGCGAAAGTGCTGGTGGAGACAAGGGTGGCAAACGCTGTGGCAATAATTGCTTTCTGTCGCATCGTTGTTCCTTAATTATTGGAGGGACGTGTAGGCCCGGTAAGCAATGCGCCACCGGGCAACGGGTGAATTACTTCGTGAAAGGGCGAGTGATAAGCCCAACGGGACCAGTGGTGTACCAGCGACGGTTGCCACGGCTACGCGAATCGCGACCAACGGCCTGCGTCAGGCGATCCAGAATGATGGCGAGGATCACAATCCCAACTCCGCCGACGGTGGCAAGCCCCATATCCAGACGACCAATTCCGCGCAGAACCATCTGACCCAGCCCGCCCACGGCAATCATCGACGCGATGACGACCATTGAGAGCGCCAGCATCAGCGTCTGGTTAACCCCGGCCATAATGGTGGGCATTGCCAGCGGGAGCTGCACTTTAAACAGCATCTGACGTGGGCTGGCACCAAACGAGCGCGAGGCTTCAATCAGATCGGCTGGAACCTGGTTAATCCCCAGAATCGTCAGACGTACGATTGGCGGCAGGGCGAAGATAATCGTCACCACTACGCCCGGGACGTTACCAATACCGAACAACATGACAATCGGCACCAGATAGACAAACGCGGGTGTGGTTTGCATGGCGTCCAGCAGCGGGCGAACAATTTTTGCGGCCCGTGGACTGCGCGCCAACCAGATCCCCATCGGCAGACCGATCACCACGCAGAACAGCAACGCGGTCAACACCAGCGCCAGGGTTATCATGGCCTGCGACCACGCGCCGATGGCACCGATGGCAATCAAGGAAATCAGCGTAGCAACGCCCATCCCAACGCCGGAAATCTGCCAGGCAATCAGCGCGAACAGGATAATCGCCACCGGGGCTGGCATACCTAACAGCAGCTGCTGAAAACCGTTGAGAATGTAATCCACCGGGACACGAATGCCCTGGAAGACCGGACGGAAATGGGTAACGACCCAGTCGATCCCCTCTGTGACCCAGCTGTCCAGCGGGATCAGCGTTTTATGGAACGGATCCATAATATTGAAATGCTCTGGTGCCGGCGCGGGGGCGCTGGTCAGCCAGTCCGCGCCACCGCCATCAGTGGGCGCACCGGATGGCGTGCTCCAGGCATCGGCAGTTTGTGCGGCGCTGTCGGCCGCTGGTGTGGTATCCCACGGATTAGTTTGATCAGCCATTGTTTACCCCCTCACGATCTAAAGCCTGTAACAGCATGCGTTTTGAAATGACGCCCACATACTGCTGTTCCTCATCAACAACCGGCACCGCGCACGGGGCCTGGCCGACATGAGAAAGCAACTCGCTGAGAGGAGTTTGTGCATCTACGGCTAACGGCTCATCGATCAATGCCGCTTCAATACCTTGCGCCTGACTTAACGCTGTTTTTAAGGAGTCGATTGAAACAACGCCAACGAATTTATTGCCGCGTTCGATCACGTAACCATATTCGCGATCTTTGTCCTGCAATAATTGCAGCGCCGAACGTGGGCCCACCCCGGGCGTTTTACGAATTAAACCTTCGGGGCTACGGCGTGAAATATCTTTCGCACTGAAGACCTGGCTAATATCAACGCCGCGGAAGAAGGTGCGTACATAATCATTGGCTGGATTATTCAGGATTTCATCCGGCGTGCCGACCTGGACCACTTCACCGTTTTGCATAATGGCAATTCTGTCGCCAATACGCATAGCTTCGTCGAGATCATGCGATATAAAGACCACGGTGCGTTGATGCTTCGCCTGTAGTTTTACCAGTTCATCCTGCATCTCAGTACGAATTAATGGATCGAGGGCTGAGAAGGCCTCATCCATTAATAAGATATCAGGGTTAATGGCTAATGCGCGGGCGAGGCCTACACGCTGGCGCATACCCCCGGAAAGTTCATCCGGGTATCCGTGAGCATAATTCTCCAGACCAACCTGACGTAGCGCATCTAACGCTTTTTCACGACGTTCATCCGCACCAACACCGGCTAATTCCATGCCGAATGCCGTATTGTCCAGCACCGTCATGTGCGGCATCAGGGCAAAGGACTGGAACACCATCGCAATCTTTTTTCTGCGCACCTCGCGAAGCTCAGCATCGGATATCCGGGCGATGTCTACGCCGTCAATCAATACCTGCCCGCGGGTGGGTTCAATCAGGCGATTGAGAAGGCGTACCATTGTGGATTTACCCGAACCGGATAATCCCATGATGACAAATATCTCGCCTTCTTCAATGGCCAGACTGGCGTTCTTAACGCCAAGCGATAGCCCCGTTTTATCCAGAATCTGCTCTTTTGAAAGTCCTTTTTCAATATATTTGAAGGCTCTCTGGGGATGTTCTCCAAATATCTTATAGAGATTTTTAACTTCTAATTTAATTGCCATGCAATAGAATGATTCCTGTTATTTGTTTATATCGATATATTACCTGATGGAAATAGTGACCTTTTTCTACCCTAACATACTGAGAATCTGAGACAACCCTGAATTTGGTTGTGGCATGAATATTGCCAAAGGCCAGGTGGCGGGACTTCCCATGATATAAGGGCTGAGCGCGAATGTGAGCGGCTTAATATTTTTTGTAAATGGCAATGAAAAATCGCCTGAATTGCTGGAATGCAGGCGAATAATGCGGCTGATATTGAGTGTAGATCACACAATTATATTTGCACGACAAAAGTGTGATCCTGTTAAAATATTTCCGCGAAAAATGTACGGTATTTCCCGTGAAAATGAGTGCTAGAAATTCCAGTCGTCATCTTCGGTTTCGACCGCTTTTCCCATCACATAGGATGAACCGGAACCCGAGAAGAAATCGTGGTTTTCGTCAGCGTTGGGCGACAGCGCGGCAAGGATTGCCGGGTTAACCTCCGCCATTTCAGGCGGAAATAGCGCCTCATATCCCAAATTCATTAATGCCTTATTGGCGTTGTAACAAAGGAAGGCTTTGACGTCATCCACCCAGCCGGTCTCTGCATACAATTCTTCCGTATAACGCGCTTCGTTATCATACAATTCCATCAACAGGTCAAAGGCAAAATGCTTTAACTCTTCGCGTGCTGATTCGGAAATATGCTCCAGACCTTTTTGATATTTATAACCAATGTAATACCCATGAACCGCTTCATCACGAATGATCAGACGAATGAGATCGGCGGTATTGGTCAGTTTACCGCGACTGGAGAAATACATCGGTAACCAGAAGCCAGAATAGAACAGGAAGGATTCCAGAAACACGCTGGCTATTTTTTTCTTCAACGGTTTGTCGCTGGCGTAATGCGCCAAAACGATCTGCGCCTTGCGCTGGAGTGGGGTATTTTCTTCACTCCAGGCGTAAGCTGCATCCACATCTTTGGTCTGGCAAAGGGTGGAGAAAATAGAGCTATAGGAACGGGCGTGCACCGCCTCCATAAAGCTGATATTCGACAGCACCGCCTCTTCATGCGGTGTTAACGAATCAGTCATTAACGCTGGTGCTCCGGCAACATTCTGAATGGTGTCGAGCAGCGTCAGCCCGGTAAAAACGCGGATTGTTAGCTGCTGTTCGGCTGCGTTCAACGTTTGCCAGGCCGGAATGTCATTGGAGAGCGGGACCTTTTCCGGGAGCCAGAAGTTACTGGTCAGACGGTTCCATACCTCAAGATCTTTATCATCCTCAATCTTGTTCCAGTTGATGGCGCTCACGCGGGATAATGTCATTTTCTCCTCCTTACAGCGCGCATGACACGCAGCCTTCGATTTCGGTGCCTTCCAGCGCCAGTTGGCGTAGTCGGATGTAGTACAAGGATTTGATGCCCTTACGCCAGGCGTAAATCTGCGCTTTGTTGATATCGCGCGTGGTGGCGGTATCGGGGAAAAAGAGCGTCAGTGAAAGCCCCTGATCGACATGTCGCGTTGCTTCAGCGTAGGTATCAATGATTTTTTGTGGACCGATCTCGTAGGCATCCTGATACAAGGCCAGATTCTCATTGGTCATAAACGGGGCAGGGTAGTAAACGCGCCCGGTTTTGCCCTCTTTGCGAATCTCCACTTTCGACACGATCGGGTGAATGCTTGACGTGGCATGGTTGATGTAGGAGATAGAACCGGTGGGCGGAACCGCCTGTAAATTCTGATTATAAATGCCGTAGCGCATCACATCTTTACGCAGCTGTGACCACATCTCGCGCGTCGGTAGCGTAATGCCTCTGACAGCAAACAGTGTGCGGACCTTGTCGGTTTTTGGCTGCCAGTCGCCCTGCAGATACTGGTTAAAATACTCGCCGCTGGCGTAGCGTGACTGTTTGAATCCGGCAAAGGTTTGACCCCGCTCGCGAGCGATCTTCATTGACGTATTCAGCGCATGCCATGTGATGGTGTAGAAATAGAGATTGGTGAAATCCAGCCCTTCCGGCGACCCGTAGGCGATCCCTTCCCGCGCCAGATACCCGTGCAGATTCATCTGCCCAAGACCAATCGCGTGCGACGCGCTGTTCCCGGCGTCGATCGAAGGCACGCTGCGGATGTGGCTCATGTCCGAAACGGCGGTTAAGCCGCGAACCGCCGTTTCCACGGTACGACCAAAATCGGGTGAATCCATGGTATGGGCAATGTTCAAGGAGCCGAGATTGCAGGAGATATCGTGCCCGATCTGCTCGTAATTGAGATTTTCATCGTAGGTGGAGGCACTGTTAACTTGCAAAATCTCCGAGCACAGGTTGCTCATATTGATCCGACCGGCAATCGGATTGGCGCGATTCACCGTATCTTCAAACATGATGTAAGGATAACCAGACTCAAACTGGATCTCGGCCAACCGCTGGAAGAATTCGCGGGCGTTAATGTATTTTTTGCGCACGCGTTCGTCGGCCACCAGTTCGTCATACCGCTCACTCACGGCGATATCACCGAACGGTTTGCCGTAAATCCGTTCCACGTCATACGGTGAGAACAGTGCCATCCGGGCATTTTCTTTCGCTAGCCGGAAGGTGACGTCGGGGATCACCACGCCAAGCGAGAGCGTTTTGATGCGGATTTTCTCGTCGGCGTTTTCGCGCTTGGTATCGAGAAAACGTAAAATATCCGGATGGTGTGCGTGCAGATACACCGCGCCTGCGCCCTGACGTGCCCCGAGTTGATTCGCATAAGAAAACGCATCTTCCAGCATTTTCATTACCGGGATCACCCCAGAGGACTGGTTCTCAATGCGTTTAATGGGCGCACCTGACTCGCGCAGGTTGGAGAGCAAAAATGCCACGCCGCCGCCGCGTTTGGAGAGCTGAAGTGCGGAGTTGACCGCCCGACCAATAGACTCCATGTTGTCTTCAATACGCAACAGGAAGCAGGAGACCAGCTCGCCGCGTTGCTGTTTACCGCAGTTTAAAAAGGTTGGCGTGGCGGGCTGAAAGCGCCCGGAGAGCATTTCATCGGTCAGTTGCATCGCGAGTGCTTCATCGCCCTGCGCCAGCGTGAGTGCCACCATCGTTACCCGATCCTCAAAGTCTTCGAGATAGCGCTTACCGTCGAACGTTTTCAACGTATAGCTGGTGTAGAACTTCCAAGCGCCGAGGAACGTCTGGAAACGGAATCCGCTGGCGTGGGCGTGGGCGAATAGCTTCAGCACGAACGCGCGATCGTAGCGGGCTAACACGCTGGCATCGTAATAGCCTTCATCCACCAACGTTTCCAGGCGCTCCTGCTGGCTGGCAAACGCCACCGAGTTGGGGCGGACGTGTGCGGCAAAGAAGGCCTCCACCGCCTGATGGTCTTTGTCGAACTGAATGCGCCCGGCTTTATCATACAGATTCAGCATGGCGTTCAGGGCGTGATAATCCAGCGTTGGCTGCATTACACGTTCTGCGGTTGTCGTTGCCAAAATTCGCTCACTCCTTTTCGAACGTTGTCGATATCGCTTTGGGTGCCCATCAGCTCAAAGCGATAGAGCCACGGCACGCCGCATTTTTGTGAGATGACATCACCCGCGCGACCGTAGGCGTCACCAAAATTACGATTGCCGGAGGCGATCACTCCACGGATTAACGCCCGGTTGTGCGTATCGTTTAAAAAGCGGATCACCTGTCTTAGGACCGCGCCAGCAGTGCCGCCGCCGCCGTAGGACGGCACGATTAATATGTAAGGTTCGTCTACCCGGATCGGCTCGCGTTCGTTAAGCGGAATGCGGATGGCAGGCAGCCCCAGACGCTGCATAAAGCGGTGCGTATTTTCGGAGCTGCTGGAGAAGTAGACGAGCTGACTCATGCGCTGACCACACGGTGTTCCGGATGCAGACGGTTGATCATGTCCGGGCGAAACCCTGACCAACTGGTTTCACCCGCGACTACGACCGGTAACTGGCGAAACCCTTGATCGCGCAGGTTATCAGCCAAATCGGGCTGTAAATCGACGTTTACCATCTCAAAGTCAAAACCACGGCTTTCCATTGCCCGTTTGGTGGCATGGCACTGAACACAGTTATTGCGAGTGTAAATAATAATACGCATGATTCGTATTTCCATTTAAAAATAAAAGATCGGCGCGATAGAGGGCGTCGGGTTGTGTGTGTCCTGATAGGAAAGATACTAGATGTAGTTTTAAAAAGATTCAACCATACAAGATATGGGAATTTTAGATTGATGATGGGCTGGGTTATGGGCATGGCAGGGGAAGTGATATGTACCATCGCAGGTTGCCGGATGGCGCGCGTCGCGTCTAATCCGGCCTACAGGAAAGCACTTCCCAGGCCGGATAAGGCGTTTATGCCGCCATCCGGAAGCGCAGAATCACATGCGCATCCCCACCGCCAGGCGGTTAAAGCAGTTCATCAGGCTAATGGCAAATGTCAGGTCGCTAATCTCTTTCGCGCTGAAATGGTCGAGCAGCGGCAGATAAACGTCATCTTCGGCGTGACTAGTGGCAATTTGAGTGACCGATTCGGCCCACGCCAGCGCCGCACGTTCCTGCTCGCTGAAGTGGTGACTCACCCGCCAGCCTGCCAGCGCATCCAGTTTGGCCTGCGCAACTCCGGATTTGCGCAGTGCTTTACTGTGCATTTCCAGACAAAAGGCGCAGCCGTTGATTTGCGAGACCCGCAGGTAAATCAGTTCCGTCAGCGTAGGTTCCAGCGCGCAGTTCTCCAGCGCTTTGCTTGCCTGAACCAGAGCGTTATAGATTTCAGGGCTGAGTTCATAATAGGGCTGGCGTAACATGGTCATGGTATTTCTCCTCGTTTGGATGACCCGCAATGTAGCACTATAATGGACTGCTACAGAGAGCCATATTGTTGCCAAAAAAGCAGACCATAAATGCCGCGCTATCAGCAAATCGCCCGTCAGTTAAAAAACGCAATTGAGAAAGGTGAACTCAAGCCCGGTACCAGATTGCCCTCCAGTCGGACCTGGGCCCAGGAGCTGGGAGTATCACGCTCGACGGTTGAAAATGCCTATGCAGAGCTGGTGGCGCAGGGCTGGCTCGCGCGGCGTGGACAGGCAGGAACGTTTGTCAGTGAGCAACTGCGACCAGAAAGGGCACCTGCTTCTCCTGCCATTTTTGCCGGAGAAAATCCCAGACCGCAAACTTTTCAGATGGGATTACCCGCACTCGATCTTTTTCCGCGCGAAGTCTGGGCGCGGGTGATGGGACGGCGTTTACGCACCCAAACGCGTTTTGATCTGGCGGTGGGCGATGTGTGTGGCGAGCGGGCGTTACGTCAGGCGATTGTGGATTACCTGCGGGTCTCACGCAGCATTGAATGCCAGCCAGAGCAGATTTTTATCACTTCAGGCTATGCGGCATCAATGACGTTAATCCTGCGCGCTCTGGCGCATCCCGGAGAGGGAATGTGGGTCGAAGATCCCGGCTTTCCGCTGATTCGGCCTGTGGTGGCTCAAGAACGCATTGAGTTGAAGCCGGTAGCGGTGGATGCCGATGGTCTGGATGTCAGCGCCGGGATCCGCGACTACCCGCAGGCGCGTTTTGTACTGCTCACTCCCGCACATCAAAGCCCACTGGGGGTAGCACTGTCTTTAGACCGTCGCCACCAGTTGCTGGAGTGGGCGACTCGTGCGCAGGCGTGGGTAATCGAAGATGATTATGACAGTGAATTTCGTTACCACGGTAAGCCGTTGCCGCCGCTAAAAAGTCTGGATGCGCCCCAGCGGGTGATTTATGCCGGAACGTTCAGCAAATCGATGTTTCCGGCTTTGCGTACGGCATGGCTGGTGGTGCCCCTGACCCAGGTTGAACACTTTCGCCAACAAGCGGCGCTAACGGCCTGTAGCGTTCCGGTTCTATGGCAGCAAACGCTGGCGGATTTTATGCGAGACGGTCACTTCTGGCGACACTTAAAACGTATGCGACAACATTATGCCGAACGACGACAATGGATGGAAAACGCCCTGACCGAACAAGGATTTAGCGTCATTCCTCAGGAAGGTGGGATTCAACTGGTGATGAGTGTGGACGGAGATGATATTGCGCTGGTGCGCAAAGCGAATCAGGCCGGGTTAGCTGTTCAGGCGTTAAGCCGCTGGCGAATAACGTCAGAAGGAAAGGGGGGAATATTGCTGTCATTTACCAATATCAGCTCGGCGGAAATGGCGCAACAGGCGGCGTACCAACTGCGGATGGCGCTGACATAAATCTATACCCGTCATACTTCAAGTTGCATGTGCGTTGGCTGCGTTCGTTCACCCCAGTCACTTACTTTAGTAAGCTCCTGGGGATTAGCTCCCTTGCCGCCTTCCTGCCACTCGAATTATTTAGGGTATATAAGGTTCTTACGATATGCGTCCCACCATCGCCACCCGTTTATGGACTTTTCTGAAAGCGTTGCTAATGCTGAATCAGGTAAGGTAAGCCCGCAGTAAAAGATAACGAGGAAAATAATATGTATTTACGACCTGATGAGGTGGCGCGCGTACTTGAAAAAGTGGGCTTTACCGTTGATGTAGTGACGCAGAAAACGTACGGCTATCGTCGTGGCGAAAATTATGTGTACGTTAACCGTGAAGCACGCATGGGACGTACCGCATTAATTATCCATCCCACGCTAAAAGAGCGCAGCTCTTCGCTGGCAGAACCAGCGACGGATATTAAAACCTGCGATCATTACCAGCAATTCCCGCTGTATTTAGCCGGAGATACTCATGAGCATTATGGTATTCCGCATGGCTTTAGCTCGCGTATTGCGCTGGAGCGTTATCTGAGCGGGTTGTTTGGCGACGTTAATTCTAACTAATAACGCGACTGGCAGTGCCAGTCGCAAAGAAGCGTGTCAGGCTTTAGCCTGATGATAGCTGCTGACCTTAAACAAGCGGCGGCAATAATCAAGAAAGTAGCCATAGACAGCGCCCATCAGCATTGACACCACGATGTTCGAACTTACTGCAGCCGTAATCTGGTGCCAGTCTGCACCAACCGTCAGCAGAATAATCACATACACCGGCGACTGGAAGGTGACATAAGCCAGTACATCCGCCAGATTTTTTGCCCATCCTGCCTGCGTGGCTTTACGCGCCGCGCGCATGAACAAATCACGGTACATGCCGTATGGCCACGCGATCAGTATGTTGACAGGGATAGCGACTAATCTGGAATACAGCGACTGTTCGAAGCTCATTCCAGAAAGGAATATTTCGATCAACATGTTCACGACAGAACAATAAACAACCATCGCGAACGTGTCTGCTACTGCATGACGCAAGCGTGACTGCGGAGAGAACATGTTAATGCTCCTTGTAAAAAGGGGGAAAAAGGTTCTGAATACCTTAACTGCTAGTGATTTGTCTTGCTGCTTTCGCGTTTTAATAGGATATCTGCCTGGATAATAACTAGCAACTAGCTTAAAATTTTTATTTATTGCCTTTTTGTCGATAAAATGCTCTGCAATGGTTTGTTTTTTGTTCGTTTTGGTGTTTTCGTTGCTGTGTTAATTAAAATTCTTTTAGATCAAAGAGTTATTTTTGCTTGTTTTTCTGAATTTTTTGCGCTCCTTTTCTGAATGTTGACTGATGTGCAATATGTATACTCGTTGGTTCCACGCGATGCCGTGGCCTGTTTCTTAAGTGACGCACTGAGATACCTTGCAGGTATATTCAAAGCTGCAATCAGGGTAATAGAATATATTGTCTGAGCGATAGCAGAATGGATGCTATAAATATCAGAGTTGGCTATTTGTTTAATGATCTGCGAATAAATTAGACTGGAAATATAATAATCAGTTGCATACAATATTTAGCGTAATACCGTTTTTATGTTTTACGTTAAAGAGGTTTTGTTAATATGAGTTCAATGTTAAAAAACTTAAATAATATCCGCTCGCTGCGTGCAATGGCTCGTGAATTTTCCGTTGATGTACTGGAAGATATGCTTGAAAAATTCAGGGTAGTGACCAAAGAACGGCGCGATGAAGAAGAACAGCTACAGCGCCAACGCGCAGAACAGCAGGCAAAAATTAATGCCTTGCTGGCGCAGATGCAGGCAGACGGGATTAGCCCGGAGGAGCTGCTGAGCATAACACCGGCTACGACACGTTCAGTTAAAAAACGCCAACCGCGCCCGGCGAAATATCGTTTTATCGATCTCAATGGTGAAACGAAAACATGGACCGGGCAAGGTCGCACACCGAAGCCAATTGCCCAGGCGCTGGCTGCCGGTAAATCTCTTGATGACTTTTTGATCTAATTACGAAGGCGGTGAGGAGATCCTCACCGCTTATTTTCAGCAAACGCCGAAATCACCCTCTTCGGTATATCGCGTGACATCAGCTGCTTTCAGCGTGAATTTATCACCGTTTTCATTACTGGCTTGTACCGCCACAATTTGATCGTCATTGACTTCAACAACCTTCAGTTTTGGACCGCCCATACGCGGTTGAACCAGATCGCCAGGTTTAAACATATTGTTGCGCTCCTTTATTTATCATTTATCGCAGAACTCACCATAGATCACGTCAACCGGCGGGTACAGTGCTGTTTCAATGATTACCGCTTAATGAGTACGTCGGTTCCAGGGCATTTTGTCCAGCAGACGCGCCATGCCGCAAAAGCCAGTCACGCCAGCGAGAATCAGCCCGGCCCCGACAAAACCGCTCAGCAGGAAGAAAGCACTGCTGACGGCGTAACCCAGAATAACACCGAGTAAGGCAAGGCTACCCGCGGCTATCTGCACCTGACGCATCAGCGGTAACGGTTGTGAACTGTCTTTCGTCACCGGCAACCCTGCGGCTTTCCAGCCGTCAATTCCACCTTCCAGCAGCCAGACCTGCGCTGGCGCAGCAATGGCGCTCAGTTTTGTTGCCGCATTTTGTGTACGTTTGCCTGACTGGCAGTGAAAAATCACCTGCTCGGCGCGTAAATTCGCAGGCAGCGATCCCTGTTCAAGCGCGGGCAACGGCGCCAGATGAGCCTCAGGAATATGCTCGTGCAGATACTCGTCAGCGTCGCGGATATCAATCAGTTTTGCACCTTGCGCGACCAGTGTCTGCGCCTCGCGCGGGGAAATCGTCCCAATAGTCATGATGGCTCCTTATGGGCAATACAGTGTTTTTAATGTGGCGATCAGCGAATTCACGGCCGCATTTTTAATGGAGTAGAGGATGCGCTGGGCATCGCGCTGGCTTTCTATCAGACCTTCTTCACGCATACGCGCCAGATGCTGGGAAGTGGCGGAAGGGCTAAGGCCGGTAACACGGGCTAACTCGCCTGCGCTGGTACCGGGTGAACCGCAGAGCATGCACAAAATCAGCAACCGTTTCGGGTTACTCATCGCTTTTAGCAGGGCGGCAGCTTGTTCAGCGCTGGCCTGGAGTTGTTCAAGTTCAGTCATATGTATTTAAGCATAATCTAAATTAAGCATATTCTAAAATAAACAACCAACGTACGCCAGCGTAAAGAGCGTAAAGGAGGGTAAAACAGCCGCGGAATGCTGGCAGAGTTGGGTAGAATGGCTACTCTTAGAGATAAAATCTCTTTTTAAACAATGATTAATTTTTTGCTTGTAGGGAGTGTGTATGGGTTTCTGGAGAATCGTTTTTACTATTATTCTGCCCCCGCTTGGCGTGCTGCTGGGGAAGGGGCTCGGCTGGGCATTTATCCTCAATATCGTTCTGACGCTGCTGGGCTACATCCCTGGTTTGATCCATGCCTTCTGGATACAGACGCGTAATTAATTCCTTTCAATTACGGCGCTTTGGCGCCGTTTTCTTTGGCCCCCTTTCTCCTCTGCTACACTTTTGGGTGTTAATTGTTAATTACCGAGGTGGATATGGGACTCTTCAATTTTGTAAAAGATGCGGGTGAAAAACTGTGGGATGCGGTCACTGGAAACCATGACACAGCCGATCTGGCAAAAAAAGTGCAGGAACACCTGAACAAAACTGGCATCCCTGATGCGGATAAAGTGGACGTGCAAATTAACGAAGGCAAAGCCACTGTTTCTGGTGATGGATTAAGTCAGGAGGCGAAAGAAAAAATTCTGATCGCGATTGGTAATATCTCCGGTATTGCCAGCGTAGATGATCAGGTTAAAACCTCTGCGCCCGCGAGCGAAAGCCAGTTTTATACCGTGAAATCAGGGGATACCCTGAGCGCTATTGCTAAACAGGTTTACGGTAATGCCAACCTGTATAACCAGATATTTGAAGCGAATAAACCAATGCTGAAAAGTCCGGATAAAATCTATCCTGGGCAGGTGTTACGTATTCCGGAGCAGTAATATTATTCAGGCTTATTCCGTCAGCAATTTACCGGACATCGCCTGTTGAATAATCGGAATCGGCGTCAGCAGGTGCTGGCGCATTAATTCGCTGGCGCGCGCGGCATCGCGTGCCAGAATTGTTTCGGTTAACGTTTGGTGCTGATCGTGTTTGTCTTCCAGCATCTCCACCGACAGCACCGTTTTTCGCAGCCAGATAAACCGGTAGCGCGCCGCCAAATCGAACAGTCGTTCGCGCATTTGCAGCAGATATTGTGAACCACAGCCAGCGACAATCGCCGAGTGAAACGCCTGATGGCGCTGATCCCACTCGTCGAGCATCTGTTCGCTGGCATCAATGGCTTCAAGCTTACTAAGCATATGCGCGCGCGCCAGAATTTCAGCTTCCCAGGCGTCGTCGCCGCGTTCAATGGCCAGCGCGACCAGCATGGCTTCCATATTGGCGCGGGCATCGAAAATATCGAGCAACTCCTGCTCTGACATCGGGGCAACACGATACCCTTTCTGATTTACTACCGTCACTAACCGCTCGGCAACTAACTGCGAAAGCGCTTCGCGTAGCGGCCCCACGCCAAGCTCATAGCGTGAGGTCAGCAGGCTCATACGCAGTTTTTCATCAGGCTGATACACACCGCGGATGATGTCGTTCTTCAGCCAGCGGTATCCATCAATGGCCGTCGGTTGGGGAATGGCGGTCATGGTCATACTCCTGAAAGGATTTCCCGGCCTGCGCCGGGAACAGGTTTAATGCGTATTTTGCAATGGTGCTTTTTGCCACGATAGCAGTTTTTTCCAGCGTGACATAATGGGCACGGTGCAAATAATTCCTATGGCTAACAATCCGGTAGAGATAACTTCCAGCTGTTGTGCCGGGCGAAACAGCATGACCACCAGCACAAAGATAATAAATGCGATGACCAGCCAGGTAAGCCACGGATAGAGCCACATTTTCAGTTTAATTTCGCCGCCTCGCGCTAGCAGGATTTTACGCATCCGCAGTTGAGAAACGGCAATGACCAGATAGACCAGCAGTGCGATGGCACCGGAACTGTCGATCAGGAATTTAAACACCTTGGCCGGGGCGTAATAGTTGACGATGACGGTGAGGAATGCGGCACCGGTAGACAGCAACACCGCCACATAAGGCGTTTTACTGCGGTTCGTTTTACCCATAAAAGCGGGGGCATCGCCACGGCGGCTCAGGGAGTAGAGCATACGCGAGGACGTATACAGCGCGGAGTTGAGACAGCTAGTCACCGACAGCAAAATGACGCAATCCATGATCAGTTTCGCGTGCGGGATATGCAGTAGCTCCAGTACCGAGCGGTAAGAACCGACTTCTTTCAGTCCCGGCATGTTCCACGGGATCAGCGCCACCACCACAAAAATAGAGCACAGATAGAAGATGGAGATACGCCAGATAACCGAGTTGGTGGCGCGAACGATATGTTTATCCGGGGTATCGGATTCGGCGGCGGCGATGGTAACTATCTCTGCGCCCATAAAGGAGAACATGGTGATTAACATTGCGCTGATCACGGCGCCAAAACCGTTGGGCATAAAGCCGCCCTGATCCCACAGGCGCGAAACCCCGCTGACATCGGCATAAGGGTAGAAACCGCTAATCGCCGCTGCGCCAAGGGTTATAAACGCCAGAATGGCAATCACTTTGCACAGCGCCAGCCAGAACTCGAACTCACCATAATTTTTGACGCTCAGCAAATTACTGCCGGTTAATGCCAGCGTGATAACCAGAGAAAACAGCCAGATAGGAATACCAGGCACCCAGGAGTGAAGAATGATGGCGGCGATATTCGCCTCCAGTGGGATAACCAACACCCAGAACCACCAGTACAACCAGCCGATGGTGTAACCCGCCCAAGGGCCGATGGCCTTATCGGCGTAAGTGGAAAAAGAACCGGTATCCGGGGTGGCGACGGCCATTTCGGCCAACATGCGCATAATCATCACCACCAGCAATCCGGCGAACAGATAGGCTAATAATACTGCGGGACCGGCTTCTGCAATCGCCACGCTTGAACCGACAAACAGACTTGCGCCGATTACCCCGGCAATAGACAGCATGGTGACGTGGCGTGATTTCAGCCCGCCCCCTAAATCATGTGATTGTGACAGTTGCCCCATCTTCTTACCCCGTTATTGTTTTTGGCCTGTTTGCCGGATGGCGCTTCGCTTATCCGGCCTACAGGTGGTACTTTTTGTAGGCCGGATAAGACGCTTTTGCGTCGCCATCCGGCACGGGTGCCTGTGTCTTAACCTTGCTTAGCTTCATCAAAGCATTGAGCGATAATGTTCAGCCCTTGACTGATCTGCGCATCTTCAATAGTCAGCGGGACAAGAATGCGCAGCACGTTGTAGTAAGGTCCGCAGGAGAGCAGGATCAGTCCTTTCTCACGTGCACGCGCCACCACTTCCGCAGTCAGTTTGGCGTCTGGTTTCGTGTGGTCGCCGTTTTCGAACAGTTCGATAGCAATCATCGCGCCCAGCCCGCGTACGTCGCCAATCTCGCGGTGGGTTTCCGCGATAGCCAACAGGCCTTCACGCAGGGTTTGCCCCAGCTCGTTGGCTTTTTGCAGCAGATCTTCCTGCTCGAAAATGTTTAGTACCGCCAGCGCAGCGGCACAGGCAATTGGGTTACCTGCATAGGTACCGCCCAGACCGCCTGGTGGAATAGCGTCCATGACGTCGGCGCGTCCGGTCACGCCTGCCAGCGGGAAGCCTCCGGCGATGGATTTAGCGAAGGTGGTGAGATCGGGCGCAACGCCCATCTGCTCCATGGCAAACAGCGTACCGGTGCGGCCCGCACCGCTCTGTACTTCATCAGCAATCAGCATGATCCCGTGTTCGTCACAAATAGCGCGCAGACGTTGCATAAAAGCAGGGGAAGCGGCGTAAAAACCACCTTCGCCCTGGACGGGTTCAATTACGATGGCGGCGACGTCTTCTGGCGCGGCATCGTTTTTGAAAATGCGGTGAATACTGGCGATAGCATCGTCGTCACTGATGCCGTGCAGCGGGCAAGGATAAAGTGCGCGATACACGTGGCCCGGCATCAGCCCCATTCCGGCAGAGTATGGGTTCACTTTCCCGGTCAGTGACAAGGTGTAGTGGGTACGGCCGTGGTAAGCACCGCTGAAGGCGATTGTGCCGGTGCGTTTGGTGGCGGCGCGGGCGATTTTCACCGCATTTTCTACCGCTTCAGAACCGGTGGTCACCAGCAGGGTTTTCTTGGCGAAATCACCCGGCACTTTCTTATTCATGATTTCGCACAGCTCCAGGTATGGCTCATAGGCCAGTACCTGGAAACAGGTATGGGACAGCTTTTTCAACTGCGCTTCTACCGCAGAGACGATCTGCGGGTGCAGGTGACCGGTGTTCAACACTGCAATACCGCCAGCAAAGTCAAGGAATTCACGGCCTTCAACGTCCCAGACCCGACAGTTTTCTGCACGCTCGGCAAAAATAGGGTGGATCTGGCCTACGCCACGGGGAACGGCGTTGCTGCGACGTTGCATAAGTTCTTTGTTGGTGCTCATCAGGTGTTCTCCAGTATTTATTTTATTAAAGGCCGATGCACATATATTTGATTTCTAAGTAGTCTTCGATGCCGTATTTTGATCCTTCACGGCCAAGACCGGAGGCTTTGATTCCCCCAAACGGGGCGACTTCGTTGGAGATAATGCCGGTGTTAATCCCGACGATGCCGTACTCCAGCGCTTCGCCAACGCGGAAGACGCGGCTTAAATCACGGGCGTAGAAATAGGCGGCCAGACCAAACTCGGTGTCGTTGGCCTGAGCGATGACGTCGGCTTCGTCTTTAAAACGAAACAGCGGAGCCAGCGGTCCGAACGTCTCTTCTTTGGCGACCTTCGCGTTGTCAGGCACATCTACCAGAATGGTGGGCTGGAAGAAGTTACCGCCGAGCGCATGAGGTTTACCGCCCGCGATAATGCGCGCGCCTTTATCCAGAGCATCGGCGATGTGTTCCTGCACTTTGGCAACCGCTTTATCGTCGATCAGCGGTCCGGTAGTGACGTCAGGTTGCAGACCATCGCCGAGATGCAGTTTGCTCACCGCCTGCTGAAGTTTTTCGGCAAAACGCTCATACACACCGTCCTGCACGTACAGGCGGTTGGCGCAGACGCAGGTTTGCCCGGCGTTACGGAACTTCGAGGCCAGCGCACCTTCCACGGCTTTATCAAGATCGGCATCGTCAAAGACGATAAACGGCGCATTGCCGCCCAGTTCCAGCGATACCTTTTTGATGTCTTTGGCGCACTGCTGCATTAACTGACGGCCAATTTCGGTTGAGCCGGTAAATGACAGTTTGCGCACCAGCGGGTTGCCGGTCAGCTCGTTACCGACCGCGCTCGCAGAACCGGTCACCACGCTGAAAACGCCAGCCGGGATCCCGGCGCGATTAGCCAGTTCTGCCAGCGCCAGTGCGGAGTAGGGGGTCTGGCTGGCGGGTTTAAGCACCATGGTGCAACCTGCCGCCAGCGCCGGACCTGCTTTGCGGGTGATCATCGCCGCCGGGAAGTTCCACGGCGTAATCGCGGCGGTAACGCCGATCGGCTGTTTGATGACGATCAGGCGTTTGTCAGCCTGATGGCCAGGGATTGTATCGCCATAGATGCGTTTGCCCTCTTCGGCAAACCACTCAATAAATGAGGCGGCATAGGTGATTTCGCCTTTGGCCTCCGCCAGCGGTTTACCCTGTTCCAGGGTCATCAAGCGGGCGAGATCGTCCTGATGCTCAATCATCAGGTTGAACCAGCGGCGCAGGATATTGGCTCGCTCTTTGGCAGTCAGCGCACGCCAGGCCGGCAGAGCGCGGTTTGCGGCGTTAATCGCTTCGCGGGTTTCATCTGCCCCCATTTTAGGTACGCTACCCAATTGCTGACCGTTGGCGGGATTGGTCACCGCGATGGTCTCGCCGCTGTTAGCGTCACGCCAGTTGCCGTCGATCAGTGCCTGCTGGCGAAATAAGGTTGGATCGTTAAGTTGCATGATTGCTTCCTGTCTTAATCGGTTTAACGGGTAAATGCGGCGTGTAATGTCTCCACGCTACGTGCCGCACGCAGCGTGCGTCCGGGATTACTCTGGTTCTCCAGCAGCGCATGAACTTTGCTGACAATATGTGCACCGATAGGGATTGCCGATGTTGCCGCCGGAGAAGGCGCGTTACAGGTGTGAATTGAGCGTGGCGTGGTGACAAACAGAAAATCGTCGATAAGCTTGCCATCAGGTGATACCGCCTGTGCCCGCACGCCCGCAGGCCACGGTTGCAGATCCTTAAGCATCAGGCTCGGACAGTACTTTTGTACCAGCCGCAGATAACCGCTTTTGCACAGCGAATTCTTCATTTCGCCAAGCCCTGAGCGCAGGTTGTTTTGCAGCACGCGGCGAATACCAGAAGAGCCGAGGATCTCCAGCGTATCGCTGAGCGAGAAGTCACGCTTACGGTAGCCTTCACGTTTAAATGCCAGCACCGCGTTGGGGCCGACCGTGACGCTGCCGTCAATCATCCGGGTCAGATGAACACCGAGAAACGGCATTGCCGGGTCGGGGATGGGGTAGATCAGATGGTTAACTATCTGATTATGTTCTGGTGCCAGGCGGAAATATTCGCCACGGAACGGACAGATGATAAAGCCAGGTTCAACGCCGAGCATTTTCACCAGTCGGTCCGCCATCAGGCCAGAACAACTAATCAGCGTCGCGCCTTCATATTCCTGACCCTGACGGGTATGGACAATCACGCCCGTAGCGTGCTCTTTCAGCGCGCTGACCTCGGCGTTGTAAATAATCTCACCGCCTTTGGCCTGGAAAATATTCGCCATCGCGGCGGTGACTTCACGGTAGCTGACGATCCCGCTCGACGGAACAAAAATGCCGCCCAGACCGGTGATATTCGGTTCACGCTCGCGAAGCTCCTGCGCATTCAGCCATTCGCGCTCCAAACCGTTAGCGGCGGTGCGATCCCATAGCGCGCGCATGCGCTCCATTTCCAGAGGGGAGGTGGCAACCAGCATTTTTCCGCAGACGTCGTAGCGGATGCTGTTTTGGTCGCAAAAGGCTTTTGTGGCGCGATTTCCGGCCAGGCAAAACTGCGCCTTCAGGCTGCCGGGAGTGTAATAGACCCCAGCATGAATGACGCCGCTGTTGTGGCCCGTCTGGTGACAGGCCGGGCCGGACTCTTTTTCCAACAGCGCAATTCTGGCGTCCGGATAGACATCAATCAGCTGCATGGCGGTCGACATGCCGATAATGCCGCCGCCAATAATCACAAAATCATACATCCGCTTTTTTCCTTCGCGCTTACTGATGAGTCTGGTAGTGGTTTGTCGCGTAAGCGAAATAACCACGTTGGCGCATCAGTTCGCGGCGCAGGTCAGGATGCGAGGTGAAACGATCGCGACCGTGTAGCCAGAACAGGTTGTTGATCAGCAGGAATTTACCCACTGAAACCGGTACGGAAATAATACTTTTGCTGGTTTCCAGCGCGTCGGACAGGTCACTCAGCCAGACGCCTTCTTCATAGTCTTTTGGCTGGACGAACTGGTCGATGTAGCGCATCACCGGACGACCCTGCTGGTCAACGTCAAATATCGGATGGAACACTTCCTGGCTCACGTTTTTGCTTGGCGGTGCGGCAAAGCGCATAGGGCGACGCGCCAGCGGATGGGTAAAGTACTGATCCAGATGTTCCCAGTCGTCGAGGTGCAGCAGCAGCGAGTTACCGCCGGTCATGTTCTGCTCGTCAATCTTCATCATCAGCACGTAATCGGTGATTTCTTCGAGATAGGTTCCGTCGTTGTGCAATTCCATCACTCGGTGAGGCTGGCGCAGATAGCTGTCTGAGTTATCGACGTTTTTCACCACAAAACGTGCGTAATATTGGCCGCTCATCGCATCAAAATTCGAGCGTCCAATTAGATGCGCTACCGCCGTCGCCAGCTTGACCATCTCTTCCGCTTGCGCCACATCATCCACGCCAACGGCATTGATCAGCAGTGCGCCTTCGGCACGATCGAGCAACGTTTTCAGCAGCAGAGGCTGCAACTGATTGCCGCACAGGTCGTCGAGGATCTTGCCCACTTTGAAGCGCAAGAAGGATTTGTATTCCAGCGCCTGCACCGGCCACTGCGCGACGGCCTGCAGAAATTGCTCAGTGGTCTCAGCAGAAAAAGTCAGCTCCAGCAGGCGTGGGGACTGGGCTGATGGTTTCAGCGTGAAACCGCTGTAGTGCTGGGCTGGATCTTCAGCGTTCGGTTTTACGGCAGTCAGTGCGTTCATCAAATCGTTCCTCTCAGTAGATTGTCAGGGAGATATGGCGCAGCTCGTTTCGTAGCCATAAATTAAAAATATCTACATTTTTGAAAAACGCGCACATAATGAGCTTGTTTGTTTATTATTTGTGATCAAAAGCAACAAATATTTAACATTGCAAACAATAGGGATTTAAAGCGAAGACAGGGATAGAGCGGTTATATCAGGTGGTAACCACCTGATTTTAAAGAGGGAAATAAAGCATCTTAATGTTCAAGAGCAATAGCGCAGACGTGTTCAACATGAGTGAGATCGTGGTACAAGTCAGGCAAGGTCATCTTCTTACGAATTACGATTTTGAGATTAACCTCGATTTTACCCTTCTTAATATCCCTGATCGTTATGTTTTCAATAATGTTTTTCTGTTGATGGATGCGGGTTATCAGATTTTCGAGCGCATCGCGTTCATCAAGAATAACCCTGACTTTTACTTTTCCGGGGAACTGGTTTTTAGTCTGTAAGAAAATAATGAACGGGCTTAATTTAATTGCCAATAAAAATAAAGCCGTGGCAAAAAAAGCATGAAAATAAAAACCGGCCCCACAGGTGATTCCCACCCCAGCAGATGCCCAGACAATTGCCGCAGTAGTGAGACCAGAAATAGCATCGTCGTGTCGGTGCAGAATGACTCCCGCACCGAGAAAACCAACGCCACTAATAATCTGAGCCGCCAGACGCATAGGATCGCTACGGATGTTCATCGAAATTTCAGCATAGTATTCTGCAGATTGTATTGATACGACAGTTAACACACAGCTGGCTACGGATAAAATAACGCAAGTTTTGAAGCCAACCGGTTTCCCTTTCGATTCTCTTTCCAGGCCTATAATGCCACCCAGAATAAATGCAATGCTGATTTTGATGATCGTAGTTAAAGGCAACAATCCTTGCTCATTGATGATGGCGGCCAGATTATTCATGCAATTACCTTAATGAAAGAGTCTTTAACGATCAGGAGTTTGCTTTTTTCAATGGGAGGTCTGCTTTGCGTTTTGAAATATCGTCCCGGAAGAATATCAGGAAGAATACGCTGACCACTGCGGCAACGCCTGCTGAAACTAGCCAGAATGTTTCCCATTGCGGTAACGCCTGTGGGCCTTGTTCCGTCACGGTGCTGTTGAAGATTTGACCGCATACGGTAGAGGCAAATAGCAAACCGACGCCGTTGGAGACGATAAATCGCAAGCTTTGGGCTTGTGCTTTAATCTCTGGCGCGGCTTTACGGTCAACATAAATGTCGCCCACGGTAAAGAAAAAGTCCCAGCAGAATCCCTGCAACATCAGGCCGATCAGCACAAACATCATGTTGGCATCCAGTGATGCATGAGCAAACAACAGTGTGCGGATGATCCAGCAAACGGCGCCCAACATGAGAGTAATTTTGAAGCCGGCTTTCAGTAAGAAAAACGAGAGCAGGAACATAAAAATGACTTCACAGGCGATGCCGACCTGCATCATTGACGCGGCGTTATCGAATCCAAGCGCTTTTAAAAAGACCGGGATATAGGCGGAATAAGCTGTTTTGGGGATCATCAGGACAAAAATACTGAGCATCAAAACCGAGAAACTGCGGTCCTTGAAGAGTGCCAGAGCGTCCAGACATAACAGATCGCGGAGTGTAAATACGCTTCCTTTTGCTTTCGGTGGGGTGTTTGGCAACGTAAAGCAGTAAAGGCCGAGCACGACACCGGAGGCTGACGCAATATACCAGGTGATGGTATTTCCAGAATAGCCCATTTCACCAATAATAAAACCGATGACCATAAAGCCAAATGTGCCGAACACACGAATAAAGGGGAAGTATTTCACCCCGTTAATGTGGCTGAAACTGATGCTGTTAGCCAGCGCAGTTGTTGGATAAAACAGCAGACCGACTAGGAAGATCATGGTCAACGTCATGCCCGTGTTTTGCGCCTCAATAAATTGTGGAACAAACAACAGTACGCCAGCATTAATTAAATGCAGGATCGCCATGACTTTTTGTGACGAAAAGAAACGGTCGGCTACCATGCCAATAAAGAGTGGCGAAAGAATGGTCGCCAGACCAAGCAAAGCATAAGATGAGCCAATAATGGTCGCCATACCATAGGTACTTAATACCAGTCCCATGGTCATATTCCAGGCGCCCTGCATGAAATATTGTATGAACATCATAACCAGCAGGCGTGGTGTTTTATTAAGGTCCATATTGCATATCCTTATTGGTTGATGCTCAGGTTAAGCCCATCCCAGGCGACAAGAATGTTCTCTTTGTCGCACGCCGCCACGAGATCGTCGTGCAGTAGACCGCCGCTGTGTGAGACATGCGAGACGATGAGTTGGCTATTTTTCTCAAGGCAGCCCAGTTCTGCAAGCCTGTCTCTGGCGGCGAAAACGGTTTCCAGACTCATGTGGTTATTTGTACGGTTATCACCATTAAAACCGTAGGTACATTCCAGCACCGTTAAATCGATCTTTTTCCCTTTCAACCATTGCCAGGTGAGTTCAGGGAACCAGCCCGAATCATGTCCATAGAAAATTGACTGACCATCTTTTTCGATAAACCAGGTATAACAAAGCTCCCATTTGGCATGGTTCGCCAGCAGTGGAGTGATTCGGTATCCGCGGGTTTCAACGGTTACGAAGGGAACCAGGCAATGAAAAGCAAATCTTTCTGCGCTGTAGCCTGGTAATACTTGTGCCGCGCCGTTAATCGCACGGTCATTACCAAAAATGTGCAACGGATGAGTAATCTCAAATCCGTACCCTTCCATTCGGCTAAAAAGATCGCCGACGTTGAAATGATCGGGATGTGTATGCGTGAACAGCAGCGATTTGATCTCTGTTGCGTCCAGGCCATCTCGCAGCAGTTGCTGGCTGAATTCAGGCGCGACATCAATCAACAGTTCATCGTCGATGATCGCTGAGGAGTGCGTGCGTATATCTTTGCCTTTGCGAATACGGGCTTGCTGACAGTGCTCACAACGGCAAAAAGGATTGGGTATCCCTTCGGATGCTGCGGTTCCCAGAAAATGAATATTCATGTTTCCCTCTTGATCAAAACAGAGTGTTGTTTTTTGAACGAAAATGTAATGAAACGTAATTGGAACGTGTCAATTATTATCCTGCAGCTTCAAGGCAACAACGATCTTTTGTTGCATAAGTGATCCTCTTCAAAAATTTAATAATTTATTTTTATATTTCATGGTGTTGAAATTTTTAGTTCATTTCTTCGTGCTATGTGGGGTTGAGAGGTGGTTATAAGAATGTGTTGATAAAATGCACTTTTTAATATTGTAACGTTCAAATTATCTTGCTGGAGATAGTTTCCTGATGAGCGCCGTGCTAGCATCAAAACATCAGGGGAAGGGTGTAAAAATGCCAACTATCAAAGACATAGCAAGAATTGCCGGTGTATCGCATGGGACTGTCTCGAATGTGCTCAATGGCAGAGGAAATGTAAGCGTTGAGAAGATTGAAGCGGTTCAACGTGCGGCCCGAGAAGTTGGCTATCAGTTGAATGCGCAGGCGCAATCATTGAGAGCCAGCAAAAGTCAGGGAGTGGCCTTGATTCTGCCGGACATCAATGCGGAACGTTACTATCAACTTTATCGGGGATTACACCAGGCCTGGCAACCTTCACTCAGCGAACCGGTTGATCTTTACCTGACTAATGATTTGCCCAATCTGGAACTGGATATTTTGCAAACACTGGCGGCAAAGTCTTACCAGGCTGTTGTCACCGTGAGTTGCCTGGACAACAGCCAGCCCTATTACGATATGCTCAGGCTCTCCCCGGAGAATGTGCTTTTTGCGTATCGCCAGCCAGCCGGTGCAGTTTGTTATTTTAGCCTTGACTATGTGACCGCAGGGGAAGAAACCGCAAGAAGGGCACTGGCGCAGTTGCCGGGTCATATTGGTGTTTTCTGCGAGCCGCTGGAATTTGCCCACAGCGCACGCTTTACTCAAGCGATACAGAAGGTATGCCGGGAGTTAAGTCCGCACACAAAGCTTACGGTTATACCTGCGCATGCCAGTGAAGTTAACACCGTCGCGTTTGACTTTTTCCGGGGGGCGATACCCGATCTGTTTATTGTTCAGGACAGTGAGAAGACGCGTGCGTTGACGCAAGCGTCCTGGTTTGGGAGTTCTCAGTCCTGCCCGCCGATAGTACAACTGAGTGATAATCTTCCTGCATCTTTTGATGGAATCACCAGCTATCAGATGGATTATGCCCGCCTGGGGACAACTATTGCTTCATGTATTCGCCAACCCAAAAGTAAAGAGAAGCACCGTATTCTGACGAATTGCGGTTTTTCCTGGAATGGGCAATACGCTCCGCCTCATGAGACGGAGGCGACGCTGAATATGTTAATTTTGCCCAGCCCTTCGACCGATGCGCTGAAGAAACTGTTACCTCACTTTTATCGCCAGACCGGTATTAAGGTTAATCTTGCGGTTTATCCGTATGATGAGGTTTTTGAAATTCTCTCTCATCTTCACCTGCACCCTTATTACGATTTACTGCGAATCGATATGGCATGTTTTCCCTGGTTTGCAGAAAAAGCATTATTGCCGCTGGAGTCGGTCTCCCCCGAACTCCCGTTATTGCTGGATAACTTCTCTGAGCAAATTCAGCAGCACTTCAGCCTGGTGAATGGGACTGCATGGGCAATTCCCTTTGATGCCAGTATGCAGCTTCTGTTTTATCGACGAGATCTGTTTGAAGATGCGACGATTAAACGGATGTTTTATGAATCAACAGGCAAAGAGTTAACGCTACCAGAGAATTTCGCACAATTTGATGAGATTGCCGCTTTCTTTAGTCAATTGCATCAGCCAGAAAACAGACAGCGCCCAATGGGAACGGCGGTGACGTTGGGCAGCTCAGGACTTATCGCCACTGAGTACTTGCTACGTTACTACGCGTTAGGTGGACGATTGGTGCGTGAGGGCGAGCCGGTACAACTTGATGCTTCGCTTGCTGCCGCTGCACTCGAAGAATATCTGCACCAGCTTTCTATCGCCGTGAATCTCCCTGGTGAGTGGTGGAGTGATGCGGTTAAACAGTTTGAGCGTGGAAATCTCGCCATGCTGATTATGTATCTCAATTTGTTTAACGATGTTGCGCATACGACCATCGCCCCCACGATCGGCTATGCTCCCGTTCCGGGGCAGCTTCCACAATTGGGCGGTGGCTCTATTGGAATGTCTCGCTACAGTAAGAAGAAAAAACAGGTTGAGCAGTTTTTTCATTGGCTTTATTCCGATGAAATTTCGCGCCATCTGGTTCTATTGGGGGGCAACAGCGCCTGGTCTGGAATATGTCACGATCAAAATGTTCTCAATCTCTACCCGTGGTTTAATTTACTGAATGAAAAAGGCATGACGGGAATACGGGAGTCTCAGGGAAGTAAAGGTGAGTCTTTTAACCTGCGACAGGCAGAGATTATTATCGGGCAAGGCGTGACGAATGCGATTAACGGCATTATGGACGTCACGCAGGCCGTGGAATACATCAATGCGCGGATCAGAAACGAAACGGGTGCCTGAAATATGCGACTCCTCGCCTCTTACTGATGACGTAAGAGGCGAGAAAAAGCGGTTAACAGTAACCCACTTTATAAATGCGCCCGCTCTGGATGCCTTCGACGCTGCGGCGATAGGCGTTGGCGACCGTGACGGCGGGGACGCTTTCAAAGCCGGGGAAGAACCCGTCAAAGGCTTCGGCGGATTCACTCAGTACGGTCGGACTTATCAGGTTAATACGCTGACCACGCTCTAGCTCACAGGCAGCAGCGCGCACAAATCCTTCCAGACCGGCATTGATCGTTGCCGCATTTGCGCCTTGTGCGATGGGCTCGTGGGCGATAATGCCGCTAATTAACGTTATCGAACCGCCATCATTGAGGAAATGCTGCCCGGTTAAGGCCAGACGTATCTGGCCTAACAGTTTATCCTGAAGCCCCTGATTAAAGTCCTGGTCGGTCATTGTCGACAGCGGTCCAAAGAACAGATTGCCGGTGGCGGAAACGATCGCATCTACCCGACCGACTTTTTCGAACAATGCCTCGACACTCTCCTGCGAGGTGATATCGACCTGGTAATCCCCCTGCGTGCGACCTACGCGGATCACCTCATGTTTACGGCTTAACGTTTCTGTGACTGCGCGACCCACTGTACCACTGGCACCAATAATGACGATTTTCATAACCACCTCCGCAATAGTGTGAGCCGCTATTCTTTAATGAAAATGAAATCGGATAAACTGGCTAAAAGTTAGATGATTACTAACCAGAGGTTTGCAATATGGATAAGTTACGCGGCATGGAAACGTTTGTCGCCGTGGTGGAGTGCGGGAGCTTTACTTCTGCGGCGACGAGGCTCGAGATGTCTGCGGTGATGGTGGGAAAATATATCGCCCAACTGGAAGCGCAGCTCGGCACGCGTTTGCTGGAGCGCAATACGCGTCGCCAGAGTCTGACCGATGCCGGACGCGTCTATTTTGAAGAAGCTCGTCGCGTGCTGGAGCAGGTATCGATAGCTGAACGTTCGGTAGAGCGTCTGCGGCTGGCACCAGCAGGGACGCTGCGCATAAGCGCGCCCACGTCTTTTGGCGCTTGCGTGATCTCGCCACTGGCCGCTGCGTTTTTACAGACCTGGCCAGAGGTGCGCATTGAACTGGATCTAACCAACCGGATGGTTGATCTGGTTAATGAAGGTGTTGATCTGGCGATCCGCATTGGCGATATCCATCAGACTGACGTGGTGGCGAAATACCTGTGTCCCTACCGTATGGCAATTTGTGCTTCGCCAGAATATCTTGCCCGCCATGGCACCCCCCGAACGCCCGCGGATCTGGTGGATCATCTGTGTCTGTCCCATACCGTGTGGACGGCCCGCAACGAGTGGATACTGCCTGGCGTGACGGGGGAAGTCAGATGGAAACGCGATGCGATCCTGCGCTGTAACGATGGTCATGGACTGCGTATGGCGGCGGTAGCGGGGGCTGGGCTATTATTGCAACCGGAGGTGCTGTTGGCAGAAGAGCTGGCTACTGGCAAGTTGGTTCGTATTCTGGAAGTATTTACGCCACAGCCGCGACCGATTCATTTGCTGTGGCGACAGGATTTGCGTCCGTTGCCCAAGCTGACACGGTTTGTTGAACACGTTCTTAGTGCAGTTCAGGAATTAAGATGAAAATGCCGGATGGCGCTGCGCTTATCCGGCCTACAGTGGCGATTAATCGTAGGCCGGACAAGGCGCGTTACTAACCGATATCCACCTGCGGTTTGCTGTTGCGTTTACGGATCATGCGCAGCACCGGCGGGACCACGATAACCAGTACCGCCATCACCAGCAGCACTTTCGCCACGCCGCTGGCCCACAGAATATCCATACTCCCGTTACTGATAGACAACGCCCGGCGCAGGTTCTGCTCCAGCATTTCCCCGAGAACGAAGCCCAGAATCAATGGCGACATTGGGAAGTGCATTTTACGCAAAATGTAGCCCAGCACGCCGAGGGCGACCATCAACACCAAATCGAAGGTAGTGCTGTGGACAGCGTACACACCTACCGCGGAGACTGCCGCAATAGCGGGTACCAAAAACCACAGCGGAATGGTCAGCATGCGGGTAAACAGACCGATCAGTGGAATGTTCATCACCAGCAGCATTACGTTAGCGATCAGCAGCGCCGCAATCAGCCCCCAGACGATATCCGGCTGTTCAGTGAACATCGCCGGCCCCGGGGTGATGTTGTACAGCGTCAGCGCACCCATCATCACCGCCGTGGTACCGGAGCCCGGCACGCCGAGCGTCAGCATTGGGATGAAAGAGCCGCAGGCCGAGGCGTTGTTGGCGGCTTCTGGTGCCGCTACGCCACGAATATCCCCCTTGCCAAAGCTGTCGCTGTTGCCGCTGAGCTTTTTCTCGGTCATGTAGGTGATGGCACTGGCAATGGTGGCGCCAGCGCCAGGCAGAACGCCGACGAAAAAGCCAATCACTGATGAACGCAGGGTGGCTCCTACGCACTGTGCGCCTTCTTTGGCGTTGAACAACATGCGGCCCGTTTTACGCACCAGCGTCTGGCCACTGCTGGTATGTTCCAGCATTAACAGTATTTCAGAGACAGAGAACAGCCCAATCACCACTACGATAAACTGCACACCGTCGGAGAGATGGACACTGTCAAAAGTAAAGCGATAAACCCCGGTGTTGGCGTCTACGCCGACGGTCGCAAGTCCGAGACCGATAAGCGCTGCCAGAAATGATTTCAGCGGATTTTGCGCCATCATGCTGCCGAGACAGGCAATGGCGAAAACCATTAAGGCAAAGTATTCTGCCGGACCGAAGGCCAGCGACCATTGGGCTAACGCCGGGGCAAACAGAATGATGCCGCCGATGGCGATAAGTGAACCAAAGAAAGAGCTGACCGCCGAGATAGAGAGCGCCACGCCGCCGCGTCCTTGCTGCGCCATCGGATAACCATCCAGCGCGGTCATAATCGCCGCCGCATCGCCGGGAACATTCAGCAGGATGGAGGAGATGCGCCCGCCATATTCACAGCCAATGTAGACCGTAGCCAGCAGGATCAGCGCGGATTCTGCGGGCAGATGCAAAGCAAAGGCCAGCGGCAGCAGGATCGCCACGCCGTTGATTGGCCCAAGGCCAGGCAGCAAACCCACAATGGTGCCTACAAAACAGCCTATCAAGGCGATGACCAGGTTTTCCGGCGTCATTGCCACCGCGAAACCCTGAGAAAGATAAATCCAGGTATCCATCGTTTCTCCGTTAACCCAGCCAGGCGCCGAGTGGTAAGGTGACGTCAAGCAGTCGGTCAAAGGCATACCACAGCAGAATGCCGAGCACCGCGCCGGAAATACCCGCAGCCGGGATGGTTGCGCCGAACAGCATGCCAATCACCACGGTGAGAATGGCAGTGGCGATGGGAAAACCGAGCCACTCAAAACCCCAGGCGTACATCAACAGAACAATTACCATCGTCAGCAGCTTTTGCAGCACGTGGCGACGGGGCCAACTGATGGTATCCGGATGGCGCAACAGCAGCGCCACGGCGCATACCAACATCAGACTGATAATGCCCAGCGGGAAGGGACGCGGCCCTACGGGTTCATAGCTGTATTCGCTGCTGATTTGCCAGGCCACGAACAGCCCGGCTATGCAGAGCAACAGCCAGATACCTGCAAAAATACGATCGCTCATCATCTTTGCCTCTGCGTTTACTTCGCCAGACCGAAGGCTTTCGCCTGCTCACGATAATCCGTAACCTGTTTTTTCACGTAGTCGTCGAGCTGTTTGCCGCTCATGTTGAACTCAAACAGACCGCGCAGATCGCGTTGTTTTTTAAACTCATCGGTCTGCTGGAGTTTGTTAAAGGCATCAACCCACCACTGATACTCAGCGTCGCTGACTTTTGGCCCAACGTAGAAGCCACGAATGATAGGCCACACGAGGTCATAACCCTGCTCTTTGGCGGTTGGCACGTTGGCTAACTGGCCCGGTAGGCGTTCATCAGAGAACACCGCGAGCACGCGGATTTTGTCGCCGCTGAGGTAGGGCACCATCTCACTGAGATCGCCGGAAACCACCTGTACGTGATTTCCCATCAATGCGGTAACCGGTTCGCCACCGCCTTCAAAAGCCACATAGCGCATCTTATGCGGATCGACATTGGCTTTTTGCGCCAGCAGCGCCGACTTCATCCAGTCCTGGCTACCGATAGAAGCACCTGCGCCAATGACCACGCTGTTAGGGTCTTTCTCCATTGCCGTAAGCAGATCTTTCAGCGTCTTCCATGGCGCATCCTGACGTACGGCAATCATGCCGTAGTCGGTGCCGACACTTGCCAGCCAGCGGACATCATCCACACCGTAGCGACCAAACTTGCCCTGAGACAGGTTCAGCAGGGAGCCGCCGGAGAAGGCCACCACGGTTCCCGCTTCAGCCGGGCGTTGAGCGACGATAGCGTTATAGGCCACGGCACCAACGCCGCCGGGCATGTAGGTTACGCGCATCGGTTTTTCGATAGCGCCGGTTTCCATCATGCTCACCTGAATCAACTTACAGGTGAGATCGAAACCACCGCCGGGTTTAGCAGGGGCGATACATTCAGTGCGCGATGGCGCTTGTTCGGCCAGTACAGAGGTACTCATCAGTAAAATGCTTGCAGTAAGGGTACGAAGTAACTGTTTTTTCATTGTTTATCCTCACGCCGGAAAACCGGATTTTCGGGTACGGAAGAAGATTTTTGTGATTATGTGAGCCGATGTGTAGCAGTTCGGTTGCGTGATTGTTAAAACATTAACCTTTCAATTCCCTTTCAATGCGGCAGAAACTTTACAGGATGTGATATGCGTCTCTTATTAGCGGAAGATAACCGTGAGTTAGCTCACTGGCTGGAGAAAGCGCTGGTGCAAAACGGTTTTGCCGTTGACTGCGTTTTTGATGGCCTGGCGGCCGATCACCTTTTACATAGTGAAACGTACGCGCTGGCGGTGCTGGATATCAATATGCCGGGGCTGGACGGCCTCGAAGTCGTTCAGCGCCTGCGTAAACGCGGACAGACGCTTCCCGTTCTGCTGCTTACGGCGCGCAGCGCGGTGGCCGATCGGGTGAAGGGACTGAACGTCGGGGCCGATGATTATCTGGCAAAGCCGTTTGAAATCGAGGAGCTGGATGCCCGGCTGCGGGCCTTGCTACGGCGCAGCGCGGGGCAGGTACAAGGCATCCAGCAACTGGGGGAACTGGCGTTTCACGATGAAGGCTATTTTCTCTTGCAGGGGCAGCCGTTGGCGCTCACGCCGCGCGAACAGGCGCTGTTGACGGTGCTGATGTACCGTCGGTTGCGACCGGTTTCACGCCAGCAGTTGTTTGAGCAGGTCTTCAGCCTGAGTGATGAGGTCAGTCCTGAAAGCATTGAGCTGTATATCCATCGTTTGCGCAAAAAGCTACAGGGAAGTGATGTGCGCATCGCCACGTTGCGTGGTCTGGGCTATGTGCTGGAGCGTAGCGATGAAGTGGGTTAAACCCCAATCGTTATACCTGCAACTGCTGATGTTTTTGGGCCTGCCGCTAATGTTGCTGTGGGGCCTGTCAGCATTTAACAGCTATGTCAGTGCGCTACAGGCGGCGACCCAGGCGTATGACCGCACGCTGCTTTCATCCGCCAGGACCGTCTCCGAGCGGCTGGTGGTGCGCAATAAACAGTTAGAAGTGAATGTGCCATGGGTGGTGCTGGACAGCTTTGAATTGAATATGAACGACCGACTGTATTACAAAGTGGTTGATCCGGCGGGGAAGGTTATCTCTGGTTATGACGATTTACCGGCGATGCCGCCTGCTACCTCGCGCACGCGGCTTTATCCGGCGCTGGCATGGTTTTATCACACTGAATATCGCGGTGAGGCAATCCGTGTGGCGCGTCTGCTGCAGCCTGTCAACGAAGGTGGCATTGTTGGCATGGCGGAGATTTATGTTGCCGAAACGCTGCAATCGCGGCGTTATCTGGCGCGACAGCTGTTGTTTTCCTCGTGGGTCTCGCAAGGGCTGCTGGTACTACTGACTCTGGTGCTGGTTGGCTGGCTGCTGCGCCGGGTGCTACGCCCGATGCGCCAGCTGTCATCGCTGATGGTGCGTCGTGAGCCGGGGCTACTGACGCCGCTGCCGGAGCTGCTGCCGTGGTCGGAAACCCGTCTACTGATTGTGGCGTTTAACCGCTATCTGGACCGACTTCGCGGTCTGATCTCTCGCCAGGAGCGCTTCAGCGCGGATGCTTCCCATCAGCTTAAAACGCCGTTGGCAGTGCTGAAAACTCAGGCGGCGGTGGCTCTCGCCAGTCAGCAGCCGCAGCAGTGGTACGAGAGTCTGCAAGCTATGAGTACCACGCTGGATAACACCATTCAACTGACAGAGAGGCTGTTGCAGTTGTCTGCGGTGAAGCGCAAAGAGCAAGGGGAAAGGCATTTCTCGCCGGTTAATCTGTATGAGGTGGTGCAAACCAGCTGTTTTACCCGACTGGCGCAAGCGCGTAGTAAAGGGATCGATCTGGGCTATGAAGGGGATAAGGACGCGGTATGGGTTGAGGGAGATGAAGTGCTGCTCGGCGAACTGTGTGGGAATCTGCTGGATAACGCACTGAAATACACGCCGACGCAGGGGATGGTGACCGCCCGGCTGCAAAGAGAGGGAGAGGCCGTGGTGCTGGTAGTCGAAGATAGCGGGCCTGGCATTGATGAACAAATGGTGCATCAGGCGCTGCTCCCGTTTCATCGTCTTGATAACGTCGGCAATATTCCTGGGGCAGGAATCGGTCTGGCGCTGGTCAACGACATTGCTCGCCTGCATCGTACGCACCCACAGCTATCCCGGAGTGAAGCATTAGGCGGGTTAAGCGTACGGATGCGGTTTTTATGTCTGGAGCGAGAAGGGCAGGACGTTCGGTGTCGTCCTGCGCCCGTTATTTAAAGGTCACTGTCGCATTGACCGGGATACTAAATGCGCCTGGTTGAGGAGGGTTCTTCAGCCAGAACAGGGTCGCCATGAACTCTTTGCGCCGACTGTCGCTCTGGTTGTTAAACGCGCCGCTGGTAAAATCGATGCGGTTGCCGCTGATAATATCCCCGGCGCCGGGCCGTGCAGCATCCTGAAGCGTAACGCCGATATCCGGCGTACCCTGACCGGTAAAAACCGTGCCGCTGTTGTGCGTGGTGCCGGTAAAGGTTATCGCGTAATTGATGCCGCGACATTCATGCTTCCCGGCAGCTTCTGCAGCGATAACGGCAAACTGTTTGCTGTGTCTGTTATCCTTGCCAGCTTTGGCTTCGGTAATGCTGATCCTGCCAAACTCGACGGTATCCGTTCCTTTGTCTGAGGCAATAGAGACGATCGGTTCGCAGTTGATATAACTGATGTTATTCAGGCCAGTCAACGCGGGACCAAAATTTTTTGCCGGTCGACTGGTGGAACAGTTTGTACCGCAAGCGTTAATTCCGCCGATACCATCGACGACGAAAACTTTGTTGATGGTACGACCGGCCAGCGCGGGTAAAGGATCAGGTAGTTTTCCGGTAGCAACCAGACTGAGATTAAAGGTAAAAGAGAAAGTTTGCGAAAGTGCCGGGCAGGAACGGGTATTTCCGTTGTTACAGTGGTTATTTGAACCTGTGCGGGGCAGCGTTGCCTGATATTGCGTGGTGACGGCCTGCGCGCTCTGATCGTAAGAACGACCATCGATGCTCACCACCAGTTTCATATTGGTTCCCTGCAAAAAATGCGCAAACTCATGGTCGGGATCGATGTAGATTCTGGCCGCTTCGCCCTGGGGCATATGGTCCGTGTCGCTGCAGGTGACGCTAACGGTCTGTGAATTGGACACCCAGACGGTGTCTCCGGCGGCGGTGCTGTGGCTAATTTTAATCGGATCAACGTGTACAGAGACGCTGTTTGCTGTACAGGTAACCGCATAGCTTGTACTACTGAAGATCGGCAAACAAAACAGCACCACGAGTTTAACTATTTTTAACGGATTCATTGATTGCACCTTACGAACCGACGCACTGGGCAGTAATTTGTGTATATCCGATTTTCTTCACCGGCTGGTGATGGTTATCCGGCATTTGAATAAAGCAGTGTTCATTGGTATGTGAGCCCCAGCGCACTTCCAGGCGCGAATTATCTTCCACGCCGCTGGCATACAGAGCGCCATGCAAACCGACCAGGCCGTGATTGCGGCCTTTGGCATCCCGAACGATCGCACCAACCGGTGGGGCTATGTTGCCGGGTATGACTGCATTCACCAGATAGTTGCGCCCGCTGAAGGTTTCAAACACGACTTTGCCGATGGCTTTCTCTGTCGGGACAATTTTTTTCTGTGCCTGGGGAATATCCAGACCGGCGCCAATATCGGCGGTATTCAGACTCACCACGTTGTAATGCCAGGCATCTGCCGCAGTCAGGACCGCATAGCCGTTACCGTCTATCGCCACGCCGTTTTGTTGCTGGATATGGACGCCGTCGGCATTTTGAGCCTCGACCAACACCATGGTGTCACCCGGAGAGTGCATAAGCGTAACGCCGCCTGCGTGCAGCATCGCCCCGCCTCTGATGCCCATATTCATATTCTGGTAGTTGCGCCCGGCGCTATAGCCTCCCTGAACGTTCATCTTGTCGCCTTGCCAGGCGGCGTTAACGCCGGCAGCGGAATCCTGTCGATCGGTGGTACTGCCTTGAACGCCCCAGCTCAGACGATCGTCAAATGCGGTGTTGCTGTAGCTGGTGGAGTAGCTGTCGCCATTCTGCTGGCTATGCATCACGTTGGCAGAGACAAAGCCGTGGCTGTCCATGAAATCAAATGGGATGGATAACGTCAGGTTGATACTGCGGTCCTGGTAGTCGTACTGGTTGCGGGTGTCCTGCACGTATACGCTCCAGTTGATTTTCCCCAGCGTATCGTTGTAACCCAGCTGTATCGTGCGGTCGTGACTCCCGTTGTGCCAGTAGTTTTGCTGGCTGGCGCTGACGTAAAGCGAGGCGTTATCCCACAAACGCTGATTAACAGAAACCTCAAAACGTTGGCGGCGATTATTGTAGTTACTGGTGTAGTAATGCTTTTTGTTGTGCTGCTCGCCAGGGTAACGCAGCTGCTGATTGGGGTCGTCATAGGCGTTGTCGTAATAACCCGAGGACCAGCTGTTATGCTCGTTAATGGTGTCGCTAAAGCTGTAATAGCCGGATGTATTGTAGCGGTAGCCAACCAGACGAAAATCCGTGCCGTACTGGTTCAGCGATTTAGAATACAGGAAACGGTAACTTTGCCCCGTGGACGCTTCTCCGCTGGCAAGCTGTGCTCGGGCGGTGGTGATATCAAAGGAGATCGCGCCGAACTGATGCAGATCCTGAGCGACCCCAGTGGCAATCGCGTTGTAACTTTCCGCCGTCAGTAAACCGCCGTACAGCGTGGTTCCAGAGCTGAGGCCATAGCTCAACGTTCCCTGGACAAAACGGGGCCGCCAGCCGCCACTGTAACCGTCACGGTATTCCCCGGCCGTAAACTGAAAACGGCTGTTACCTGCGCGCAGCATGTTCGGTACCGCCGAATAAGGCACGCTGAAATTGCGACGGCTGCCATCGGCTTCAATAACGCTAACATCCAGATCGCCACTCTGGTTGCTGGGGTTAATATCGTCGATGTCAAACGCGCCCGGCGCGACGTTTTTACTGTAGATCAGGTAGCCATTTTGCCGGATTTCGATTGTGGCATTGCTGTTGGCGACGCCGCGAACGACCGGGGCAAAATCGCGTTGGCTATCAGGCAACATATTTTCATCGCTGGTGAGCTGCGCCCCGGTAAACTGGATGCTGTCGAACACATTGTCATCCGTGTAGGTTTGCCCGATGCGCAAGCGGCTACGTAGCGCAACAATATTGCGCTCCACCCACGTAGAAACCGCCTGCCACTGGCGGCCTGAACCGCTGGCGTAGCTGAACGTGGACTGGTTACGGAAATGCCATCCCGCCAGGTTGATGCCGTTGGCAAAACTGGCAAAAACGGAGTCATGATCCTGACCCTGTTCGGCCAGGCGGGTGGTATTGACGTTGTAGCCGACAAAAGCGGCATTAACCCCATCGTCATAGGCAGACTCCGGGACTGCATCGTGTGCGGTCGAGAGCAGAAAAGCTTCCGGCACTGAAATATCAATACGCTGGTAGTTTGCATCTGCCGTCAGGCGGCTGTTTGCTATCAGCGCTGTGAGCTCAACGCAGGTATCGCTGCGGTCATCCGGGATTTTAATCCCGTATCTGCGCAGATCGTCAGCGCTTAGGCAGGGTTGTGGCTTGCCTTCTGGCTGACGTCTTTTGAAGGCAACATTGCGCGTCTCAACGAAGCTATGATCAATATAAATATCGTATTCAAACGTCCCTTCGCTAAGCCCATCATTACGGGCGATTTGCACCACGGAGGTAATATTTTGCGCACCGTGCACAAAACGGGTATTAAATTGTGGCGCACTGTTGGCGTAAGCAGGCATACACAGGACCAACGTTGACAGCGTAAAGACCTTTTCCTTAAACCGTTGCGGTTGCTTATTTTTTATCATCATTGCAACCCCTGACTTAATAACACGATATCGGGACGTTATTGACCGCGTTAGTGCCGCCGTAATCATCTACCCAGTTAAAATCGATGTGGCTAACTTTTTGCTGCGACAGCGTAAACGTGCGTTCGCCATGAGGATTCACCATATCGGCATCAACGTTTTGGCCGTTAATATGCAATTGCGTCAGAGAAATATGTAACGGTGTCGGATTAACGGCACGCAGAGTATTTCCGTGACATTGCCACTGTAATTTCTCGACCGCTTCAGGTAGCGTCATATTCAACCCCGCAGGGCGATAAAAGAGTTTGATGCGAATTCGTTGCGCCAGTTGTAAGGTATTTTCCTCGTTTTCAATGGTGGGGATTTCCTGCACGTTAATCCACAATACCGATTCAATATCATGGGGAAGCCCGTTGCCCTGGTAAATAGCCCGTAGCACGGCGGATTTATGGCCGTCGAGTTTCAGGATCGGCGGGGTAATTATCATTGGCAGATTGGCCAGCGTCTCATCTGGATTACCCTTATCCAGCCATGTCTGTACCATATATGGCTTGTCTGTATTATTGTTGACGTCAAACATCGCTGCTTTATCGTTCTCATTATAAATAACGCGTGTTTGACCCAAATTAATCGCGCTGTGTGCGGTGCTAACCACGCATAGCAACAGATAAAAGAAGACTTTATTCATCAGGTGCACTTTCCAGATTCAGGGAACAGTGCCATCCATAGCAATCAACGTCCGTTATTTATAAATGACGGTGTAATTCATATCCGCAGTAATTGTGCCTGCCGCAGGCAGCGTTGCGCCTATTTGCTGATATTTGGCGACCAAATCAATATGTGCATCGCCGTTTTGGTCCGGTGTCAATGACACTTCATTCTGACCCGCGGAGAAATCGAGGGCGCTACCGGCATGATCCACTTCGATGCCGACATCGGTGGCAGCAACTGTTGTACGAAACGCTTCCAGAAGTTTTGTGTTACTGCCAGGGGTTTTATCAGTAAATACCACCACATAGCCGCTTCCTCCTGTAGCCCCACTGCAGTTGGTGAATTGCAACGTAAACTGAGTATCGCCGGTGGTAGAGCCTGCGCCGCCAAATAACTGGTTGGTGACTTGCGGTAATACGACGTTTGTATTTGTTGGATTGGCGGTGTTCACTACGCAGGTGCTGGCAACAATTTCACCGGTAAAATGGACCGTCGCGGTGGCTTTAGAACCTGCTCCCGCGGTGGTGGCGTAATTAGTACTTCCTGCCGCGCCAACATTAGCCGCAAACAAAGCAACCAGCGCGGTGCAGGTGAGTGTAATTTTCTTCATCATAACTCCGTTAAATTTATTATTTACCCAGAAGAGTACTTGTCAGAGGCGCAGATTCAGCCGGAGTACATCAATGTCAAAAAATGATGCAGGACTTCATTTAAAAGAAACGATTAACGTTTGTAAATTGCTCAACAAGTCATCCGCTGCGGATATTATTTATTTGCGAAAAATAAGTAAACATAATTTTTTTTGTGTGATGAAAGGGTGTTTTAGTAATCTTTTCAGGTTTTTTAACACGGTAAATACATGATTATAAATAACGTATGGGATTATCGTTGTGGTACATTTAACAAAATATCAATGTTGTCATTTATTCTTTTTGGGTGTTTTGAATGAGCGGGTTGATCTGTGTTGAAATTACTGTTGTTAGATGTATAAGTTCGCAGAATGTTGATATTAGCGAGATGTGATATTCATTTTGGGGTTGAACAGTTACAGTGTGTTTTTTATACCTGTAAAGTCATGTTGGTCATCTTCAGTCATCGGAGTTGCTACAATTATTTAAACTAAATTTTTTGTGCTGAATTTGATTGTTCTTCATTTTTGTACATCAGAATGACGATAATTCTAAGATCCAATCAGTAAGCATCCCGCTCACAATAAGCTTGCTAATCATTTTCTTGTTAATATATTCCCGTGTTATTTTTCTAAAGGATATTATATACGCTTATATATGCTACGGATTTCTCGTTGTAGGAAGGCGGCAAGTGAGAGGCTCCCGATGAGCCTACCCCAGTAAGTGACCCGGGTATTCATCATACAATTGCACTTGCTATTAGTTCATGAACTGTTATCTGTCAATGCGATTTTTGTTGCAGGTAATTATATTTTCTAATGTGGAAAATAAATCGAGCTTGATTTTAATAGTCAATAAAATCATATTGATGCTGATATCTTGTGAGGTGCTTGTCACAACTTATCATCTTTCTTTTTACATTTGCTGACAATCTACCCTTGTGTTTTTTAAGCTTGTGATATAATTAACTTCATGAAATAAGAAAAAAACAATTAAAGATCAATCGATAATAGGTTGAGATATGCTTAAAAATTCGCTAAAGATTAGCAGTCAAGGATATCCGGTCTTTTTAAAACTGGTCGATTTCATTGTTATCAATGTGGTGTTAATTTTTAGCGCCCATCTGCTGGGTTTGGTGCCCTTTAACACCATTGCGATTTTGAGTCTTCTCTTCTCGATCTTTTTCTTACTGTTTGCTGAATACATTAAAATGTACCAGCAAAAGATTAAGACGATCGGTTTGCGTAATCAAAAACGCTTGGGAAGGTGCGAATAAGCAGGTCATTTCTTCCCAAGCTGACTCGCTGATTAAAATTTCGCGGATCTGGGCCGATTTTTTTCCCGCAAACACATCGAATCAGCCTATTTAGGCTATTTTTTCCACCATTTCTGGCGTTATTTCCGGTTTTTACTGAGATCTCTCCCACTGACGTATCATTTGGTCCACCCGAAACAGGTTGGCCAGGGTGAATAACATCGCCAGTTGGTTATCGTTTTTCAGCAGCCCCTTGTATCTGGCTTTCACGAAGCCGAACTGCCGCTTGATGATGCGAAACGGGTGCTCCACCCTGGCACGGATGCTGGCTTTCATGTATTCGATGTTGATGGCCGTTTTGTTCTTGCGCGGATGCTGCTTCAAGGTTTTTACCCTGCCGGGACGCTCGGCGATCAGCCAGTCCACATCCACCTCGGCCAGCTCCTCGCGCTGTGGCGCTCCTTGGTAGCCGGCATCGGCTGAGACAAATTGCTCCTCTCCATGAAGCAGATTACCCAGCTGATTGAGGTCATGCTCGTTGGCCGCGGTGGTGACCAGGCTGTGGGTCAGGCCACTCTTGGCATCGACACCAATGTGGGCCTTCATGCCAAAGTGCCACTGATTGCCTTTCTTGGTCTGATGCATCTCCGGATCGCGTTGCTGCTCTTTGTTCTTGGTCGAGCTGGGTGCCTCAATGATGGTGGCATCCACCAAAGTGCCTTGGGTCATCATGACGCCTGCTTCGGCCAGCCAGCGATTGATGGTCTTGAACAATTGACGGGCCAGTTGATGCTGCTCGAGCAGGTGGCGGAAATTCATGATGGTGGTGCGATCCGGCAGGGCGCTATCCAGGGATAATCGGGCAAACAGGCGCATGGAGGCGATTTCGTACAGGGCATCTTCCATGGCACCGTCGCTCAGGTTGTACCAATGCTGCATGCAGTGAATACGCAGCATGGTCTCCAGCGGATAGGGCCGTCGGCCATTGCCCGCCTTGGGATAAAACGGCTCGATGACAGCGGTCATATTCTGCCATGGCAGAATCTGCTCCATGCGGGAGAGGAAAATCTCTTTTCGGGTCTGACGGCGCTTAGTGCTGAATTCACTATCGGCGAAGGTGAGTTGATGGCTCATGATGTCCCTCTGGGATGCGCTCCGGATGAATATGATGATCTCATATCAGGAACTTGTTCGCACCTTCCCT
>NZ_JAOWFA010000070.1:0-75640 GCF_030333885.1 Citrobacter sp. Cf132
TGACCTGCTCCCCGTTGATTAGTACACCCCGATGTTAGTAATGTCTTCATAAGCCACATGAGGACATCCCCATGAAGAAGCGTTTTTCCGACGAACAGATCATCAGTATTCTCCGCGAAGCCGAAGCTGGGGTACCCGCCCGTGAACTCTGCCGCAAGCATGCCATTTCCGATGCCACGTTTTACACCTGGCGTAAGAAGTATGGCGGTATGGAGGTGCCTGAAGTTAAGCGCCTGAAGTCGCTTGAGGAAGAGAACACCAGACTCAAGAAGCTGCTTGCCGAAGCCATGCTGGATAAAGAGGCGCTTCAGGTGGCTCTTGGGCGAAAGTACTGACGACAGACCAGAAGCGGGAAGCCGTGATGTTGATGTGTGATGCGACCGGTCTGTCGCAACGTCGTGCCTGCAGGCTTACAGGTTTATCCCTGTCGACCTGCCGCTATGAGGCTCACCGTCCGGCTGCTGATGCGCATTTATCAGGGCGCATCACTGAGCTGGCACTGGAGCGCAGGCGTTTTGGCTACCGTCGTATTTGGCAGTTGCTGCGCCGTGAAGGGCTTCATGTTAATCATAAGCGCGTGTACCGGCTTTATCACCTCAGTGGCCTGGGCGTAAAACGCAGAAGACGTCGTAAAGGGCTGGCAACAGAACGTCTGCCGCTGCTCCGTCCGGCGGCGCCCAATCTGACCTGGTCGATGGATTTCGTCATGGACGCACTTTCCACCGGTCGCAGGATCAAGTGTCTTACCTGCGTCGATGATTTCACAAAGGAATGCCTGACGGTCACTGTTGCCTTTGGGATTTCAGGCGTTCAGGTCACGCGTATTCTGGACAGCATTGCACTGTTTCGAGGCTATCCGGCGACGATAAGAACTGACCAGGGGCCGGAGTTCACTTGCCGTGCACTGGATCAATGGGCCTTTGAGCATGGTGTTGAGTTGCGCTTAATCCAGCCGGGCAAGCCAACGCAGAACGGATTTATTGAGAGCTTTAACGGACGATTTCGCGATGAATGTTTGAATGAGCACTGGTTCAGCGATATCGTTCATGCCAGGAAAATTATTAATGACTGGCGGCAGGATTATAACGAATGCCGCCCGCACTCCACGCTGAATTATCAGACACCGTCTGAATTTGCAGCGGGCTGGAGAAAGGGTCATTCTGAGAATGAAGATTCCGACGTTACTAACTGAGTGTTGTATCTAATCGTGGGGGCAGGTCACGATATCTTTTTCCATAATCCCGCAGTATGCCAGCGTGACCGCCTGCGATGAATGCCCGTACAGCTTAGTGAGTGTTGGCAGACTTACACCACGTTTCAGAGCATGGTAACCTAGGTTCTTGCGTGGGCTGTGTGCTGCTATGCGAAGATTTAGCATATCCCCGGCCTCTTTAAACTTGGCAGAGACCGTCACACGGCTGATCGGTTTGCCCTTGGCTCGGTTGCTGTCCACTTCAAATAAGTATTCATGACTAGGATTATCAGCACGGCGCTGTGCTACAAGTTCGAGCGCTTTCGCTGTTAGCATGATAGAGCGCGTCTTACCAGTTTTCTGCTCCTTCAGATTTAACACATTCCCTTCTATGTGGTTAAAATCGGCATAACGTAACCTGAGGGCATCACCAACTCGCGCTGCTGTCTGGTTCAGGAATACCCACAAATCACCGTAAATCGGGCTTGTATTGTGTTTACGTAGCAGAGACTCAATCTCGGCGATCTTCTCTTTGTCTCTGACTGGCTCGACTCTCTTCATTTCGTCCCTCGCTGTTATCTCGTTATGTAAGTTACAAGGTGAGTTTTGATCATAATATGATCATTGTAAAGGGGTTTTTATATGTGATTTAACCCACTCCTGCCCGTATTGAAACAAAAGTTGGGGTTACTCTTCAGGTTCCAGTGTCGGAAAATATCTCAGCGCATAGGCTGATGTGTTAGGCGTGGCTGAGAGTGTGTCAATAAAAATGAACCATTATTTCAAAATATCGCAAGGTAACTCTTTGCACACACAACACAGATGCATAGGACGTGCATAAAGGATGCATAAGACAGCGTTTAGACACTTCTTTGACGTTCATCCACAATGCAATCTATAAGAATCAATGGGTTGCTATGTTACACTTTCACATTGTGTAAGTTATGGGCTGATTTACACCCATCGGATGAAGGGCAACAGTGAGCACAATCAGCCTGCGCCTGGCGGTGTTCTCTTGGCCTAAGCGTCATTGATCCGTACCTTTTGCCACACAGTTGTGAACAGCCCCACCAATAGCCCCGCATACGTTCACAGCGCCGCTCTACGGCGTTATTTCCCCACAATGTAATACTGTCCCAACGACAGACCAGCACCCTGCTGAGAGGCTCTTACAGGCCCAGAAATGGACTGTTTTCCGTTATTTTTGCGAAGAAAATTTAATCTTTCGGTTTGGAAAGTGCGGATCGGTGATTGTGTTTAGCCACACCATCAATGGCAGAACTGCCGAGGCCCTGCCACTACTGGCTTCGTTGTATACCTTACACCATATCGCTCACCACATCCCACAGGCTAGCAAGTGACGCAAGGCTGCATTTACGGCGAAATACTAGCGATTAAAGTTGAATTTTCCGGCATTTATTTACAGCTTGGCGAGGCGCACATCCCAAAAGATGAACCGGTCAAGAAGTAGCCTGCCCCTGACAAATTTGAAGGGGGAGGGGTGACAAATTTGACCTACGATATAATAAAGACCTAAATAATAAAGATCCTTGAAAGATCTAAGATCAAAAGATCTATATAAAAACACTTGCTTTCTGTTTTGCTTAGTGCGTAGCCGAGTGGTTGAACATGGCAAGGTGTCTTCTGTCAGAGGAGAGGGTGTCTTCTACTGGAAGATACGTGTCTTCTATTAGAGGGGAGGGTGTCTTCTATTAGACGTGGTATAAGAGCATTATAAAATCAATAATAAAAACACCTATAAGATCTTTAAAAGATTTAAGGTCAAGGGCAGGGAATGACTTGGTCATTCTTGGTTGTGGTGTTTATTGAGTGATATCAGTAATCTGGTGGCGATGCCATGAACCGACGGTTCACCCATACGGGCCTTGTATCGCTCCGCTCACTGGCTTCGCCTGTTTACACATATCTGTGTGGTAAGAAGCTCAACTTCGATGACGTAAACAGACACGGCATCTTGTGACCTCCTAACCCTCATTACCATTCTGTGATAACCAACTCATCAACAGGCTTACAGCCTGTTTCTGTGTGTGGTCATCCCAATCATGGATTCGGGTAACCCAAAGGCTACGGCATCGTGAACAGCTTCGACTGTTCACACTCTGTGTGGGAAATGCGAACCTGTTCGCCTATGTGGATCGAGCACAGCGCAGAGGAGCTAGAAACGCGACGTAACTCCCCTTGGTGGGCGGCGCTCCCCCTCAGACTTCACAAAGCCGCTATGCGGTGAATCCCCGATTCATCTTGATTGTTGTGACCGTTGATTGACAACGGACAATCAAGACTAGATAACAGGAGGCTCACAGAGCGCATCAGACACGCTACACGACGTTTAAGCGGTAGAGGTAACCCATAGGCACTGCCTACGGACCAGAATCGCTTAGAACGCATTGTATGGCTTTATGCAACCGTGAATTATTTACCACCTAAAATAAGAATGCAATACAAATTCTCACGTTCAGCACAAATTGCTAATGACATTGTATGTTGCTTTGTGGAATTATGCGGCCCATCTCAAATGGTTCATAGCATGCTTTTATTTGTGATGCAACAAAAAACTTGACAAAAAGTGTGATTTATGACATAATATATTCATACCTTGAGAAAAGGAAACATTAAAACAACACAGGAGATTAGATGACAAAACCCGTCCTGTTCGACTTTTCGAACGCTACCGCCTCAGAGATTGTTTCTGCAATCGACAACAAAATCACTTCTTTAGTCAATCTTCGCAGCTTTCGCAACCGTTGCCCTGGTGGCTCCAAAAAAGCCGACAAGATGTATCCCCAAACCCGCGAAGCAATGAACATTATCAAAGGTCTGCGCCAGCAGGCTAAGAATGCAAAAATCATCCGGGATATCCTCAAGCCCTACTCAGCAGAGTTAGCAAAGGGAAGGGATGTTATGGAGATCATCCAACCCGTTATTGGTGCATGGAAAGAGTTCTATTTCACGAAAGGAATTGGCATATCCGATCCTCAAGTCTTGATCCTCAAGATGATTGAGGTTGGCGGTGAACTTGAAGCCATCACCGGAAAAGCCATTCCAGACTTAACAACATCAGCTTAATCCCACCTTAGCATTACGGTGCGAAGCACTTTACCAGAGGTAAACACCTCAGGTGCTATTAGCATCACCCGCTGGCGCAAGCCACCAAACGAAATCGCCGCAAACACGGCTTCTTACTCCTGATCGCCATCCGCGATAGCAGGAGCGATGACTTTTATGCATTCGGAGGGAATTTTGAGATGAAACTTTCACTAGACGATGAAACATATGCAATTTTACGTGAAGAATCAGACCGCCAGGGGATTCCCGTGCCAAAGATGATCCGGAATATGTGCCAGAACCTGGCGAAACACATTCGGAAAGTACACGGGCAATTAAACAACGAGTAACCACACAACCCAACAGGGAGAAAAAGCGCATGAATATTTCATTCCCGGATGACACCTATCGTGCGTTGCTGAAAGAGGCTAACCACCGCGATATGCCCATGGCTAAGCTATGTAGTGAATTGCTGCAAATAGCGGCAAAAATCATTGAAAAGAATAAAAAAACAGAAAACCAGCGAGGATTTAATGATAGCCGAGACAACAGAAAATAAGCTCTACGAATCTTTACCGCAGCCGAATGAAGACAAACCGATTACCATCGACACTTTTTCTTACTGGTCGATACCTGTCGCCCGTATCAAGCGCTTTAATGGTGTACAAAACAGCCCTGAGATCATGGCTGTCTACAGTCATCTGCTTGGGTGGAAGAAGACGACAGGGGAGATCCGTCCTTCCCAACAGTACATTGCGGATTGCTGTTGCATGGGCCTTTCAACCGTTCAGAAGAAGGTCAAACTTTTGGTGAAAATGGGGTGGATTACTGCAACCTTATTCCGCAAACCTGGAAGCAAAGAAATTTCTTACACTGACTATACCGTAAAAGATCCTGACATCATTTTGACTGAACTTAATGCGGGAAAATCACAGCAAGGTGAGGCTGTTGTTACCATCGCAAAAAATCAGAAAGTTAAAAGCGGTAAGAATGAACAAAAGCCTGATGTGTTGGAGTCTGGCGTGGTGAAACCTGCCGCACCTGTAGCTGAACAGCGATCTGGATTTTCAAAATCTGAACCTGTGTCTGATTATTCAGAGGAAGATTTCTCAATGGAATCAATTCCTTTTTGATGATGGAGGATTGAATTGTGTGAGCAAGTAGCTGGTGACAGCCAGACAGATCACGGCTTTCAAACCGTGAAAAGCGATAAACTAAAGCGTCTTTTCAAAAATCGATGCAGGGATGAATCGATCCTTAAAACCGCAAAGACTCTTCTTGTGCACGGCATGACTTCTGGCAGAGTTGCCCTAATCCTCAGACTCGATCCTGAATTTGTTGCTGAATTAGCTAAGACCTGGAATCCACGTTTCCGAAGAGTGAAACATACCAGCCAGCGCGCAACCGGGGTCACTATACGTCAGTATTTCGAATCCGGCGCGATGCTCGAAAAAATCTGCGCTGATCTGCAATTGCCGCTGTTTACAGTTGTGCGCTACCTGTCTGATGAAGGTATCCCACACGCTGAGATTTTGGCCCGTTTTCCGGAGGAAACTGCCCCGCTGGTTCTGGAGTACAGAAAAACGCTCAGCCGTCACGCACACCGCAAGCAGAAAGCTCCCCGCCTGCACTGACACCTTAATCGCCCTGCGATGCATTAGGCTGCTATAGCACCGAAGGTGTCTGCATTTGCGAGAGTGCTTCGCACCATGACACTTAGCGGTGAATCATGGATTCATCACTTTGTGATCGGATTATTAACACGCAATACCCTATCTCGAATACCTACCGCTGATCCCCGTGTTGGCTATGGTCGCCCATCGCCCATCGCCCATTGTCTGTTGTCCGGGATTGGCTTGTTTCATAATTTGCTTTGGAGACACCACCAATGACACTGGACAGTATTAAAAATGCTCTGTTTGCAGCGATGCACGGTATGACACCGGAAGAGTACACCCTACAGAAGGCGCGGGAAAACCTCGTAAGCGTCACCTCTGGATTTCTGAGGAAAAATCCCGAATATCTCCGAGGGAGATTTGCCGAAGGCAAACCCGTTAACGGGTTGGAATACCTCAAAGCTCCTACCGACTCACCAGTTAATAAAATAACTGATAAAAAAATCATAAAGACAAAAATTATCAATATGTTGGGTGATGATGCTGGAGTTTTTAAACCTCATGATATCGACCCTGATGCTCTCGAAAGAGCAAAGGTCGCTTGTCGAAAACTGGTCGCTGATGATCCAGAACGCTATGGGCATATTATCAAACCGCAGGGGGTTTAATGGCACAAAGTGTTTTGACCAAGCGTCAAACCTCCAAAGGAGGCAAGAATGGCTAACATTATAGTGACAAAAACGGTCAACGAGATTACGTTTAAAGTTGACCAAACTGCCTACGGCAAGGCACTCAAGGCCATTAAGAGCCTGAAAGCAGCCCAGGAGAAGCCCGCCAAAGCGCTGGAGGCGGCGAAGAAACGCACTGCCCAGAGTGAAGGCAAGGCTGCTTTAGCAGCGGCAAAGGCCCATACAACCAGAATAAAGCAGCAACAACGTCTGGTTGCGGAGCAACAAAAACAGGCACAAGTGCAGGCAAAAATTGCCAATCAGGAACTGACCCACAATAAAAAAATGGCGGCATTGTCTGCGAAGAATGCAGCCCAGGCGCTAACTCAGGATGAGGCCCGTGCACGTCAGGACCTTCGTCTGAGTCGTATCAGTGAGAGGATTCGGGCAGCGGCAGCCAGTCGTGCGGTAATGTATAACCCCAATATGGGGGGCACAGTACCAGAGCCGGGATTAGCAACAGCACAGACAGCAGCTATGAATCGGGGCCATAAACGTATCTCCGATGATATTGTAGCGGCGAAACGCCGTATTGCCCTTGAAGAAAAGAAAGAAGCAGCGCTCAAACGTGAGGTGACTTATTACAACAGTTTGCGCCGTAGCGCTCTGACTCTGGCAAACGTGAACGGCGCTGACGTTGCAACCCGTTATAAAGCCATCAGTGCAGCAAAAGAGGCACTTAAAGCCCAGAAAGAAGAGCGCTACACGGTAGAAGAAACCCGCTTCGAAATGGCCCGTATAACCTCAGAATTACGCAAGCAGGCTCGACTGCAACAGCGTATCACCGAAGAACAGAAAGCAGCTGGCATTCGTGCTGGTCGTGTGCGTGCAGAAGGGCTGACAGGGCGACGTGGTATTGGTGGCGGGATTGTTGCCGGAGGTGCAGTCGGCGGAGCAACATTGATTGGCAGCATGGGAGTTGCTCGTGTTGGTCAGACGCTTCAGGGAAGCCTTGAGCGCTCTCGTGATATTAAAAAACTAGAGCAATATGGTCTGGGGCAATTAGAGTTCGCAGCTATCCAGGATTTATCTATGAGCAGGGCGGGTTATTCGCTCAGCGCTGATAAACTGGCTGACCTGAACAAGGATACGACAGAAAAAGCTGGAGAATTGCTGAATACTGGCTCTTTCAAACGCAACAAAAAAACAGGTGAAGTAACTTTCTCTGGCGGTGGTGAGTTTGCCGATATCATTAATAACGTGCTGAAATCCACTAACGGGAACCAGAAGGTCGCCCAGAAAGTGATTGGCGAGATTCAGACCATGAATTTTCCTGAATTCATACTGTACCTGAAACAGTTGCAGAAGACTTTCAAATGGACTGATAACGCGGTTCGTCACCTGGCCGAAGCCGTGAATGATGGTTCCGTCTTCCTCGGGGTGTTTGATGATGAAGGGCGGGGGGTTATTGACCGCATGCAGCAACTGGCCTCTGAGGGCTGGTCCCTGTCCGATGCACAGCAGGCCAATCTCGACAAACTGGCAGCATTAGGTGCTGAGTACAACCGAGTACAAACCAGCCTCGCTGACCACTTCAGCGCCTCATTCGTTGAGGGGCTGGGACAATATGCTACCAACACGGACACTCTACGACAGAGCATGACGGGGCTGATCCCTATCGCTGACAATCTTGGACAGTCGTTAGGTGAGTTGACCACCAACATCTTAGCCTGGGCCAGCAGCATTGGTGAAGAGCTAAGGAAGGGGTCAACGTTACCGGATGCCGTTTACAACACCACAGTAGACGAGGGAGGCAATGCCGCCGCCGAGTGGGTAAAAGAGAATATAGGCTTCGACCCTCGCACTGTAGGCCAGACCCTTAAGCAGATTTATCCGTGGCTTGACAGCTCTTCGCCTAACAGTATTGGCACAGGCACTGCCTGGGACGGGTTAGCGTTGAATGTTCCAGGCCTGAACTATCAGGGCCAGCAACCGCAACCATTACTAAAACCGACATTCTCAATCCCCACAATTGCGGATACTGCAACACGAGGACCGATCCCTGTCAGTGTTACAGGGACAGCAGACCTCAGCCTGCATCAGGATGTTGACATCAATATCAATGACGGGGCTGTGAAAGGTCTTATTGATGCAAAAATCCGAGAGAATAATGTTTATAACACAAACCTCATTCTTGGGGTTCCCCAATAACGTTGTCAGATTTAACGGTAACCATCTGATTTTCCGTCAATATCGTCAAGTCTTTGTTGTGAAAGTTAATTATTCATGATAAAATAGTTACATAGGGAATTACTACTGCCAATTGTTTTTCCTTCTCCTTATTATATCAAAGCGGCTGTGTGGTCTGGTCTTGATTCTCCGGTTTCAAATGCCGGAACAGGAATCAAGATGAACGGCAACGTTCACCCTAACGGGCCTTGGTGTTCACCACGCGGCCCTTTTCTAAATACAACCAATACGCCGCCTCTCACGGGAAGGTTAAGCCATAGCCGCTTGTTGTATTCAGAAAAGCAGGATTAATCTGCACCAAAATTCTCCGGTCCTGGATCGGGGTTTGCCAAAGTCCCGTCCTCCTCGTCGGGCTGTCACGTTGGACACTAAACAACATCAGGTGGCAGCGTTTTTGGGTCTCCTTGCCCATTCTTTGGAGCGTTGCCACCTCCTCATTCCTGCCCGCAATTAGCGGGTGCTAAAACCCTATTCGAAAGGCTGGCCCTGTCGCCGTTTATGGCTCAAGCAGGCGCTGGCCTTTTGTTTACATAGCTATGTGAAATTTAACGGGAGTTAATTATATGAAAATGGGAACAACAGAACGTTCTTACAATTCGGTGATCGCGTATGCAGTCGATCCAAACTTTGACCGCAAGACAATTACTGTCGATTTGGCAGTAGAAGTGCAGCCGGGTAGCTGCATTACTAGTGCCGGGACTACATATGTTTCTGGGGATGATTGCCTGCTGGTTCTGAGCCACCACAGGGCGGCAGATGATGCTCATGTCATCGTTGCTGATCGCGGTGTGTACATCAAACAGGACACCATCATTGCTGTTATGGGCGCGACCGCTGGCGCTAATGCTGTTGCTGCACTAACTAAAACGGGCGCAATCCGTACCAGCGCACCGGACGCAGAATAATAAGGAGAAAACAAATGGGATTATCAACCAATTTCAGCTTTGCTGATTACACCAACACTTTTGTAAACGTGGAAGCAAAAAACACACTGCTCTCAACGCTTAACGTTTTCAGTGACCGCCAGACTTCCATGAGTCCAAAGGTGAGCCTTGATATCATTGATGAAGTTGCCCAGAAGGTGGCAAGCTCTGTCAATCGTTATGGTTCCGAGTGGTCAGCTATTCCCAAGCGTAGTGCCAGCAATCACCTGATTGAAGCGCCGCTTTACGCTTATCAGGACCGTATTACAGCGGCAGATGTGCAACCTTACCGCAAACCAGGTTCAGACCTGCAAATGTCTGTGATGGACGCTGTGACAGCTTCTGCTCTCGCAATGCATGATAAGTACATGCGTACCAAGGAAAAGATTTTCGCTGACGCACTTTTCCGAAATACTGTTGAAGCAACTTACACCCAGCAACCGATTATTTCGTGGGAAGATGAATTTGGTTACCAACAGGCGACCGGAACGATCAAAACCAATGTTAGCTCTGGTGACCCGCTTCGCAGCCTGGATGACGCTGTGACTGCTGCTAAAGTGCGTATGGGTGGTCTGGCTGGTCAGCTTGACGGCTTTATCCTGTTTACTGGTAGCAACGTCTATCGGGGCATCAAATATCACCCTGATATCCGTCAGAATGTCCAGTTTGGTGTGCTTGATCGCGATGTGCTGTTTAACAAAGAAGTGCTTCCGGCATTCTCAACATTCATCATCGAGAATGTTCGCGTAGTGGAAGTCACTGATCAGGCACTTTATGGAATTGGCCCGGATGAATCCTTCCTGGTTCCGCGCTTCAGCAAGCCGCTATCTTCTGAAATCGCATTACCTTTCGGTTATGTAGCAACAGCAACCAGCCGAAATCTTGATCTGGCCTTTGCTGATCCGGTTGATTTCCGTATCTGGAGTGTGCAGGACAAGTTTAAGAACGTTGAGCTATTCGCGGAAAGTTCAATTTTGCCTGTGGTGTACCGTCCAGACTTTGTGACCAAACTGACGAACGACGCAGCTTAACGATCAGTAAGCAGTTATTAGGGACGCATTGTCCCCGCTGCTGGCGAGGCAAAGGAAAGGAGATACATATGAAATTAGCTTTGATCGGTACTGGCAACATGCCGCTGATGCAGTGGATTCTGGACGGTAAAGGCGATGATTCGATCATCAACATGTCTGCATTAGCACGCAGGCTTGAGTGTAGTCGTTCCAGCCTACTTGACCGCATTCAAAACCACGGATTTGATAGCGCCGTGAGACACTATCTCAACGAGAAACGAAAAAAGATGATTAACTAACCGGACGGGAAACCGCCCGGTTTTTTTATGGTTTCTTCACAGCATTCTTCTTCAGATAACGATCAAAGCGCTTCATTTCTTTATCAAACCATTCAGGCTGATCGCGCAAGTGTGACTCATTGCGAAATTCAGGAATGTTGAGCCAAAAATCTCTTATAGCATCAGCAATATCGGTGAACTGTGCTTCACTCACCTTAAGTTGTTCAGGTCGTGGAAGTGTTTTTCTTCTAACTGTTCCTGGTGTGTAGTTGGGGTAGTATTGCGGGTATTTACCAGCAAGTTCTGTGTGAGACCGCCCTTTACCATGCTTGTAAACATTTACAAGCAGCTGACATGCTTCAATTTTTTCATAGAATGTCTTCGATTTTATGTCGATGCCTGTCCATTCAAGTAATTCAACTAATTCAGGGAAATCAATATTCCAGATAAGTGGATCAACTGCTGCGGGCTGCCAGCGCCGAAATTCCATGACCATTTTCTCACGCAGTGCTTTATCAAATTGGTGGAACATACCGGCAGTAAGAGCCAATGTGACAGTGTTCCGCATTTCATCAAGCGCGATGTAATGTGAGATGCCTTCTTGATACGCTGCTTCATATGAATCTGCTGGGTCATCTCTATCCGGGTCGAAGAATTGTCCCAGTTTCTCGTAGTGCTGCTTTTCTACTTCGTCAGCTTCTCTCGATATATCATTAAATTGAGATAACAGCCGCTGCTTGGCTTGTAGAACATAAAATTTATGTGGTCCAAGAAGGACGCGGAGATCAAATTTATCAAAGTTGAATATATTCACTCTGAAACCTCATTGTTTCTTGTTGATAATTTGCACTTTCTACGGCGTACAGTGACGTGTGCTGCATTGTCTTTATTAACGTTTGACCACAATATCGTAGCTGACCAACCCGACATACCCCGCTAACTCCTCCATGCTCGCGCCCTGGGAATAGGTGCGGAAGGCTTCCGTTTTCGATTTCTGGTCAGTGTGTCCCGTTATGGCTCCGATCCGTTGTTCTGGTACTCCGGCACGGTCAAGGCACGTTATGAACATCCCCCGCAAGCTGTGGAAGCATTGGCGATCTGTAGCTGTAGGCAAAACTCGGTGGCGTAGTCTGGTGAACGCTTGAGAGTAGAAGGGGCCTTTCTTACCATCCTTCCGGTTAATCCTGTTAGCTTGTGGAAACAGGTATTCGCCGTAAGTGTGGTTCAAATACTCATCGACTATCGCAGATAACCGGGAGTGAATCGGGACATGCCTGATCCCCGCTTTCGTCTTTGACTTCGAAATGTAGAAACAGCGCACACCTTCCACCGTTTGGATATCTAACTTCTTGAGGCTTGCCAGTTCATCAAGGCGGCATCCTGAAAACAGTCCCATAGTGATAATGTTCCTGATCTCAGGTTCTGCTGCATCCAGTAGCTTTTGCATCTGGTCAGGCTCAAACGGCTGATAGCTTTCTATCGTGCGCCGTGCTTCGAGATTGTGACCATGAAATGGGTTGCTGTCTGGGATTGCGTCATACCGACGTTTTGCAAACTCGTACAGACTCCCCAAAGAGGTTAGCCAGTTCTGCAACGTTTGAGGTGAAAACTTGCCTTGGTTAGCCTCTAGGAACTCCGTCACCATACGGCGACCAATACCGCCAATTGTGATCGCTGGTCTTTTGATGGATTTCGTAAACGCATCGACAGCACGGGCAGACTTTTGCAATGTGGAATAGCTCCGCCTGTCTGAGTACACCTTCATGTATTCGTCGCAAAGGTCTTTTAACTTTGGCGTTGAAGGTTTCCCTTTGGTGGCTGTCTGAAAATCTGGAACGAGATTAGTAGATGCAGCACCAACGAAACGTAGATCGGTAATGGCTGACTGAATCTTGAGAAGATAAGCATTTGGGTTGAATTGCGCCTGTAGCCTTCTGAACTCCATCAGGTACTGATCACGAAATCTACGAGCCAACACAAGATCGCGAGTGCCTGTTGATTTTTTAAGCATCTTGCGACCGTTCCAGAGGTGGCGCATATAAACGGGAATATGAAGCTGAATGATATAAATCCCGTCACAGTTTACGTAAAGATAATTTGTTCCTTTGCCCTTGATCGTCATGGTCTTAACCTAGTAAGCTACCGCTACTAGTTACCGTGGATTTACGTAAGCGTCTGTTTGGTTTATCTTTTCCGGTGCTTAGAGCAAGCCTTTTCGATTCCCTTCGCCCGCTCCAAAACTCTCTCCCTGTAGTTATTCTTTATAAATGTTAAATAGCGACACCGAAATCCGGTGGTAGTGTGCTGTTACCTTCACCCAGATTACGTTGTAGCAATACCGTGTCGAGCCATAGTCCATGTTTGAAGCCAATGTTTTTCAGTGTGCCGATTTCCGTAAATCCGGCCTGCTGATGGACTTTTAACGATCCCTGATTATTGCTGTCGCCGACGATGGCAATCAGTTGCCGATAGCCCTGTGCTTCAGCCCAGCCGATCACATGACGCAGTAAAGCCTTTCCTACACCCTGACGCTGAGCCGTTGGAGCAATATAAATCGAATCCTCAAGGGTATAGCGGTAGGCATAACGCTCGCGATAGCGGGTGAGGTAGCAATACCCGATGACCTTATCTTCCTGTAGCGCGACGACCCACGGCAGCCCGAGGCTGCGGATTTTTTCCAGACGAGCAAACATCTGGTGAGCATCCGGCGGGTCGGTTTCAAAGCTGCCGGTACCGTGAAGAACATGATGTGCATAGATATCGCGTATGGCGGGGATGTGCTTTTCTTCTGCGTTAACGATTTTCATTGATCGGCTCCCATTGGCGTCTTTGCCCAGATTACCTGAAAGACTAAGGGGAAGGTAAGTGCAAAAAATTATGCTTCGATCAGTTGCTTGCAATGCTAATAGGCTTTCATATTGTAAGGGGAAATAATTGATTGTGGTTGATGTTGTCAATAATACGCAAGGTTGGTAAATACATTAACGCGTAGAGTAATACACAATTATTTGTGCACGTCTTCGAGCGTGTATCCAAATACCAATTATGGTAGGTTTCGAAAAATGATGAAGAAAGTTATTTGATTTCAATGTGTTGTTTCTGTATCTAATTCTTCTTGCGCCTGTACCCTTATTTTCATTTCATTGGCCCTGTTTGAGCCCTAAAAATTAAGTTATATTTTGTTGTTAGCAGAGAGCCTATTATCAGACTTTTCTCTATTCACCTCTCAAAATAGTTACCATGCAAACAGTTGCGCGGTGTAGCTATGCTAACCAGCAATAGTAAGCATCATCACATGATGTCACCGGGCAAACTTTGTTTAAATCCAGAATTCAATCCCAAGAGTATTAGGATTATTTAGTCTAAAATACTTTTTTGACTAAGACTTTTCTTATTCCGTAGCCACGAACTACATGGAGTGATAAAATTCCCGAGTTTATGCCTCCTGCTCAACGATTAGGGGACGCGGTGCGGGTAGTCAATAAGACGAAAGAATTAATTGCTTTATAACCCTATTACGAAATAAGCGGCAGTGCATCTTACATGGTCGGCAATCGTCAGGGATTGACCTTAACTTATTGAAAACGCTTATTTTTACTCTGATGTAAGATATAAGGGCAGATATGTTCAGTATGCGTCGACATGCCAACTTCATTAAACGTTTTAAGTCTGTAAGCTGTTTATTTACGGCCAGCATTCTTTTCCCTATGCAAATCTCTGCTGCGGTATCAGATTATGATGCTTTGGTTATTGAAGCGCGGGGGGGGAATAGTGCGCCGCTATTGCGCTACCTTGAGGATCAGGGAAAGAAAAGTGCGCTAACGCCAAATCAGGTTGCCGACTGGCTGCAAGTTTCCAGTTGGGTTGAGAACAACGATAAAACAACAATTGAAATCTGGCAGCGATATCGTGGGCAGATGGATGTACCTGCACGGGGAAAAGTCGCCGCAGCGCGTGCGTATCGTAACCAGAAAAACTGGAATGATTCATTGGCGGTGTGGGAAAGTGTTTTACAGCAAGAACCTGATAACGTTGATGTACGCACCGGCTGGATAATGACGCTGGCAGATGCGCGCTACAATCAGCAAGCCCTTACCGAAGCGAATAAATGGGCTCAGGCGCATCCGGGCGCAGATTCCGACGCATTGCTTGCCTATGTATATCATTCTCAGGGGAAAAATTGGGATGCACTGTTGGTTGCCAGCCAGGCGGATGACGTCGATCCTGGCAACAAAAATGCAAAATCCACGCTGTTGTCTGCGCTGTCAGCGAACCGTGTTTCCGGACCAGCCTTAAATATGGCGGAAGTCGTACCCACGGCAGATCCTGTGAAGCGTCGCCTTGAGCTTGATGCGGCGGCTGAAATGGTCCGATCCTCTTATACGTCCGCACGTAATGAAGAAGAACGTTTTATCGTAGCAGATAAAGCGCTGGCCCGTTATGACCAGTTGTTGGCGGCCTGGAAAGATGAGCCGTCTGCGCAGAATGATGTCCGCCGGGCGAGAATAGACCGTATGGGTGCCCTGTTGGTGCGTAAGCGTACTGCCGAAGTGATCGAGGAATATGAGTCCCTTTCCGCAAGCGGCGAAGTACCAAACTACGCAAAACGTTGGGTGGCATCAGCATGGTTAAGCGAGCGTCAGCCGGAAAAAACCGAAGCGATGTTGGCGAGCATCTACTACCCAAATGGGCCTATCCCGGTGACGCCGCTCAGTCCAGAGGATCAACAAGATCTGTTCTATGCACACATTGATAATGAAAACTTCGATGCTGCCAAAAAACAAGTCGATGATTTGATCAAAGAGAGTCCGTATCTGCGGCGTATCTATGGCTCGCCAACGCCGCAGCCTAACGATAACTGGCTGCTCGGACAGTCGCTGCTGACGCAATATCATATCGCTGCCAATGAACTGCCAGAGGCAGAAAAGCTCGCAGAGCATCTGGCACGAACAGGCTCCGGTAACCAGGGACTGCGCATTTCCTATGCCTCTGTGCTTGAAGCGCGTGGATTGCCGCATGCGGCGGAGAAAGAGCTTAAGCTGGCGGAAGTGATTGAGCCAAGCAACCTGGAGCTGGAGCGTCAGCAGGCTTACGTTGCGCTGGATCTCCAGGAATGGAAGCAGGCCGATGAACTGACGGATGACGTTATTGCCCGTAGCCCGGATGATGAAGCGACGCTGCGCCTCGCGCGTATTCGTGATGTCCACAAAATGTCGGAAGTGCGCATTAGCGGCACGCAGGGGATCTCGTCCGATAGCCCGGTCAGCGGTAAGAATGACTTCAACATCAACACGGCTATTTACAGTCCGCCGATTAATGACAACTGGCGACTGTTTACTGGATTCAACTTCGCTACCGGTGAATTTGAGGAAGGGAAGGGCATCAGCCGCGATCTGGCGGCGGGTGCAGAATGGACTTCCCGTGATTACTGGGCGGAAATGGAAGTGTCTGGCCGAAATTATGGCGATGGTCAGAAGATTGGGGGGCGTCTATCCGGCTGGCATGACTTCAATGACAACTGGCGCGTAGGCGGTTCGGCCGAGCGCTTGTCGCGTAATACGCCATTGCGCGCGCTGCGTAGCGGTGTGTATGCCAACGGCGGCGATATGTTCGTTCGCTGGTATCAAAACGAACGACGTGAATATCAACTGTCGTTTGCTGCATCACATTTCTCAGACGGTAACGATCGCATCGAATACGGACTCAGCGGAAAAGAGCGCATCTGGACCACGCCTCGCTTCACGCTGGACTTTACGCCGGGCATTGGCGGGAGCACCAACACCAAAGAGAATGTGCCGTATTACAACCCGAAGAGTGATTTTTCGGTTGTCCCTGGCCTGAGCGCAGAGCAGGTTCTTTACCGCCACTATGATACCGTCTGGACGCAGCAAGGTCTGGCAGGCGTAGGTGGCTACTGGCAGCAAGGTGAAGATGCAGGCGCTATCGTCCAGGTAGGATACGGACAACGGCTTAAATGGAACAACGTCGTAGATGGCGGGGTGATGCTGATTTGGGATAAACGCCCCTATGACGGTAAACGTGAGCGGAATATCTCCCTCGCTTTCGATTTAAATGTCAGGTTTTAAGGATTGTTCATGCTGAAAAGATGCCTGTGGCTTAGCGCATTAATCGCTGGCTGGTTGATGATTACCGCGTGCAGCAGCGCGCACAATACAACGCCTCGCTATGTTCCTCCTGGGGAGAGAACACCGCTGACGGCGGATCATCAGTGGCCGAAAAATAGTTTCCTGGTACTGGGTTATCACGATGTTGAAGATGGTGCTGCCGACCAGCGTTACCTCTCTGTGCGTACCAGCGCGTTGAGCGACCAAATGGCCTGGCTGCGTGATAATGGCTATCAGCCGATCAGCGTGCAGCAAATTCTGGATGCCCATGACGGTAAAATTGTACTGCCGGAAAAAGCGGTATTACTCACCTTTGATGACGGGTATAGCAGTTTTTATACCCGCGTCTGGCCATTGCTGAAAGCCTACAACTGGCCTGCGCTCTGGGCGCCAGTAGGCAGTTGGGTTGATGCACCAGCCAACAAAAAAGTCGATTTTGGCGGCTTAATGACAGCGCGAGATAAATTCGCCACCTGGAAAATGGTCGAAGAAATGGGGAAATCGCCGTTGGTGGAAGTCGGTGCGCACACCTGGAACTCGCACTTTGGCGCTGAGGCCAATCCGCAGGGGAGTAAAGAGCCAGCTGTAGCGAACCGCCTGTATGATAAGAAAACTGGCACTTACGAAACGGACGAACAGTACACGCGACGTATAAACACGGATATTTCTCTGATCACTAACAAGATAAAATCGGTGACAGGGAAATCGCCGCGCGCGTGGGTATGGCCGTACGGCGCAGCCAACGGCACGACGTTAAACCTGGCCAAAGAGCATGGCTATAAGATGGCCTTTACGCTTAATGAAGGGTTGGCGAATGCCGCGTTTCTCGATGATATTCCGCGCGTGCTGATCTCTGATAACCCATCCCTTAAGCGCTTTGCCAGTCAGGTCGCTCAGGTCCGTGAGCCACAGACGATGCGCGTGATGCATGTCGATCTGGATTACGTGTATGACAAGGACCCTGCTCAGCAGAAGCGAAATATCGATAAGCTGATCCAGCGCGTTTATGACATGCGTATTTCTCATGTCTTCCTGCAGGCGTATGCCGACCCTAAAGGTGACGGGAATATTCGTGAGGTCTATTTCCCCAACCGCTGGCTGCCGATGCGTGCCGATCTCTTTAACTATATCTCCTGGCAATTACAAACGCGGGCAGGGGTGACGGTATATGCCTGGATGCCGGTTCTGGCTTTCGATCTCGACGCGTCTATTCCACGCGTAACCGCATGGGATCCGAAAACGGGACGTACTGCTATCAATCACGAGAACTATGTCCGCCTTTCACCCTGGAGCAGCGAAGCGCGTCAGCGCATCACTGAAATCTATGAAGACCTGGCGAAGCACGCCAGTTTCAAAGGTATTTTGTTTCATGACGATGCTTTCCTGACGGACTTTGAAGATGCGTCACCGGAGGCGTTAGCCGCCTACCGTGCCGCAGGGCTTCCGGGCAGTATCGAGCAAATACGTAATAATCCTCAGGCGTTCGAGCGCTGGACGCGCCTGAAAAGTAAGATGCTGATCGACTTCACCAAACAGCTGACCCAGTCTGTGCGTAATATTCGCGGTCCACAGGTGCAAACTGCGCGCAATATTTACGCCATGCCGGTACTGGAGCCTGAAAGTGAAGCCTGGTTTGCACAAAACCTGAATGATTTCCTCAATACCTATGACTGGACGGCGCCGATGGCGATGCCATTCATGGAACAGATCCCGGCCAATGATGCCAACGCATGGCTTGACCGACTGGTGAATGCCGTTGCACAAAACCCTGGGGCGCTGGATAAAACCGTGTTTGAACTGCAGGCACGAGACTGGCGTAAATCCGGGGATCAGGCTGAAATCAGCGGAAAACAAATAGCCGAATGGATGCGCCAGCTGAAATTAAGCGGTGCAGGTAACTACGGCTATTACCCGGATGATTTCATCAGCGACAAACCTGAGATGTCAGAGATTCGCTCGACGTTCTCCTCATACTGGTATCCGCAAAAATGACCGATCGCATTATTGCTTTCCTGATACTTTGCCTGATGTTCAGCCTGCCGTTTGGCGTGGCTGTCATCTTTACAGGTGAAGTGATGTTGAACTTCGTCTTCTTCTGGCCTTTGTTCATGTCTGCTTTGTGGATAAGCGGCGGAGTCTATTTCTGGTTTTACCGTGAACGTCACTGGAAATGGGGAGATGACACGCCACCACCGACCCTGCCGGGGAATCCACTGGTTTCCATTCTGATCCCCTGTTTTAACGAAGGGATCAACGCGCGTGAAACCATTGAGGCCGCACTGGCACAGCGATATAAGAATATCGAAGTGATTGCCATCAACGATGGTTCAACGGATGACACTCACGACGTGCTGGAACAACTGGCAGTGGAATACCCCAGCCTGCGGGTGATTCATCTGGCTGAAAACCAGGGCAAAGCGCTGGCGCTCAAGACCGGTGCGGCCGCGGCGCGCAGCGATTACCTGGTGTGCATTGATGGCGATGCGTTACTGGATCGTGATGCCGTTGCCTATATTGTGGCTCCGCTGATCCAGTTCCCGCGTGTTGGCGCAGTGACGGGGAACCCGCGTATTCGAACCCGCTCTACGTTAATCGGCCGTGTGCAGGTCGGTGAGTTCTCTTCCATTATCGGCTTAATTAAGCGTACTCAACGAGTCTATGGGCAGATCTTTACCGTTTCAGGCGTAGTTGCGGCGTTTCGTCGTCGCGCGCTGGCCGAGGTCGGTTACTGGAGCCCGGACATGATCACTGAAGATATCGATATCAGTTGGAAGCTGCAATTGCGCCACTGGTCGGTATTCTTTGAGCCGCGCGCACTGTGTTGGATCCTGATGCCTGAAACGTTAAAAGGGCTGTGGAAGCAGCGTTTGCGCTGGGCGCAGGGTGGTGCAGAGGTGTTTATCGTTAACATGCGTCGTCTGTGGTCGTGGGAGTTCCGTCGCATGTGGCCGCTGTTTCTTGAGTTTTGTTTTTCTACCGCCTGGTCGTTTGCCTATGCGATCAGTATCGTGCTGTTCCTGTTAGGGCTGATGATCCCGATGCCGGACTCGCTGTATGTGCAGCATCTGTTCCCGCCAGCCTTTACCGGACTTATCCTCGGCGTGGTGTGCTTGCTGCAGTTTGCGGTGAGCCTGATGATTGAACGACGTTATGAAAAAGGCATTGGCGCTTCGTTGTTCTGGATTATCTGGTTCCCGGTGGTGTACTGGATGCTAAGCCTGTTCACCACGCTGGTCGCGTTCCCGAAAGTGATGCTCAAACGCAAACGCGGCAGAGCGCGTTGGGTGAGTCCTGACCGTGGAATTGGGAGGATCGAATCGTGAATCAGCCACTGATCTTTACGGAGCGGCGTCTGCTGCCTCGCATTATCGATGTGTTGTTGACGCTCATCGCCTGGGTTGGTTTCTTATACCTGATCTATAAAGGGTTGATCACGGCCCTGGCGCATTCACCGTATATGGGGGGGCGACCCTTTTTCACCACGCTGGATACGGTCACGTTTTATATCCTTGTCGCCCTGGTCAACGGCCTGGTGCTAATTGGCTGGGCGAAGTACAACCAGTTTCGTTTTCGGGTGGAACGACGCAGTCGCAGACCCGGGCTGGAAGACCATGAGCTGGCAGAAAGTTTGCGTATTACCCGGGAGCTGGTTACGGAACTGAACAAGGCGAGGGTGCTGACGGTCCACCATCATGAGAATGGCGAAATCAGTCATATCGATGTGGACAGGGATATTGCCGATAACCGCCTCCCGCCGCCAACGCCTGCGATGCTGGAGTATTTGCCACCAGAGCAGCAGCCGTCGTTGCAGAACAGGCCCGAGTGATATTTCTGCTTTCAGCAGCTTCCTTCAGCCTCGCATAGGTCTATGATTAGACCCAGACAATAAAAAAATGTGAGGCAATGTCGTGGATAAGGAACTACTGGATGCAGGTTACCGGGCCTATACCGGCGAGAAGATTGACGTCTATTTCAACACGGCGATATGTCAGCATTCGGGCAATTGCGTGCGGGGAAGCGCGAAACTGTTTAACCTGAAACGTAAACCGTGGATCATTCCGGATGAAGTGGATGTCGAGACGGTCATCAAGGTCATCGATACCTGTCCGAGCGGTGCGCTGAAATATCGCCAGAAATGAGTGAGGGGACCATGGAAATTCTTGCAGGCCACAACAAGTTTTATGTCAATGATGCTGAGGGCAACCAGGTTGCCGAGATAGTATTTGTGCCGACGGGCGAGCATCTGAGCATCATTGAACATACCGATGTCGACCCCAGCCTGAAAGGTCAGGGCGTCGGCAAACAGCTGGTGGCGAAAGTGGTAGAGAAGATGCGCGCTGAAAACCGCAAAGTTATTCCGCTGTGCCCGTTTGCCAAACATGAATTTGATAAAACCCGCGAGTACGACGATATCCGCGCCTGATCATCTTATGTGTACCGGAAGGTATAACAGCCATCCGGTTCATCACTCCCGATGCAGCAGATCCTGATAAATCCCCGTCAGTATCCCTTGTGGCCCAAACTCTTTTTTAATCCACTGAGTTACACGACCGGTTGCCGAATGCTGGGTGGCCAACAGCATTCGTGAATCCTGACGCGGGTTGTGGATCTGCCGCGTCACCAGCAACGACTTTTCCATCGCCTCGCGCACCATGTAGTCCGGCAGAAAACCGATGCCTTCACCCAGGATCTGGCACTGGCACTTGGTATTAAAATCGGGAACCAGAATCGACTCCTGTCCGTGTAACAGCCAGCCGACCTTCTTGTTGATGGTGTGTGCGGTGTCTTCCACCATGATGTTCGGGTACAGGCGTAACTGGCTCTCAGAAATGGGTTCCGGCATAAAGGCGAGGGGATGATCCGGGGCAATCGCAAACGACCAACGGATCGCGCCGATCTCGGTGTAATCAATTCCGCCGCCGTCCAGTAACGTATCGGGTGCGCCAATGGCGATATTAGCCAGGTTGTTGATGATCGAATCCCAGACGCCGTTATACACCTCGGTGGTGACGGTTATCTGGCAGGTTGGAAACTGTTTCTTGAGTACCTGCAGCAGCCGCGCTGTATGTTGAGGGGTATACAAAAGCTGGTTAATGCAGATGCGTACCCGGGCTTCAATGCCCTGAGCGATGGTATCAATGCTGCGCTTGATTGCGTGGAAATCGTTGAGCAGGTCGGTCGCCTTGCGAAACAGGTAGCGCCCGGACTCGGTCAGTTCAATGCTGCGAGTACTGCGGGTAAACAGCACCACGTCGAGACCCATTTCCATGCGCTTAATGGTGTAACTAATTGCCGATGTGGTTAAGCCAAGCTCTTCAGCCGCCTTGCTAAAGCTGCTGTAGCGGGCAGCCATCGTAAACGCCAGTAGGTTTTCCTCGGTAAATATTGAATTCATCTTTCTCCCCTCCGGCGACAATGCGCATCCGCAACACGATGATTGTTGAATGTATTTGTAATCCTTATACAGAGCAATCAGTTTTGAACAAAATTTAACACTAGTTTTACATTTGATTTGAAGGCAATCACACTTCTGTATTTTAATTGCAGGCCGCTATCCGTGCAGCATACCGCCTGATTCACCGGACTACTGATTAGTGGCTAAAAGGGCCCCAGCCATAAGGGAAAGATTGCACTACAGCACGTTTTGTTCTCATTGTTAAAATTGATTCAATAATCGATGCGCTAACGATGAATGAAATTTAAGCGGATGTTATTCTCTGCACTCTGTTGCTATTCTCAGGTTATCGGATATTTAAAAAGTCTAAAAAACTGCAGGAGAGCGATTATGTCAGAGAAAGAACTCATTACTGAATTTCTGCTGGCGGCAGAACAGGGCAATGCCGATGGATTAAAATCCTGTCTGGTAAAAAATGTGGATATTAATGCCACTAACCGCCAGGGGCGTACTGCCATTATTATTGCCAGCCTGAATAAACATTATGACTGTGTTTCCTTATTGATTGCTGAGGGGGCCGATATTAATAAACAAGATCAAACTTGTTTTAACCCCTTCCTGATTAGCTGCCTGACGAATGATTTAACGCTGTTGCGTACGGTATTACCGGCTAACCCCGACCTTAATTGTCTGAGCCGTTTTGGCGGAGTCGGTATTACGCCAGCCAGCGAAAAAGGCCATGTCGAGATCGTGCGTGAGCTGCTGCTGCGTACCGATATCAATGTCAACCATACTAATTTTGTTGGCTGGACGCCGCTCCTGGAAGCCATCGTACTTAATGACGGTGGCGCGAAGCAGCAGGAGATCGTTAAGCTGCTGCTCGACCATGGCGCAAATCCGCACATGACGGATAAATACGGTAAAACCCCGCTGGAACTGGCGCGAGAGAAAGGGTACCACGAAATTGCCGAGCTGCTGATTGCGGCCGGAGCCTGACACAGGAGCGCCATTATCGCTACGCCATCACGGCGATGCGTACGGGCGCTAACCGCAGACAGCGCGTTTCTCACTTTCCGGGGAACGGGACGGGTTGAACAGGTTTTTTCCCACGCGGTAAACCTGTTGATACCTGAACAGCAGCGGCTGCTGACGTTACTGAGTGAAGATTGTGATAACGCACCTAACAGCTGTCGGCTGGCGCTGACGCATTGTGAAGACCTGTTTCACTCCGGTGAGCTGGTCAATTTTAGCGGGTCGGGAATAGTTGTTGGCAATGATAAATGGATAGAAACCGCCGGTTGCCTGCTGTGGCGAATACCACGGTGGACATCTGATGCAGCAAGTCTTGCCACAGTCGGCTGGCAGCATTGGGAAGAGGTTATCCGCCAACAGCTAAGAAGCGACGACACATTATTTCTGTATCAGGGTGACAATCCGTTTTTTCAGGAAATCACCCGTCAATTACACAACCGCCGACAAACATTACTGACGGCGTTGCGTACAGGAGAAAATATCTCTACAGCGGTCAGCCATTTAATTGGTTTGGGGATTGGTCTGACGCCCTCATCGGATGATTATTTAGTGGGCCTAAGCACTATTCTATTTATTCCCGGACATCCGCTGAGGAAATATCGTGAAGATTTTTTAGCAGCTTTACAATGTGCCGGAAATAATACGACGCTACTCAGCAAAATAACATTAGAGGAAGCTTTTCATCAGCGTTATCGGGAAAGCGTTGGACGGCTGCTCAACCATATTATTACTGAGCAACAACCCGTTTCTACACAATATATTACTGACATTAAAAATATTGGCTCAAGTTCTGGCTGCGACATGCTGTATGGCATGGCAGATGCCTGCGCCCTGAGCCACAGGTCCGGAGGGAATTATGTCGATCAGGATAGTTGTTAAAAAGAACACGTATTTTGATTCTGTCTCACTGATGTCTATCTCCACGCGCGCAAATAAGCTCGATGGTGTTGAGCAGGCGTTCGTGGCTATGGCGACAGAAATGAATAAGGGCGTGCTGAAGAATCTCGGCCTGCTCACGCCTGAGCTGGAAGAGGCGAAGAGTGGCGATCTGATGATTGTCATTAAAGGCGCGAGCGACGAAGCAAACGCGCAAACGCTGGTGGCGATTGACGATCTGTTTACGCATAAAGAGCAGGGTGGCCAGCACGAAGCGCGCTATGCCACGCTCGCCAGCGCGAAGAAGCACGTTCCCGACAGCAACCTGGCGGTGATCTCGGTCAACGGCCTGTTTGCCGCGCGTGAAGCGCGTCAGGCGTTGCAAAATAACCTCAACGTGATGTTGTTCTCTGACAACGTCTCTCTTGAAGACGAGCTGACGCTTAAGCAACTGGCGCACGAAAAAGGGCTGTTGATGATGGGGCCAGACTGCGGAACCGCCATCATTAACGGCGCGGCGCTGTGTTTTGGCAACGCAGTGCGTCGCGGCAACATCGGAATTATTGGTGCGTCCGGTACCGGTAGCCAGGAGCTGAGCGTACGCATTCACGAGTTTGGCGGCGGAATTTCCCAACTGATTGGCACCGGTGGACGCGATCTGAGTGAGAAGATTGGCGGCCTGATGATGCTTGACGCGATTGGCATGCTGGAGGCCGATCCGCAAACTGAGATCATCGCGCTTATCTCCAAACCTCCTGCGCCAGCGGTGGCGCGCAAGGTGCTGGAACGTGCGCGCGCCTGTCATAAGCCCGTGGTGGTGTGTTTCCTCGGACGTGAAGCCGCGCCTGCGGATGAAAAAGGCCTGCAGTTTGCCCGCGGTACTAAAGAGGCGGCGTTGAAAGCTGTACTACTTACCGGCGTGAAAAAAGAGAGCCTGGATCTGCATCCGCTCAACTGGCCGCTGATTGAAGAGGTTCGCGCCCGTCTGACCCCGCAACAAAAGTACATCCGTGGCTTGTTCTGCGGTGGCACGTTGTGCGATGAGGCGATGTTTGCTGCCATGGAAAAACATGCCGAAGTTTACAGCAACATTCATCCGGATCCGGCGTTCCGCCTGCAAGATCTCAACCGCAGCGTGGCGCATACCTTCCTCGATTTCGGTGATGACGATTTTACCAACGGTAAACCGCACCCGATGATCGATCCCACCAACCGCATTAGTCGTCTGTTGCAGGAAGCGCGCGATCCTGAAGTCGGCGTGATCGTGATGGACTTCGTCCTTGGTTTTGGATCGCATGAAGATCCGGTTGGCGTGATGCTCGACGCGATCGTTGAAGCCAAAGCGATCGCCGCCGCAGACGGTCGTCCGCTTGAGATCCTCGGCTATGTGCTGGGGACCGATCTTGATACGCCGTCGCTGGAAAAACAATGTCAGATGCTGACTGATGCGGGCGTTATCTGGGCGAGCAGTAGCACCAACACCGGATTGCTGGCGCGTGAATTTATCTGTAAAGGGGAGGAAGCCTGATGAGCCAGACACTGTTTAACCAGCCGCTGAACGTGATTAACGTCGGTATCGCGATGTTCAGCGATGACCTGAAAAAGCAGAACGTTCCCGTGACCCAGCTCGACTGGACGCCGCCGGGTCAGGGCAACATGCAGGTGGTTGCTGCACTGGACGAGATTGCCGATTCGCCGCTGGCAGACAAAATCGCTGCCGCTAACCAGCAGGCGCTGGAACGTATTATTCAGTCGCATCCGGTGCTGATTGGCTATGACCAGGCAATCAATGTCGTACCGGGGATGACCCGCAACACCATCCTGCATGCCGGGCCGCCGATCCGCTGGGAAAAAATGTGCGGTGCGATGAAGGGCGCGGTCACCGGGGCGCTGGTGTTTGAAGGACTGGCGAAAGATCTGGATGAAGCTGCCGAACTGGCCGCCTCGGGTGAAATTATCTTCTCACCATGTCACGAGCATGACTGCGTTGGCTCGATGGCGGGTGTGACCTCTGCGTCGATGTTTATGCACATCGTTGAGAACAAAACCTACGGCAACCGCGCATATACCAATATGAGCGAGCAGATGGCGAAGATCCTGCGTATGGGCGCGAACGATCAGAGCGTTATTGATCGTCTGAACTGGATGCGTGATGTGCTGGGACCGATGCTGCGCGACGCCATGAAGCTGGCGGGCGAAATCGATCTGCGCCTGATGTTGGCGCAGGCGCTACACATGGGCGATGAGTGCCATAACCGTAACAACGCCGGGACGGCGCTGCTGATTCAGGCGCTGACGCCGTGGATTATTCAGACCGGTTATCCGGTTGAGCAGCAGCGTGAGGTGTTCGAGTTCGTCCTCAGCAGCGATTACTTCTCCGGGCCGACCTGGATGGCGATGTGTAAAGCCGCAATGGACGCCGCCCACGGCATTGAATACAGCACCGTGGTGACGACGATGGCGCGAAACGGTGTTGAGTTCGGTCTGCGCATCAGCGGCTTACCGGGTCAGTGGTTTACCGGTCCGGCGCAGCAGGTGATTGGCCCGATGTTTGCAGGCTACAAGCCGGAAGATTCCGGACGTGATATTGGCGATAGCGCGATCACCGAAACCTACGGCATTGGTGGTTTCGCCATGGCGACGGCACCGGCCATCGTGGCACTGGTGGGTGGTACGGTCGAAGAGGCCGTTGATTTCTCGCGCCAGATGCGTGAAATCACTCTCGGCGAAAACCCCAACGTCACCATTCCGCTGCTGGGTTTTATGGGCGTACCGACTGCTATCGATATTACGCGCGTGGGCAGCACCGGCATTCTGCCGGTGATTAACACCGCCATTGCGCACAAAGACGCGGGGATCGGCATGATCGGCGCCGGAATAGTCCACCCGCCGTTCGCCTGTTTTGAAAAGGCGATCCTCAACTGGCGCGACCGCTACTGCCAATAACAACAATCGGGGCTAACGCGGTTAGCCCCACAGTAGCGAAGCGAAAAACGTTGCTTACCTGCAGGGCTGGGCGATCTCCGCGATCGCAAACGATGCTTAACCTGTTAAGGATATTCCATGAACAGCATAAAACTAGAATGGAAACGTGGTGACTGGGCAGCTTACTTTGGGCTGATGACCAACAACCTGACTAACCTGCTGACAATGATGGGGCTGCTCATTTTTGTCGTCGGGATCCCTACTGAAATTGTCTATGGTCGCATTGCGCCTGCCTTTGGTCTGGCGGTGCTGGTAGCCAGCGTCTGCTACGCCTGGTTTGGCCTGCAGATGGCAAAACACACCGGGCGTAAAGACGTGACGGCGCTGCCGTCCGGACCGAGCGCACCGTCAATCTTTACCGTAACCTTCCTGGTACTGATGCCGGTTTATCAGCAAACCAAAGATGCCAACTTTGCTATCCAGATAGCCCTGGTGTGGTGCTTTGTCGAAGCGTTGATCCTGGTCGGCGGCTCCTTCCTGGGCGAGACCATCCGCAAGATGATTCCACGTACGGTACTGCTTTCTTGTCTGTCCGGCCTGGGACTGTTGCTGCTGGCGATGAACCCGATGCTGCAGGCATTCGAAGCGCCGACCGTCTCTTTCATCGTCCTGTTGCTGATCTTCATTAACTGGTTCGGTAAGAAGCCGATTTTTGCCCGCATTCCTACCGGCTTGCTGCTGCTGATTGCCGGTACGGCCCTGGCGTGGATCTCCGGTTTACAAAGCCCGGAGGCCATTAAAGCGTCGATGTCTTCCTTTGGCTTCAACCCGCCGGAAATTCATGTCGACAGCTTCTTGCAAGGTTTGCCGCATGCACTGCCGTATCTGGCTTCTGCGGTTCCTCTGGGTCTGGCGAACTACATTTTCGACCTTGAGAACATTGAAAGTGCGCACGCGGCGGGGGATGAGTACAACACCCGTAAGGTGATGATGGCGAACGGCTTTGCCTCCATGCTCGGCTGCATGCTGGGCAACCCGTTCCCGGTGACCGTGTATGTTGGGCATGCGGGCTGGAAAGCGATGGGCGCCAGTATCGGCTATACCCTCGCTTCAGGCATCACCATGTTCCTGGTACCGCTGTTTGGCCTGGGCGCGTTTATGCTCGCCATTATTCCGATGACTGCGATAGTGCCGATTCTGGTGTTTATCGGCGTGGTGACCGCCAACCAGGTGGTGCGAGAAACGCCCAAAGTCGAGGTTCCCGTTATCTTCATCTGCCTGTTCCCGTGGATCGCTAACTGGGCATTGACCATCGTTAACAGCGTGATGGGCGCCGCCGGAACATCCGCGGGGAAACTGGGTAGCGACTTACTGCACAGCAAAGGTGTCTATTACGACGGACTGGTGCATCTGGGAAGCGGCGCGCCGCTGGCCAGCATGCTGTGGGGCTGCGTCGCTATCTTCGCCATTATGAATAAGCCGCTGCGCGGGGCGATTGCCGCAGCCTTTGGGGCACTGTTATCGCTGTTTGGCGTGATCCACTCCCCGGCAGTTGGCTTTGCTGAGGGCAGCTCGATGATGTTTGTTGTGGCCTACCTGATGATGAGCGGCATGTTTGTCCTCAAGCATGTTCTTGATAGCCGTGAAGCGGTGACTGCGCCTGAGCAGGAACCGACGAAAACGACCTGAATCGCCTGTAAGCGGAAGATAACACTATGAAAGAACTTGTGGTCGTTGCCATTGGCGGCAACAGCATTATCAAAGATAACGCCAGCCAGTCGATTGAGCACCAGGCTGAAGCGGTGAAGGCGGTGGCGGATACGGTGCTGGAGATGTTGGCATCGGACTACAACATTGTGCTGACGCACGGTAACGGGCCGCAGGTGGGGCTGGATCTCCGACGTGCGGAAATCGCGCACGAGCGTGAAGGGTTGCCGCTTACCCCGCTGGCAAACTGCGTCGCCGATACGCAGGGGGGCATCGGCTATTTGATCCAACAGGCGCTGAACAACCGTCTGGCGCGGCGCGGCGAGCAGAAGGCAGTCACGGTGGTCACGCAGGTGGAGGTCGACAAAAACGATCCGGGCTTTGCTAATCCGACCAAGCCTATCGGGGCGTTCTTTAGCGCAGCGCAGCGCGATGAGTTGCTGCGGGTCAATCCAGGCTGGCGCTTTGTTGAGGATTCGGGACGCGGCTACCGCCGGGTTGTGGCTTCCCCTGAACCAAAACGTATTGTTGAAGCAGAGGCGATCAAAACGCTGACTCAGCAGGGGTTCGTGGTGATTGGTGCGGGTGGTGGTGGCATCCCGGTGGTGCGTAGCGATCAGGGGGATTACCAGAGCGTGGATGCGGTGATTGATAAAGATCTCTCCACGGCGTTGCTGGCACAGGAGATCCGCGCCGACATTCTGGTGATCACCACCGGCGTCGAGCAGGTCTGTATTCATTTTGGCAAACCTAACCAGCAGGCGCTGGATACGGTGGATGTCGCCACGATGACCCGTTACATGCAGGAGGGACATTTCCCGCCGGGCAGCATGTTACCCAAGATTGTTGCCAGCCTGGCGTTTCTGGAGCGTGGCGGTAAACGAGTGATCATCACCACGCCGGAATGCCTGCCCGCCGCACTGCGCGGCGAAACGGGCACCCATATTGTCCATTCCTGAGAGGAGATGCGAATGAAGGAAAGTAACAGCCGCCGTGAATTTTTAAGCCAGAGCGGAAAAATGGTCACTGCCGCCGCGCTGTTTGGCGCAGTCGCCCCAGTCGCGTATGCTGCTAATCCTGTCGGGAACACCTGCGGGTCGAAGAGCACAATGACGATTAACGATAAGCACTATTACCTGGATAACGTCCTGCTGGAAGCGGGGTTTGATTACGAAAACTCAGTGGTGGTGCACACCCGTACCGCGCTGCAAACCGTTGAAATCCAGGACGGGAAAATAGTTGCGCTGCGCGAGAATAAGCAGCATCCGGATGCGACGCTGCCGCACTACGATGCGGGTGGAAAGCTGATGCTGCCCGCCATGCGCGACATGCATATCCATCTGGATAAAACCTTTTACGGCGGTCCCTGGCGTTCGCTGAACCGTCCGGCGGGCACCACCATTCAGGATATGATCCGCCTGGAACAAAAGCTGCTGCCTGAACTCCAGCCTTACACCCAGGAGCGCGCGGAAAAGCTGATCGATCTGCTGCAATCAAAAGGTACCTCGATTGCCCGCAGCCACTGCAACATAGAACCGGTTTCCGGACTGAAAAACCTGGAGAACCTGCAGGCGGTGCTGGCGCGTCGCCAGCCGGGTTTTGCCTGTGAAATTGTGGCATTTCCACAGCATGGTCTGCTGTTATCAAAATCTGAACCGCTAATGCGTGAAGCGATGCAGGCGGGAGCGCATTATGTCGGCGGTCTGGACCCAACCAGCGTGGATGGGGCGATGGAAAAATCCCTCGACACCATGTTCCAGATTGCGCTCGATTACAACAAAGGCGTGGATATCCATCTGCATGAAACCAGTCCGGCGGGCGTGGCGGCGGTGAATTACATGGTAGAAACGGTGGAGAAAACGCCGCAGTTAAAGGGCAAACTGACCATCAGCCACGCGTTTGCGCTGTCTACGCTGAACGAACAGCAGGTGGATGAACTCGCATCCCACATGGCGGCGCAGCAGATTACCATTGCCTCGACGGTGCCGATTGGCACGATGCACATGCCGCTCAAGCAGCTGCGCGACAAAGGTGTGGAAGTGATTACCGGAACCGACAGCGTGATTGACCACTGGTCGCCGTACGGGCTGGGAGACATGCTGGAGAAGGCGAATCTGTACGCGCAGCTCTATATTCGCCCGAATGAACTTAATCTGTCGCGGGCGCTGTTCCTCGCTACCGGTGATGTGCTGCCGCTTAACGATAAAGGTGAGCGCGTCTGGCCGAAAGCGCAGGATGAAGCCAGCTTTGTGCTGGTAGATGCCTCATGCTCAGCGGAAGCGGTCGCGCGAATCTCCCCACGCACTGCGACCTTCCACAAAGGCCAACTGGTGTGGGGGAATGTCGCAAGCTAGTTTGGTTTTCCGCGCAGCGGCTATCGCTGCTGCGCTCCCATATATTAACCGACGATCCCCATATAGCCGTGAATCCCCATATATACGCCGACCATTGCAATGAGCACGCTGGAAAAATAGGGCGCTTTGCGTGCCAGCGTGTTAAATCCGCTCCATCGTTTGGCTGCCTGCTGCACGCTGATTGCCGCACCCACGCCCACTGTTACCAGCGTTATCGCCAGCCCGAGGCTAAAGCACAGCACCATGGTGGCGCCCAGCGTGAAGGCTTTGAGCTGGATGCATATCAGCAGTACCGTAATGGCAGCTGGGCACGGGATCAGCCCGCCGGTCAGACCGAACAGTAATATTTGGCCGTTGGTGACCTCTTTGCCCGCAAAGCGGCGCTGAATATCGGTGGCATGCGCCCGTTCGTGGGCATCCTGATATTCTTTTGAGCCTTCGGTGAGTCCGGCCAGTGCGCCATGGTCGTGATTATGCTCGTGTTCGTGATGATGATGGTGATGATCGTCATCGTGGTCATGATGATGGTGGTGATGGTCGTCATGATCATGGTGGTGGTGATGCCCGTGATCGTGGTCGTGATGCGTCTGGGCCAGCCAGTTCTGCTCTCCCTGCCAGGTTCGCCAGAACATCCAGAATGCGGTCCCGAGAATAATTATCGCCGAGACAAATTGCAGCCATGGCTCAACGGCCTGGGCGGTAAACGCTTTGCTGATATACATCCCACCGAGCGCAATCAGCCATACTACGGCGGTATGCGACAGCGTCGCTGCCAGTCCCAGCATCACCGCCTGTTTGATGGTCCCCTTAATAGCAATAATAAAGGCCGCCATCATCGTCTTGGAATGCCCTGGTTCCAGACCGTGCAACACACCTAATAGAATCGCGCTGGGAATGAAAAACCAGGCGTTGCCTTGCTGAAGAAGCGTAGAAAACTCACCCATGAGAATGATTCTTAGTTGTTTAATTTCGCCTGATTCTACTCCCCCCCCAGTATCAAATACTACCCCCCAGTAGAATGTCGATGGTATTGTCCCTATAGCCAGACGTTAAAAAGGTAAAGTTATGTCACATACGATCCGCGACAAACAAAAGCTGAAAGCCCGAACCAGCAAGATTCAGGGGCAGGTAGCGGCGTTGAAAACCATGCTGGATGAACCGCATGAATGCGCGGCGGTATTGCAGCAAATAGCGGCGATCCGCGGGGCGGTAAATGGATTAATGCGCGAAGTGATTAAAGGTCATCTGACCGAGCACATTGTGCATCAGGGCGATGAAATTAAGCGCGAAGAAGATTTGGATGTGATTCTGAAAGTACTGGATTCGTACATCAAATAAGCCAGTTTAACGGCTCATCCACGTGATGGAATGAGCCGTTAAGCAACACGTTCTAGCCAAAAAACATCACAGATACGCACAGCAGACCGACAATCAGGGTGATCAGGTTACCCACTGAACGGTATGACTTCAGCGCCGGGATCAGATAGGTAGACAATGTCGGCATGATAAACAAAATCATGGCAATCAGCGGCCCACTAATCGCGTAAATCATTGAAATAGCATTAGGATTGATGCAGCAGATGATAAACGTGATGCTTGAGACCAACATAATGGACAGAGCGCGGTTAAAGGCCCGGCTTTTCTTCACACCCACCTGATGCAACGATGTTTTTACTACCTCCGTTGCCCCTTCAATCACGCCAAAGTAGGTGCCAAGGAACGATTTTGACATCGCTACGACGGCAACGATGATCCCGGAAATCGACAGCCATGCCGGTGCGTTAGGCATCATCGACAGCGCGGAAAGAATGGTCACGCCTTCATTTTTTGCATCCTCGATATAGTTTGTCGGAATCGAAAGCAAACAGCTGAAGACGAAAAACAGTACGCTCAGGCAGATGATAACGTAGGCTACCTTCATGATTTTTTTGCATTTACCCATGGCCTGCTCGCCATATTTCTCACGTCGATCAATGGCGAACGTGGAGATAATTGGCGTATGGCTAAAAGCGAAAACCATCACGGGAATAGATATCCAAACCTGATGAAGCGTGTGCTGATCGACAGACATCTGGCCGGTGAGTAGCGTTGGCTGCCAGCTTCCGGTCAGGTAGAGCGAAAGGAACAAAAAGTACGCGATGAGCGGGAATACCAAAAAGCCCATGACCCGGATGGTGGCTTGTCGACCCATCAGAAAAATTAAATTCAGCACCAGTACCACGCCCAGACTGACCAGCATGCGGATCCGCAGGTCGATAGTGATATGTTTTGCCAGCTGTTCAGTGAGTGAGTTGGTTATCGCCACGGCGTAGATCAGCACCACCACAAAGAAGGCAATAAAATAGAGGGTGGTGATCAGGCTGCCAATCTTCTTGCCGTAGTAGTGTGTAACCGCGCCAGTAATCCCTTCACCAGCCGACGTTTTTGAAGACAGGATAAACTGGCATAGCGCCTTGTGCGGCCAGTAGGTTAAAGGCCAGGCGACGAGAGCGGTTATAAACAGTACCACCGCACCTGCAGAACCCAGCTGTATGGGGAGGAAGAGGGTTCCTGCGCCGACGGCAGTCCCATATAGTGCGAAGCTCCAGAGAGTCTCTTCTTTTGACCAAAATTTCGACATTGTTTGAACGTATCAACTATAAAATAAACAAAAAGAAGCGCAATTTACCACAAATGGCAGGGGCTGGGGGAGGTGTGAACAAGCGGGCGAGTGAATGGAACAATAGCCGGAACCGAGAAGATTCCGACTATTATTTTAATTATCAGGCAGTAACGCGCTGCTGGCGGCGCTTCATAACACGCTCGCGTAACGTGTCATAAGCCCAGTTATAGAACATGGTATACGGCAGGAAGAACAGGAAGAAACCTATTTCCAGCGTGAATGCCTGAAGCAGGCTGACGTTCAGCACATACGCCACGATGCTCACCCCGATCACAATAAAACCGCTCTCAAAACCTAAGGCGTGAAATGCTCGCACTTTCGCCGTACGTTTTACCAGGTGCGACGGCCACAGACGGTCAAACAGGGCGTTATAAATGATATTCCAGATCATCGCTGTAGTGGCGAGAAGAATTGTCAGTCCGCCCATTTCCAGCACCGAGCGCTGCATCAACCATGCGGTGGTTGGTGCGAGAACAGCGGTGGCAATGCCTTCAAAGCAGACGGCATGAAAAATGCGCTCCATTAACGAGCGACGTTGGACTGTATCGTGTTGCATAACCTAAAACCTTCTTTGATGCCCGGATAACGGAATGGTGGCAATTTTATCGTTTTATGTGATATCTAAAAGATAGTATCCATCGATAAAGTAGATAGTTCATGCGTTACTCTCCTGAAGCGTTAACGGCATTTGTAGAGACCGTTTCCTGCGGCTCATTTTCTGCTGCGGCTCGTCGGCTGCGTAAAAGCCAGTCCACTATCAGTACGGCCATTGCGCATCTGGAAGCCGACCTTGGTTTTGCGCTGTTTGACCGTTCATCACGCCAGCCAACGCTGACCGAAGAAGGTAAGCGGGTGCTGGGTTATGTGCAGGCGATTCTGACGGCCAGCGAACGACTGGATGAAGCGGCGATCTCGCTGTCGGGTGAAACGGAAGCGCGTCTGACCTTCGTGTTGTCAGACACGCTGCATCCGGATGTGCTGGAAGAGTTGATGGTGCAGTTTGACCGCAAGTTTCCCCATACCGAGTTTGAATGTCTGATTGGCGAAGACGAGGACGTTATCGATCTGCTGCAAAAAGGACGTGCTCAGGTGGGGTTGATCGAAGCGCGGGAGGATTACCCGACCGACATGGGCGTTACGCGTCTGCCGATGCAAACCTGGATGGGATTATACGTGGCGGCATCGCATCCGTTGGCGGCTCAAGAAAAACTGCAGTGGGAGCAGCTACACACCTGGCGCGAGCTGCGTTTGAATACCTATCTGGAAAGCGGGACTAACGTGGCGCGCGGTCCCGTCTGGTCGGCTCCTAACTACCTGTTATTGCTAAGTATGGCTGTTCAGGGATTCGGCTGGTGCGCGCTCCCGTGTGCGCTGGTGGAGGAGTTTGCGGCAGAAAAACCATTGGTTCAATTAAAGCTGCCCGGCTGGCCAAAGGCTATCTCTATCGATCTGTTGTGGAATAAGAAATCACCGCCTGGCGTGGCGGGAAGTTGGCTGCGCGACCATTTACAGCAGAGTGGCGTTCAGATGACCAATAAATGATACGAATTTCCTTTGTGATAAAAATCACCGTTTTTAAACAACCTTGATAACTCTTTTTAACAATCATCTACTATTGCGGTGTTATTTTGCGCTGAGGTGGTGATGAAAGAGGTTGTGATAGTCGGGGCGTTACGGACACCGATTGGCTGCTTCCAGGGGACGCTGGCGCGCCACTCTGCCGTTGAATTAGGCAGCATGGTGGTCAGGGCTTTACTGGAACGCACGGGCGTGGACGTTCATGCTGTGGATGAAGTGATCCTCGGTCAGGTGCTTACCGCAGGTGCCGGGCAGAATCCGGCGCGTCAGTCTGCCATCAATGGTGGGCTACCCAATACCGTTTCCGCCATCACCATTAACGATGTCTGCGGTTCGGGCCTGAAAGCGCTGCATCTGGCGACCCAGGCTATCCAGTGCGGCGAAGCCGACATTGTGATTGCGGGCGGGCAAGAGAATATGAGCCGTGCCCCGCATGTTCTTACCGATAGCCGCACCGGCGCTCAACTGGGGAACAGCCAACTGGTCGACAGCCTGGTACATGACGGTCTGTGGGATGCCTTCAACGATTATCACATGGGCGTTACCGCGGAAAACCTGGCGCGAGAATACGGCATTAGCCGCGAATTGCAGGATGCCTACGCGCTGCACTCGCAGCACAAAGCGCGGATGGCAATTGATGCTGGACGCTTTAAAGATGAAATCGTGCCGGTGGTAACACAGCGTAATGGGCAATCATTGGTGGTGGATACCGACGAGCAGCCGCGTACCGATGCCAGCGCCGAAGGGCTGGCGCGTCTGGATCCTACCTTTGACAGGCTCGGTTCGGTAACGGCAGGTAACGCGTCATCCATCAATGACGGCGCCGCTGCGGTGATGATGATGAGCGAGGCCAAGGCGCAAGAGTTGAACTTACCTGTACTGGCCCGTATTCGCGCCTTTGCCAGCGTCGGGGTCGACCCTGCGCTCATGGGGATTGCGCCAGTGTATGCGACCCGCCGCTGCCTTGAGCGTGTGGGCTGGCAACTGGCTGATGTTGATCTTATCGAAGCTAATGAGGCCTTCGCCGCGCAGGCATTATCCGTTGGGAAAATGCTTGAGTGGGATGAACGGCGGGTGAATGTTAACGGCGGAGCCATTGCGCTCGGTCATCCGATTGGTGCGTCTGGCTGCCGAATTCTGGTTTCGCTGGTGCATGAAATGGTGAAGCGTCGGGCGCATAAGGGCCTGGCAACGCTGTGTATCGGTGGTGGTCAGGGTGTGGCGCTCGCTATCGAACGAGATTAACGATCTTACATTTACCGTCTTAAACGCCTTTCTACGTGTTTTCCCTGCACCTGTAAAAAAGCCCTCCAGCAGGAGGGCAAGGCCAGTTACAGAAACATACACTCTAAACACAGTCAACTTATCAAAACATTGTTTCATTTCATGTGATTAACTGCGCACTTTGTTAGAAAAGGTGTCTTTTCGACTGATCATCTCGGCTGAATTTTCCATTTTTTATCCCCGCCCCTAATGAATAAATAAATTTATCGTATTGTTATTCAATCATTTTATTAAGGTCCATTTCGCTATTCATACGCGCTAGCGTGATCGCACTTACACTTTTGATAATAAGATGCGAAAAAAGTGAAACATCGTTTTATTTATAATTGAAAACACATTCAGGGAGGAATATCATGAGTGCATAAGATAAAACGGAACAGCGTTTTGCTATTCGTTTAAGCATTCACGGTCAATTTATCACTGGAGGTAAATGTGGACGTAAGACAAAGCATCCATAGTGCGCATGCGAAAACCCTGGACACTCAGGGGCTGCGTAATGAGTTTTTGGTCGAAGAAGTGTTTGTCGCAGATGAATACACCATGGTCTACAGCCACATCGACCGCATCATTGTTGGCGGCATTATGCCAGTGGCCAAAACCGTCTCTGTGGGTGGCGAAGTCGGCAAACAGCTGGGCGTAACCTATTTCCTCGAACGTCGTGAGCTGGGTGTGATCAATATCGGCGGCCCGGGCACGATTACCGTTGACGGCCAGTGCTATGAAATTGGCCATCGCGACGCGCTGTACGTCGGAAAAGGGGCAAAAGAAGTGGTATTCGCCAGTATTGATACGACAAAACCGGCGAAGTTTTACTACAACTGCGCGCCGGCCCACACGACTTACCCAACTAAGAAAGTCACGCCTGCAGACGTTGCGCCAGTGACGCTGGGCGATAACCTCACCAGTAACCGTCGTACCATCAACAAATACTTTGTGCCGGATGTTCTGGAAACCTGCCAGTTGAGCATGGGTCTGACTGAACTGGCACCGGGTAACCTGTGGAACACCATGCCGTGTCATACCCATGAACGTCGTATGGAAGTCTATTTCTACTTCAATATGGAAGAAGATACCTGCGTCTTCCACATGATGGGGCAGCCTCAGGAAACGCGTCATATTGTGATGCACAACGAGCAGGCGGTGATTTCTCCAAGCTGGTCTATTCACTCCGGTGTCGGCACAAAAGCGTATACGTTCATTTGGGGCATGGTAGGCGAAAACCAGGTCTTTGATGATATGGACCATGTTGCAGTAAAAGATCTGCGCTAGTTGCGGGCGACAGCCGTGCCTGCTGCGGCGGGCATTATAAAAATTAAGGATTTACAATGATTTTGAATGCATTCTCTCTTGAAGGTAAAGTCGCCGTTGTGACCGGTTGTGACACCGGTTTGGGTCAGGGTATGGCGCTGGGCCTGGCTGAAGCGGGCTGCGATATCGTCGGTATCAACATTGTTGAACCGACAGAAACCATCGAACGTGTGACCGCACTGGGCCGCCGTTTTTTAAGCCTGACCGCCGATCTGCGTCAAATCGACGGTATTCCGGCGCTGCTGGAGCGCGCAGTGGCAGAATTCGGCCATATCGATATTCTGGTCAACAACGCGGGTCTTATCCGTCGTGACGATGCGATCGATTTCAGCGAAAAAGACTGGGATGACGTGATGAACCTGAACATTAAGAGCGTGTTCTTTATGTCTCAGGCCGCGGCGAAGCACTTTATCGCCCAGGGTAACGGCGGTAAAATTATCAACATCGCCTCTATGCTTTCCTTCCAGGGCGGGATCCGCGTGCCGTCTTACACCGCGTCTAAAAGCGGCGTAATGGGTGTTACCCGTCTGATGGCGAACGAGTGGGCAAAACATAACATCAACGTCAACGCGATTGCACCGGGTTACATGGCGACGAATAACACTCAACAGCTGCGTGCTGATGAGCAGCGTAGCGCAGAAATCCTCGATCGTATTCCGGCGGGGCGTTGGGGTCTGCCGAGCGACCTGATGGGGCCTGTCGTGTTCCTGGCGTCCAGCGTATCTGACTATATCAACGGCTATACCGTTGCGGTAGACGGCGGCTGGCTGGCGCGTTAATTGCTTTCCAGAGCCAACAAACCCTGCTAAATGGCAGGGTTTTTTTACTTTTGAATCATTAAAATCCATATTGTGGTTATAAATTATTCCATATTAAATTTCATGTGTATCAATTTATTATTTTTAATATTATTTAATATCAATAAATTAAATTTAATTGAGTGATTGTCGGTAAATTTTAAAATTGGAATATCCATCACATAACGATGTGGTGTAGCTATTTAATCCATGTTTTTGCCGTTTCCCGCCTGACGCTTCCTGCAAGGGATCCCTTACTTTCAATGGCATGGTTACTCTGTATCTGGCAGGAAAAAATGGTCTCAATAAATAATGATGCTGCTTTAGCGCCGCGCCCAGTGCGCGATACGCGACGTATGAATATGTTTGTTTCTATCTCTGCGGCTGTCGCAGGGTTGTTATTCGGCCTGGATATTGGCGTGATTGCCGGGGCGTTGCCTTTCATCACCGATCACTTTGTGTTGACCAGCCGCCTGCAGGAGTGGGTGGTCAGCAGCATGATGCTGGGCGCGGCAATTGGTGCGCTGTTTAACGGTTGGCTGTCATTCCGCCTGGGACGTAAATACAGTCTGATGGCGGGGGCGATCCTTTTCGTCGTCGGATCTCTGGGCTCGGCGTTTGCCTCCAGCGTAGAAATGCTCATTTTTGCCCGCGTGGTACTGGGCGTTGCGGTGGGGATCGCCTCTTACACCGCACCGCTCTATCTCTCCGAAATGGCCAGTGAGAACGTGCGTGGCAAGATGATCAGCATGTATCAACTGATGGTGACGTTGGGCATCGTTCTGGCCTTTTTGTCCGATACGGCGTTCAGCTACAGCGGTAACTGGCGCGCTATGCTGGGCGTGCTGGCGCTTCCGGCTGTATTGCTGATTATTCTGGTTGTGTTCCTGCCCAACAGCCCGCGCTGGCTGGCGGAAAAAGGTCGCCACATTGAAGCTGAAGAAGTATTGCGCATGCTGCGCGATACGTCAGAAAAGGCCCGCGATGAGCTGAACGAAATCCGTGAAAGCTTGAAGCTGAAGCAGGGTGGTTGGGCGCTGTTTAAAATTAACCGTAACGTGCGCCGCGCAGTTTTTCTTGGGATGTTACTGCAGGCGATGCAGCAGTTCACCGGGATGAACATCATCATGTATTACGCGCCGCGCATTTTCAAAATGGCGGGTTTTACCACCACAGAGCAGCAGATGATTGCCACGCTGGTGGTTGGCTTAACGTTTATGTTCGCTACCTTTATTGCCGTCTTCACGGTCGACAAAGCAGGACGTAAACCGGCGCTGAAAATTGGGTTCAGCGTAATGGCCATCGGGACGCTGGTGCTCGGATATTGCCTGATGCAGTTTGATAACGGCACGGCTTCCAGTGGACTATCCTGGCTGTCAGTTGGCATGACGATGATGTGTATTGCAGGCTATGCGATGAGCGCCGCGCCGGTGGTGTGGATCCTGTGTTCGGAAATTCAGCCGCTGAAATGCCGTGATTTTGGTATTACCTGCTCCACCACCACCAACTGGGTGTCGAACATGATCATTGGTGCAACGTTCCTGACGCTGCTCGATAGCATTGGCGCGGCTGGTACGTTCTGGCTATATACTGCGCTGAACGTCGTGTTTATCGGTATTACGTTCTGGCTGATTCCAGAAACCAAAAACGTCACGCTTGAGCATATCGAACGTAAGCTGATGGCAGGTGAGAAGTTAAGAGATATTGGGATGTAAATGTTGAGATGGAGTGTCGGATGACATCTCATGTAGGCCGGGTAAGCGATACCCGGCTTTTTTATTTAGCGCTTTACCCGTGTAGAAAATCTTCGCGTATGGGCGTAAAGGTATCCAGCAGCGTTCCCGGTTTTAAACAGACGCAGCCATGCATAATGTTGGGTTGTTTATACAGGGTATCGCCCGCCCTAACGACATGCTTTTCTTCGCCGATGGTAAATTCAAACTCACCGGACAACACGTAAGTCAGCTGCTCGTGCGGATGATTGTGCATCGGGCCTATCGCGCCTTGCTCGAAGTTCACCTCAACCGCCATCATGTTACCGTCGTGAGCAAGAATGCGCCGGGTAACGCCATTGCCCAGATCGTCAAGCGTGGTCTCTTTATGAAAAATAAACATCCGGCCTTCCTGTAATTAATTAAAACAGTGTTTCATTAAACCTATATCAGAAAATTAAAAAAAGAAATGCACGCCAACAGATGTGGAAAGTTGATCACATCTTTGGTTCACTGGAGAGACAACAACGAGTCAGGGGAAATGATGAAAACGATCGGTCTGTTAGGCGGTATGAGCTGGGAATCTACCATTCCTTATTATCGACTCATTAATGAAGGGGTAAAACAGCGTCTGGGTGGCCTGCATTCTGCGCAGATCCTGCTTCACAGCGTGGATTTTCATGAGATTGAGTTGTGCCAGAGTCGCGGTGAGTGGGATAAAGCAGGCGATATTCTGGCGCAGGCGGCGCTGGGGTTACAGCAGGCGGGTGCGGAAGGGATTGTGCTGTGTACCAACACCATGCACAAGGTTGCTGAGGCGATTGAAAGCGCCTGTGATGTGCCGTTCCTGCATATTGCCGACGCGACGGGGCGGGCGATACAAAAGCAGCAGATGAGCAACGTGGCGCTACTGGGTACGCGCTACACCATGGAACAGGATTTTTACCGCGGTCGTTTACAGACTGAATTTGGCATTAGCACGCTGATTCCTGAAGCTGATGACCGTCAGAAAATAAACCAGATTATTTTCGATGAGCTGTGTCTCGGTGAGTTCAGCGAGGCTTCCCGCGATTATTACCTGGGCGTCATCGACCAACTGGCGAAACAGGGGGCGCAAGGGGTGATATTTGGCTGTACTGAGATTGGTCTGCTGGTTCCCGCCGAGCTAAGCCCACTACCGGTTTTCGACACCGCGGCAATCCATGCGCAAGATGCGGTGGCATTTATGCTTTCGGTTGTGGATGCAAAATAGCCTCCAGCGGGTCAATAAGACTTGGTAGATGGTCCTGCAGATGCGCCGTAAAAGCATCAACCAGCGCCGAGGCGGGGCGATGAAGTGGGTGAATCAGGCTGACCGTAAAGGGTACCGAAATACTGAAGCGGCGGATGACGACCCCGCTACTGGCGTAATCCAGCGCGGTCAGTGGGTTTACCACCGAGATCCCCACGCCTGCCCGCACCATTGCACAAATTGAAGCGGCGCTATGGGTTTCAATCACCATACGGCGCTTCACCTGGTGCTCATTAAACAGGGTATCCAGTAGCTGACGGTAACTGTCGGTCCGTGACAGGCTGATGTAGTTTTCCCCCTGAAAATCCTGCGGCGTTAACACCGCTTTCTTAGTCAGCGGATGCCCCTGGGGCAGCACGCACACTTCATCCAGCGCCAGCAATTCGGTGCGTTTTGTTCCGGCAGGCGTATGCAGCGTTTCCGTTAACCCCAGATCGTGGCGCTGCGCTGACAGCCACTCTTCCAATAGCGGTGATTCCTGCGGCACTATCTGAATATTGACCTGGGGATAGCGTGCGAGGAATGGCTGCAGTAGTGGCGGTAAAAAGGACTGTGAGAATACCGGCAGGCAAACAATCGACAATTCGCCCTGGCGAAACTCGCGCAGGCTTTCGGCGGCGCTCACAATTCTGTCCAGGCCATACCACGAACGTTGCACCTCTTCAAACAGACGTAACCCTTGCACGGTTGGGTGCAGCCGGCCACGCGTGCGTTCAAACAGCGTTAATCCCAGTACTTTCTCGAATCGGGCCAGTTCCCGACTGACAGTGGGCTGCGAGGTATGTAGCATGCGCGCGGCTTCCGTCAGATTGCCTGCCGTCATGATGGCGTGAAAAATTTCGATGTGTCGCAGGTTAACGGCGGGCATGGGCAATCCTCGAATGAACCAATCCATATCATTTTTGCATAGACTCACGATAAAACGATATTTTTTATTCTTTTCGGGCTGTGGCGTAATCATAAAAAAGCCAATGCCGGAGTACACCATGCCACGCCCACTCAACAACACAGACACTGACCTGACCGCCGACAACCTGCTGCGCCTGCCTGCCGAATTCGGCTGCCCGGTGTGGGTCTATGATGCGCAGATTATACGCGCCCAGATTGCCAAACTGAGTCAGTTTGACGTGGTGCGTTTTGCCCAGAAGGCATGTTCGAATATTCATATTTTGCGCCTGATGCGCGAGCAGGGCGTAAAGGTTGATTCCGTCTCGCTTGGCGAAATTGAACGTGCGCTAGCGGCAGGTTTTGTACCGGGGAAAGATGAAATCGTCTTTACCGCCGATATGATTGATGAAGCGACGCTTGCGCGGGTGCATGAATTGCGCATTCCGGTAAATGCCGGGTCGGTGGATATGCTGGAACAACTGGGTCAGGTCTCGCCGGGCCATCGCGTGTGGCTACGCGTAAACCCTGGCTTTGGGCATGGACACAGTCAGAAAACCAATACCGGCGGCGAAAACAGCAAGCACGGGATCTGGTATAGCGATCTTCCCGCGGCGCTGGAGGTGATTCAGCGCTACAAGCTGAAGCTGGTGGGGATTCATATGCATATTGGCTCCGGTGTGGACTACGCGCATCTGGAGCAGGTGTGTGGTGCGATGGTGCGTCAGGTAATTGAATTTGATCAGGATCTGGAGGCGATCTCTGCGGGCGGCGGTTTATCAATCCCGTATCGCGAAGGTGAAGAGGCGATCGATACCGATCACTACTTTGGATTGTGGAACGCTGCGCGTGAGCAGATTGCTAAATACCTGGGGCACCCGGTCGCGCTTGAGATAGAGCCGGGTCGTTTTCTGGTCGCGGAAGCCGGCGTGCTGGTAGCACAGGTACGCAGCGTAAAAGAGATGGGTAGCCGTCACTTTGTACTGATCGATGCGGGCTTCAACGATCTGATGCGCCCGGCGATGTACGGCAGCTATCACCATATCTCCGCGCTGGCTGGGGATAGTCGCTCTCTGGAACACACCCCGCAACGGGAAACCGTGGTGGCCGGGCCGCTGTGCGAATCGGGCGACGTGTTTACCCAGCAGGAGGGCGGAAATGTGGAAACCCGTCTGTTGCCTGCGGTGGTGCCGGGTGATTATCTGGTCTTGCATGATACCGGGGCGTACGGCGCGTCTATGTCGTCAAACTACAATAGCCGTCCTCTGCTGCCGGAGGTTTTGTTCGATAACGGCGTGGCGCGGCTGATTCGCCGTCGCCAGACCATTGATGAGCTGTTAGCGCTGGAATTAATCTGATTACAGCGTGGTGAAATGCCGGATGGCGCTACGCTTATCCGGCCTATGAAATTAACTGTGGGGCCTGTTGGCCGGATAAGGCGCTTGTGCCGCCATCCGGCATTTAATTACTTAAAGTACGGCCCGAGCGTTACTGAGTCACGTAGTACCAGTTTGCCGGTAAACGGTGGGATTGGCTCGACGCTCTCGCCGTTGGCCAGCCGGATAGCCTGGTCGATTGCCGTGGTTATCATGGTATCAATCGGCAGATAAACGGTAGACAGCCCCGGCTCCAGCCATTTGGCGCTGGGTGCATCATCAAAACCAAACAGTGAGACGTCCGTTGGGATCCTCAGCCCGGCCTGATGTAACGCTTTTGATGCGCCTAATGCCATGTCATCGTTACAGGCGAACAGTGCGCTGAATTTAACCCCTTCCTCCAGCAGTTCACGACAGGCTTCATAGCCTCGCGTCATCGTGGAGTCGCCGTATTTGACCTTGTCGGGATCCCAGGGAATACCGTTTTTTTCCAGCGCTTTACGATACCCCATCAGGCGGGATTTACCGGTCGGGGTATGGCCTGGCACAGTGATACAAGCAATATCTCTATGGCCCTGGGAGATAAGATAATTGACCGCCTGATAGGCCGCGTCTTCCTGTTCAAAGAAAATCGCGCGATCGCGGGCCTGGCTGACATCACGGTTGATGACCAGCAAGGGCATAGCGATGCTGTTCATCAGCGACATTATCTCTTTTTCACTCATATAGCGGGTATAGAGAATAATGGCGTCGCACTGCCTGTCCGCCAGCATTTGCACGGCTTCCTGCTCACGCTCTGGTGTGTCGTGTCCGTCGGTGACGATCAACTGCTTGCCGTGAGATTCCGTCTGGCGTGAAGCCTGTTGCAGCAGCCGGCCAAAGTAGAATCCATCAAATGTAGAAACCACCAGACCAATGCTGTTGCTGGTGCGGTTTGCCAAAGATCGTGCTAAAAAATTAGGCCGATAATCAAGTGCCTGCATGGCCTTAAACACTTTCTGGCGCGTGCTCTCTTTTACCTGACCCGTGCCATTCAGTACGCGCGAAACGGTCGCTTTTGAGACGCCTGCGTGTCGTGAAACGTCCAACATCGTAGTCATAACGCTATCCTGGTTAATCGTTTGACGATGAATTCCCCGGCTCTGTCAGCGTCGAAACGGAATGGCGACGCACCAGAGTTGGGTTAAAAACGTGGGTAATTTCAGGCACGGGGCGCTTCTCCGCCAGCGCGAGCGCCAGTTCGGCAGCCTGGGTTGCCATCGTCACGATCGGATAGCGTACCGTGGTCAGACGCGGGCGCACGTAGCGGGAAACCAGCACATCATCAAAACCAATCAGCGAGATTTCTCCCGGTACATCAATGCCGTTATCATTTAATACGCCCATGGCACCAGCCGCCATTGAGTCGTTGTAGCAGGCTACCGCAGTGAAGTTTTTGCCACGACCAAGTAACTCGGTCATCGCCTGTTCACCGCCGCTTTCATCCGGTTCACCAAACGTTACCAGGCGATCGCTGACCGGTATATTGCTCTCTGCCAGCGCGTCGTAATAGCCTTGCAGACGATCTTCCGCATCTGAGATTGTGTGATTGGAGCACAGATAGCCAATGCGCGTATGGCCCTGTTGAATGAGGTGGCGGGTCGCCAGCCATGCGCCGAAACGGTCATCAAGGGCAACGCAGCGTTGTTCGAATCCTGGCAGAATTCGGTTAATTAATACCATGCCGGGGATTTGCTTCATTAGTGATGCCAGCTCAGCATCCGGGATGATTTTTGCGTGGACAACAAGGGCTGCGCAGCGGTGGCGAATGAGCTGTTCAATCGCCTGTCGTTCCTTCTGTTCGTTATGGTAGCCGTTGCCAATCAGTAAAAAATTACCGGTGTTATAGGCCACCTGCTCGACAGCTTTAACCATTGCCCCAAAGAATGGATCGGACACATCACCAACTACCAGACCGATGGTCTCTGTGGATTGTTGTGCCAGCGCACGCGCATTGGCGTTGGGGTGGTAGCTGAGTGATTCCATTGCACTCGTTACAGCCAGGCGCGATGCTTCGCTGGCTTTAGGGGAATCATTAATCACTCGAGAAACGGTGGCGACTGATACACCTGCTAGTCGGGCTACATCCTTTATGGTCGCCATGATAGTACCTATTGTGGGTAAACGCTTACATTCCGTCAGTGTTACGGAAAATGGCTGGCTGTTCAAGCAGATTGCCCGTCAGAACGTCGCAAATGTGAGCGCACACGAGCGAAGTAAGACAGAAAATAGAAAATGCTAATTTTTGCTTACACTTTGCGATGTGCTGTTGCGATTGTTCGCTGGTGAGGGAACTGAGCAGATTGCTAGAGTTGAGATCCCAGAGGTATTGATAGGTGAAATCAACTTTCGGGTTGATCACTAGAATTACACCAGCCTGCGCAGATGCGCAGGTTTTTTTTTACCTTCAGCCTATCTGTAACAGTAACCGATAATTTACACAACTCGTTGCATTTGGGTTCATTCCTTTGCGTTTTCGCACTGGCGTATCTGGCTGCTGACGACCACAATCAAGATCCCAGAGGTATTGATTGGTGAGATTATTCGGTACGCACTTCGTACCTGTCTCTTGCACCAACCTGCGCGGATGCGCAGGTTTTTTTTCGGATTCAATTTACCCCTTTCCTGTCGCGTCCACTCCCCAACTCGTATACTCTCCCACCATTGATGTTTATATAATTAATGGCACAGGGAGTTGAGATGCTATTTGGCTTTTTTCGTAATCTGTTTCGCGTGCTTTTCCGCGTTCGCGTCACGGGCAATGTCAGCGCGCTACAGGGAGAACGCGTTCTAATCACTCCCAACCACGTCTCATTTATAGACGGCATCCTGTTGGCGCTCTTTTTACCGATTCGTCCCGTCTTCGCTGTTTACACCTCGATCAGCCAGCAATGGTATATGCGCTGGCTAACCCCGCTGATTGATTTCGTACCGTTAGATCCAACCAAACCGATGTCGATTAAACATCTGGTTCGTCTGGTCGAACAGGGCCGCCCGGTGGTTATCTTCCCGGAAGGGCGTATTTCGACCACCGGTTCGTTGATGAAAATCTATGACGGTGCCGGGTTTGTCGCCGCTAAGTCGGGAGCGACGGTCGTACCTGTGCGCATTGAGGGCGCGGAGCTTTCCCGCTTTAGCCGCCTGAAAGGTTTGGTTAAACAGCGATTCTTCCCGTGCATCCGCTTACACATCCTACCGCCGACACAACTGCCGATGCCGGAAGCACCGCGAGCTCGCGATCGCCGTAAAATCGCCGGAGAGATGCTACATCAAATTATGATGGAAGCACGCATGGCGGTTCGTCCGCGTGAGACGCTCTACGAGTCGCTGCTGGCGGCGAAATACCGTTTTGGCGCAGGCAAAAACTGCATTGAAGATATTAATTTCACTCCGGACAGCTACCGTAAACTGCTGACGAAAACGCTGTTTGTCGCGCGTATTCTGGAAAAATACAGCACCGAGGGTGAAAGAATCGGCCTGATGCTGCCAAATGCGGGAATCAGCGCGGCGGTCATTTTTGGCGCCATTGCGCGTCGACGCATTCCAGCCATGATGAACTACACCGCGGGTGTGAAAGGATTAACCAGCGCCATTACTGCGTCTGAAATAAAAACGATCTTCACATCCCGACAGTTTCTTGATAAAGGCAAACTCTGGCATTTACCGGAACAGCTCACCCAGGTGCGTTGGGTGTATCTGGAAGACTTGAAAGCTGATGTGACCTTTAGCGATAAGCTGTGGATTTTCTCACATCTGCTGGCACCGCATCTGGCGCAGGTGAAGCAGCAGCCGGAAGACGCTGCGGTGATCCTCTTTACCTCCGGTTCAGAAGGCCATCCGAAAGGCGTGGTTCACAGTCATAAAAGCATTCTGGCGAACGTTGAGCAGATTAAAACGATTGCCGATTTCACCGCCGATGACCGCTTTATGTCGGCGCTGCCGCTGTTCCACTCCTTTGGGCTAACGGTGGGATTATTCACGCCGCTACTGACTGGCGCAGAAGTGTTTCTTTATCCCAGCCCGCTGCATTACCGCATTGTGCCAGAGCTGGTATACGACCGGAACTGCACCGTGTTGTTTGGTACGTCAACGTTCCTAGGCAACTACGCGCGTTTCGCGCATCCATACGATTTCCATCGCCTGCGCTATGTGGTTGCGGGAGCGGAAAAACTGCAGGACAGCACAAAGCAACTGTGGCAGGAGAAATTTGGCCTGCGTGTCCTTGAGGGCTATGGGGTGACGGAATGTGCCCCGGTGGTGTCGATTAACGTACCGATGGCGGCAAAATCGGGAACGGTAGGGCGCATCTTGCCTGGTATGGATGCTCGACTGTTGGCCGTTCCGGGAATTGAGGACGGTGGGCGTTTACAGCTGAAAGGCCCTAATATTATGAGCGGCTATTTGCGCGTCGAAAAACCTGGGGTGCTGGAAGTGCCGACGGCAGAGAATGCGCAAGGTGAGATTGAGCGCGGCTGGTATGATACCGGAGACATCGTGCGCTTTGATGAAAACGGCTTTGTACAGATTCAGGGGCGCGCCAAGCGTTTTGCTAAAATTGCCGGAGAGATGGTGTCGCTGGAAATGGTTGAGCAACTGGCGTTGGCGGTATCAGCAGACAAAATGCACGCCACGGCGATCAAGAGTGATGCCAGCAAAGGTGAGGCGCTGGTGCTGTTTACCACCGATAGCGAACTCACGCGTGAAAAACTACAGCAGTATGCGCGGGCGCACGGCGTACCTGAACTCGCCGTACCGCGTGATATACGCCATCTGAAGCAACTCCCATTACTCGGCAGCGGTAAGCCGGATTTTGTTACGCTGAAAAGCTGGGTCGATGAGCCGGAAAAACAACATGAGTGAGTCAGTGCACACTAACACGTCAATCTGGTCCAAAGGGATGATGTCCGTTATCGCCGCGCAGTTTCTGTCAGCGTTTGGCGATAACGCGTTGCTGTTTGCTACGCTGGCGTTGCTGAAGGAGCAATTTTATCCGGACTGGAGCCAGCCTATCCTGCAAATGGTGTTTGTGGGTGCTTACATTCTGTTTGCGCCGTTTGTTGGACAGGTGGCGGATAGCTTTGCCAAAGGCAGAGTGATGATGTTCGCGAACTCCCTGAAACTGCTGGGTGCGGCAAGTATTTGCTTCGGCATTAATCCGTTTCTCGGGTATACGCTAGTGGGGATTGGCGCGGCGGCGTATTCACCGGCCAAGTATGGCATTCTCGGTGAACTGACCACCGGCGACAAACTGGTGAAAGCCAACGGCCTGATGGAAGCTTCCACCATTGCCGCGATTTTGCTCGGTTCTGTCGCCGGCGGCGTTCTGGCCGACTGGCACGTGATTGCCGCGCTTTCTGCCTGTGCGCTGGCCTATGCTGGCGCAGTGGTCGCTAACCTGTATATCCCGAAACTAGCCGCGGCTCGCCCTGGCCAGTCCTGGCATCTGGGGAAAATGACGCGCAGTTTCTTCTGTGCCGCCTCTTCGCTGTGGCGCAACGGTGAAACACGCTTCTCGTTGGTGGGAACCAGCCTTTTTTGGGGGGCGGGCGTTACGCTGCGTTTTCTGCTGGTACTGTGGGTTCCGGTGGCGCTCGGCATCACCGATAACGCCACGCCGACCTATCTCAATGCCATGGTAGCGATCGGGATTGTCGTCGGCGCGGGGGCGGCTGCGAAGCTCGTGACGCTGGAAACTGTGTCGCGCTGTATGCCTGCGGGGATCCTGATCGGCGTCGTGGTGCTGATTTTTTCTCTTCAACATTCGCTGCTTCCGGCCTACGCATTGCTGATGCTTATCGGCGTGTGTGGTGGGTTCTTTGTGGTGCCGCTGAATGCGTTACTGCAGGAGCGGGGTAAGAAAAGCGTCGGCGCAGGTAATGCGATTGCGGTGCAAAACCTGGGTGAAAACAGCGCGATGCTGTTGATGTTGGGTATTTACTCACTGGCGGTGCTGGTGGGGATCCCAGCGGTAGCGATTGGTATTGGGTTCGGTGCACTGTTTGCGCTGGCGATTGCAGCGCTGTGGATTTGGCAGCGCCGCCATTAGTCTGTTATATGCTGTTGCAACCAGGCCTACAGGGAACGCTGTCTGTAGGCCTGATAAGCGCAGCGCCATCAGGCGCTAACTGTTAAGGTGCAGGATAGGTATACACCTGATGCACCGCTTCAATCTCTGCCAGCACTTCCTCGCTCAACTCCAGATGCAGACTTTCAACATTGGTTTTTAGCTGCTCCATGGTCGTGGCGCCCAGCAAAGTGCTGGCGACAAACGGCTGACGACGCACGAATGCCAGCGCCATTTGCGCAGGATCCAGATTATGGCGTTTCGCGATATCCACATAGGCCGCAACGGCTTTCTGCGTCTGCTCGCCGCTGTAGCGCGTGAAACGGCTAAACAGCGTATTGCGTGCACCGGCAGGTTTCGCGCCGTTCAGGTATTTCCCGGTTAATGTACCGAAGCCCAGGCAAGAGTAGGCCAGCAGCTCAACGCCTTCATACTGGCTCACTTCTGCCAGTCCAACCTCAAAGCTGCGGTTCAGCAGGCTGTAGGGGTTCTGGATGGTGGCGATGCGTGGCAGATCGTGTTTGTCCGCCAGGTGCAGATAGCGCATCACGCCAAATGCGGTTTCATTAGAAACGCCGATGTAGCGAATTTTCCCGGCGCGCTGAAACTCTGCCAATGCGTCCAGCGTGTCCAGCAGGGAAACGACCGGCGCGGAGTCTGTCCAGCTGTAGCCTAACTTACCAAAGCAGTTGGTCGGGCGCTGCGGCCAGTGAACCTGATACAGATCCAGGTAATCGGTTTGCAGTCTTTTCAGGCTGTCGTGCAGCGCTTCACGGATATTTTTACGATCCAGCGCCTGATTCGGGCGGATGCCGCTGTCGTTGTTGCGTGATGGTCCGCTGACCTTAGAAGCGACGATCAGCTTTTCGCGGCTGCCGTGTTTGGCGAGCCAGTTACCTACGTAGGTTTCGGTGAGACCCTGGGTTTCAGGACGCGGCGGTACCGGATACATCTCGGCAACGTCGATCAAATTAATGCCCTGTGCTACGGCATAATCGAGCTGTGCATGTGCGTCGGCTTCGCTGTTTTGTTCACCAAACGTCATTGTGCCCAGCCCCAGTGTACTGACTTCCAGCGAGCTGTGGGGTATACGGTGATATTGCATAGCCGTTTCCTTTTTATAATCACGACATAAGGATTATAAAAATGGCTGAGGGAAGCGAAAAAGGGAAGTAAAATTGTTAAGGCCAGCGCGCTGCTGACCTCAACCATCAGCGTTCAATGATTTGGGACACATCATCGCGGTTAATCTGCATCGCATTGCCCTGCTGGTCGTGATAGCTCACCAGACCGGTATCATCGTCAATTTCTGGTTTTCCATCGGTCAGGATCATTCGACCATCTTTTGTCGCCATTACATAATCGCTGCTGCATCCGGAAACGGCAAAAGCCAGTCCTACGGCGGAAATCAAAACTGCCCATTTTTTCATCTGCTTATCCTCACATGGCCTGCGTCTGACAATAGTTTAGTAATAACGCGAAGTTGTGCAGGGTGAAAGCAGTAAAATCTTAAACTGTGAGAAGGGGTAGGTGTGGTGGGCATTCGCTCCCCTTGCGGGGAGCGATGGATTTCATCAGAGCGGATTTTTTTTATTACGCCACAGATTCAGGGTCTCTACCGCGATAGAGAAGAACATGGCGAAATAGATATATCCTTTCGGAACGTGGACGTCGAAACTTTCCAGAATCAGCGTAAAACCGACCAGAATCAGGAACGAGAGCGCCAGCATTTTTACTGAAGGGTGGCGATCGACAAACTCACCAATTGGGCGAGCAGCAAACATCATCACGCCTACGGCAATCACTACTGCCGCCATCATGATAAACAGATGATCGGACAAACCAACCGCAGTAATCACGGAATCCAGACTGAAGATAATGTCTAACAACATGATCTGCACAATCGCGCCCAGGAAAGAAGATACGCGGGTTTTTAACCCCTCTTCCTCACCTTCAATGGATTCGTGGATCTCCTTGCTGGCTTTCCAGATCAGGAACAATCCCCCCAGCAGAAGGATCAGGTCGCGTGCTGATATTGCCTCGCCAAACAACTCGAATAGCGGGTTTGTCAGTCGCGTTACCCAGGCGATAGAAGCCAGCAGAGCCAGACGCATGATCATCGCCGCCGCCAGCCCAATACGTCGGGCATGATTGCGTTGCGCTGTCGGGAGTTTGGCTACAACCAGAGAAAGGAAAATAATATTGTCGATCCCAAGAACGATCTCCAGCAGCGTCAGCGTACCGAGCGCAAGCCAGGCGTTAGGATCGGTTATCCATGCAAATAACATCGAACAAAGTCCTGCCAAAAAAAAGAAGCGGTAATTATAGGCCCGTAACGCGGCGGGTGAAAGGCCGGGCGGTGCCTATTGCGCCTGGAACAAGAAATGTCGCTCAAGCAATGCGCGGGTGAAGTTCTTTTTCAGGTAAAAGCCGCGTGGCAGGGTCAGGATGGGCTCGCCGTTGGCGCCAATGGCCTCGGTAAGCGCGCGGGCGTTGGCGGCTTTAGGACGCAGTTGCAGTACTTCCCCATGGCGAGCGGTGATGCGTTCGACATGACCTAACACAATCATGTCCATTAATTCTTCCCAGTCCAGACGCAATTGTCGGTCCTCTTCTTCATTCGGGCTCCACAGCAAGGGAGAGCCGACGCGGCGCTCAGCCAGCGGGATGCTGCGTTCGCCTTCTACCGGGATCCACAGAACGCGTTTGAGTTTGTGCCGTACATGGCTGGTTTCCCAGGTGACGCCGGTATTGCCGGTTAACGGTGCCACGCACACAAAGGTGGTTTCCAGCGGTCTGCCAAGACTGTCCACAGGGATCGTTTTCAGCTCCACGCCCAGCGCCGCAAAATCCTGCTCTGGTTTACTGCCCGCGCTGGCACCGAGCCAGATTTCCAGTAGCACGCCAATCCAGCCTTTATCGCGCTTAAGATCCTTCGGCGTAACGATTCCCGCCATTGCCGCTAATTCTCCTAACGCGTAGCCCGAAAGCTGTCGTGCCTGGCTCAGCAACTGGGTTTCAGATTCAGGGGGAGAAAGCAACGGACGGAGTTCTGGCATCGGGTTAACCCTTAGGTGAAAAAATAAGCAATGATTTTATACCGTGTGGACAGAGTTTATCTTTTTCCACATGCTTTATTCAATTATATGATTTATATTGGTTTTTAGATTCACGTTTGCAGAGTTGCGCAACAGCGAAGCGGGTTTTCCAATTCTGGTCACTGACAATGAACAGGATCTTACACCATGTTATCCACAGAAAGATGGGATAACTGTGAAAAACCCCCACTACTGTTTCAATTTACAGCCTTGACGTGCGACGAAAATCGAATTTTCACACAAATTGTGCCTAACTTATTGGCATAATCTGTGGATAAAACCGACGCTGGTCGATCTTTCATCAGCGTGAAGATCGTATGAGTGATGTACATCACATTTCTGTGTGTTTATCTGCGTGGATCAGTTTTAACTTTATGAATGTATAAGACTATTTTTACTCTGTGACGAATGTCTTATTCGGACTGTTCTGGGTTTTCCCATAGTAATTCCGTACTTCTTCACAACTATATCCACAGAAAAGGTGAATAAAATCGCCTTGCTTGCCCTTCTTCTGTTTATAACTCGGCCTTTAACTGTGAGTTATTCAATTGTTATTAGAATATCGCACCCTTAACAGAGTGGTTTACCGCCCCTCAGGAGTGTGAAACAATCGTTTGTATATAAGGTTTATGTTGAGGTAGTCCGGTGATTGATGACGATGGCTACCGCCCGAATGTAGGGATAGTAATTTGTAACCGCCAGGGGCAGGTCATGTGGGCCCGGCGATTTGGTCAGCACTCCTGGCAATTTCCACAAGGTGGGATCAACGCAGGAGAGACAGCAGAGCAGGCGATGTACCGGGAACTCTTTGAAGAAGTGGGTCTCAGTCGTAAAGATGTACGGATCCTTGCTTCTACTCGTAACTGGTTGCGTTACAAGTTACCGAAACGTTTGGTGCGTTGGGACACGAAGCCGGTTTGTATCGGCCAGAAACAAAAGTGGTTTCTTCTGCAATTGGTCAGCAGCGATGCTGAAATCAATATGCAAACCAGCAGTACACCTGAGTTCGACGGCTGGCGCTGGGTGAGTTACTGGTATCCGGTTCGACAGGTGGTGTCATTTAAACGCGATGTCTATCGCAGGGTGATGAAAGAATTCGCAAGTGTTGTCATGGCGCTTCAGGAGAGCACTCCTAAGCCGCAAAGCACACCTGCGTACAGACGTAAAAGAGGTTAAGCTACGCAAATTATGCTCACCCGCCTGCGCGAAATAGTCGAAAAGGTGGCCAGTGCTCCGCGTCTGAATGAAGCGCTCAATATACTGGTTACCGACATCTGTCTTGCGATGGATACAGAGGTCTGTTCGGTTTATCTGGCCGATCACGATCGACGTTGTTATTACCTCATGGCGACCCGGGGACTGAAAAAACCACGTGGTCGCACTGTCGCACTCGCGTTTGATGAAGGTATCGTTGGCCTGGTTGGCAGGCTGGCGGAACCTATCAACCTCGCCGATGCGCAAAAACATCCCAGCTTTAAATACATACCTTCGGTAAAAGAAGAGCGTTTTCGTGCATTCTTAGGCGTACCGATCATTCAGCGTCGCCAGCTTTTAGGTGTGCTGGTGGTGCAGCAGCGTGAACTGCGTCAGTACGATGAAAGTGAAGAGTCTTTCCTCGTCACGCTCGCCACGCAAATGGCGGCCATACTTTCGCAGTCGCAACTAAACGCGCTGTTCGGTCAATACCGGCAAACGCGCATCCGTGCATTGCCTGCCGCCCCCGGCGTGGCAATAGCTGAAGGCTGGCAGGATGCGACGCTACCGCTGATGGAGCAGGTCTATCAGGCTTCAACGCTGGATCCGGTGCTTGAGCGCGAGCGACTGACCGGTGCGTTGGAAGAGGCGGCGAACGAATTCCGCCGCTACAGCAAGCGTTTTACCGCTGGGGCGCAGAAAGAAACGGCGGCGATCTTTGATCTTTACTCGCACTTGCTTTCCGATACCCGTCTGCGCCGCGAGCTGTTTGCGGAAGTGGATAACGGTTCAGTGGCCGAGTGGGCGGTTAAAACGATCATTGAAAAGTTTGCCGAACAATTTGCCGCGCTGAGCGATAACTACCTCAAAGAGCGGGCCGGAGATTTACGCGCGCTCGGCCAGCGTCTGCTGTTCCACCTTGACGACTCTATCCAGGGGCCGAATGCCTGGCCGGAACGCTTCGTACTGGTGGCGGATGAACTTTCGGCGACCACGCTGGCGGAGCTTCCTCAGGACCGGTTAGTCGGCGTGGTTGTCCGGGACGGCGCAGCCAACTCTCATGCGGCAATTATGGTTCGTGCGCTGGGTATCCCTACCGTTATGGGGGCCGATATCCAGCCGTCGGTGCTGCATCGTCGCACGCTGGTGGTGGACGGTTATCGCGGTGAACTGCTGGTCGATCCGGAACCGGTATTGATTCAGGAATACCAGCGTCTTATCAGTGAAGAAATTGAGCTGAGCCGCCTGGCGGAAGACGACGTCAACCAGCCAGCACAGTTGAAAAGCGGCGAGCGCGTGAAGGTGATGCTCAATGCGGGTCTCAGCCCGGAACATGAAGAAAAGCTGGGTAGCAGGATCGACGGTATTGGCCTGTATCGCACCGAAATCCCGTTCATGCTGCAAAGCGGTTTTCCTTCGGAAGAAGAACAGGTTGCGCAGTATCAGGGCATGCTGCAAATGTTTAACGACAAGCCGGTGACCCTACGTACGCTGGATGTCGGTGCCGATAAACAGCTGCCCTACATGCCGATCAGTGAAGAGAACCCGTGCCTTGGCTGGCGAGGGATCCGCATAACGCTCGATCAACCAGAGATCTTTTTGATCCAGGTTCGCGCCATGCTGCGTGCCAACGCGGCAACCGGCAACCTCAGCATTTTGCTGCCGATGGTAACCAGCATTGATGAAGTGGACGAAGCGCGACGTTTGATTGAACGCGCCGGACGCGAAGTGGAGGAGATGATCGGTTACGAGATCCCGAAACCGCGCATTGGCATCATGCTGGAAGTTCCGTCGATGGTGTTCATGCTGCCGCATCTGACAAACCGGATTGACTTTATCTCAGTCGGAACCAACGATCTTACCCAGTACATACTGGCCGTCGATCGTAACAACACACGGGTAGCCAGCATTTATGACAGTCTGCATCCGGGGATGTTACGTGCGCTGGCGATGATTGCGCAGGAAGCCGAAAGAAGCGGTATCGATTTACGCCTGTGTGGTGAAATGGCGGGCGACCCGATGTGCGTGGCTATTCTGATCGGCCTGGGTTTCCGTCATTTGTCGATGAACGGTCGTTCTGTCGCTCGCGTAAAATATCTGCTGCGTCATATCGATTTTGATGAGGCGCAAACGCTGGCGCAGCGCAGCCTGGAAGCGCAGATGGCGGCTGAGGTACGCCATCAGGTAGCGGCCTTTATGGAGCGCCGCGGCATGGGGGGATTGATTCGCGGGGGATTGTAGGCCTGATAAGCGTAGCGTCATCAGGCATTACGGGGTAAAGATTACTTATACAGATCTTTTACATCTTCCCGGCATCCGCTTCTAACCCCTTGTGCTATCATTCGCACCTTTGGAGCGCCTGCATTATGCAGGCGCGCTTATCAATTGCTGTCTGACTTCAGCGAAATAACAAGAACTTGTGGTGACAGATGACCAGTAGCTATCTGCATTTTCCGGATTTCGATCCGGTCATTTTCTCAATCGGACCCGTCGCGCTTCACTGGTACGGCTTAATGTATTTGGTGGGGTTTATTTTTGCGATGTGGCTGGCGACGCGCCGCGCGAATCGCCCGGGCAGTGGCTGGACCAAAAATGAAGTAGAAAACTTACTGTATGCGGGCTTCCTCGGGGTTTTCCTCGGTGGGCGTATTGGTTACGTACTGTTCTATAACTTCGAGTTATTCCTCGATAATCCCCTGTATCTGTTCCGCGTCTGGGACGGCGGTATGTCCTTCCACGGTGGACTTATCGGTGTGATCCTGGTGATGATTATCTTCGCCAAACGCACCAAACGTTCGTTCTTCCAGGTTTCTGATTTCATTGCCCCGCTGATTCCGTTTGGTCTGGGTGCAGGGCGTCTGGGTAACTTTATCAATGGTGAGCTGTGGGGACGCGTTGACCCGAACTTCAAGTACGCCATGCTGTTCCCGGGCTCTCGTACCGAAGATATTTTACTACTGCAAACTAACCCGCAATGGCAGTCTATTTTTGATACCTACGGCTCGCTGCCGCGCCACGCCTCACAGCTTTATGAGATGGCGCTCGAGGGTGTTGTGCTGTTTATCATTCTCAACCTGTACATTCGTAAGCCGCGTCCAATGGGCTCGGTATCCGGTCTGTTCCTGATTGGTTATGGCGCGTTTCGTATTATCGTTGAATTCTTCCGCCAGCCGGATGCGCAGTTTACTGGCACCTGGGTACAGTACATCAGCATGGGGCAGATCCTCTCTATCCCGATGATTGTCGCAGGCATTATTATGATGGTTTGGGCGTACCGCCGCAGCCCACAGCAACACGTTTCCTGAGGAACCATGAAACAGTATTTAGAACTGATGCAAAAAGTGCTGGATGAAGGCACACAGAAAAACGACCGTACCGGAACCGGAACGCTTTCCATTTTTGGTCATCAGATGCGTTTTAATCTGCAGGAAGGGTTCCCGCTGGTTACGACGAAACGCTGCCATTTACGCTCGATCATTCATGAGCTGCTGTGGTTTTTGCAGGGCGACACTAACGTTGCCTACCTGCATGAAAACAACGTCTCAATCTGGGACGAATGGGCGGATGAAAACGGTAATTTAGGCCCGGTTTATGGTAAACAGTGGCGCGCGTGGCCTACGCCAGATGGTCGCCATATTGACCAGATCACCACCGTGTTAAACCAGCTTAAAAATGACCCGGACTCTCGCCGCATTATCGTTTCTGCATGGAACGTCGGTGAGCTGGATAAAATGGCGCTGGCGCCGTGCCATGCGTTCTTCCAGTTTTACGTCGCGGATGGCAAGCTCTCCTGTCAGCTGTATCAGCGTTCGTGCGATGTGTTCCTCGGCCTGCCGTTTAACATTGCCAGCTACGCTTTGCTGGTACACATGATGGCGCAGCAGTGTGATCTGGAAGTGGGTGATTTTGTCTGGACCGGTGGCGACACGCACCTGTACAGCAATCATATGGATCAAACGCATCTGCAGCTTAGCCGTGAACCTCGCGCGTTGCCGAAACTGGTTATTAAACGTAAGCCTGAATCTATCTTTGACTATCGCTTCGAAGACTTTGAAATTGAAGGCTACGATCCGCACCCGGGTATTAAAGCGCCGGTGGCTATCTAACCAGCTTCATGCTGACACAACCGACGCCCGTGCGCGTCGGTTTTTTTTGTCTAAAATCACGTTCTTCGGCGAACATTCCTGAAATAGTGCAACGGTCTGCAACGCGACAAATATTTCCCGTAGCTCGCCGTAGAAACCGAATTTCCCGCTCGTTATTCATTTTCCTCAAGCCATACTGGCGACATGAAAAAACAACAAGGTTACACGCTTCTCGAAACCCTGATTGCGATGCTGATCGTCGCGGCGCTTGGTGCATCTGGGCTGTATGGTTGGCAGCGCTGGCAGCAACAACAGCGGCTGTGGCAGACCGCCTGCCAGGTGCGGGACTACCTGCTGCAACTGCGTGAAGATGCTAACTGGCGCAATCGTGATCACGTCATCAACGTACTCCGCGAAGGGGGGACATGGTGTCTGGCAAGCTCAGCGACATCACAAGCTTCGTGTCAGCCTGTTTCACCGTTGATATTTGCGCCACTCTGGGCTGATGTCGAAATGGCAGATATCACGCCTTCACTGGCTTTTTTTGGACTGCGCAATACGGCATGGGCCGGACATATACGCCTGAAAAATGCGGCAGGGGAATGGCGCGTGGTGGTGTCTGGCTGGGGGCGAATCAGGCTTTGTGAGCGCGATGAGGCCAGATTATGTCAGTAAACGAACGGGGATTTTCACTGCTGGAGGTGCTCATTGCCATGGCGATTAGCAGTATTTTATTACTTAGCTCAGCACGATTTTTACCGGCGCTACAGCGAGAGATTCTGCGTAACACGCGCCAGTTAGCGCTGGAAGATGAAATATGGCAGCGGACCTACACCGTGGCGAAGCATCTTCAACGGGCGGGGTATTGCCGGGGAAACTGTGTCGGAGAGGGACTGGTGATATCGGCTAAGGGGGACTGTGTCATTGCACGCTGGGATGCCAACGGCAACGGCGTTTGGGAGAGCAGTTCCGCGAAAGAGGCTGATGCTATCGGGTTTCGTTTACAGGACAAGGTATTGGAAACCCTGCGTGGAGCCACCGGTTGCACTGGAAAAGGATGGGAGAAAATGACCGATCAGACTACCATCCAGATTGAGGAATTCCAGGTTGAACGGCTGAATTTCAGCGGATATTCCCCGCTTCTTACGCTGCGTTTGCGTGGAGTGAGCAATGACGAACCACAAAAAGTTGTTGAGGCGGTCTACAGCGTTACGGGATTCAACCTGTGAACCGTGAGCGAGGCGTATCCTCTCTGGCAATGGTCCTGTTGCTGCTGGTGCTCGGTAGTCTGCTGCTGGAAGGCGTTAGCAGACAGGAGGCTAGTTTTGCTGCGCGTGTGGTCACACAAAGTCAGGCGCTGCAGCGTCAGGCGGTAGTGCAATCCGCGATGGAATGGGGGCGTATACAACCCTGGCGCTTACAACCCGTCGTACAGTGTCGGCGCGATCCCACGCAGAATGCCGCGGTTTGCCTGCGCCTGCTTACCAATAATTTCGTGCTGCTAATCGCCCACTATGAAGGAGTATTTTTATGGCGTCAGGGGGCGGTTATTGATGGCAACATAGAATTCTCAGCGCATGGCTGGAGCGATTTTTGTCCGCTTAAGGAGCAGACGTTATGCCAGATCCCCTGAACAGTCAGCGTGGCTTTAGTCTGCCGGAAGTTATGCTGGCAATGGTACTGATGATCATGATTGTGACCGCGTTGTCAGGATACCAGCGGGTGCTAATGAACAGCTTTATTATCAGAAACCAGTATCAACAACTCTGGCGTCACGCCTGGCAGCAAAGCCAGCTGTACCAGTTTTCATCGCCTGTGAACTGGCAGGTTAACCGAATGCAGACAACGAGAGCGGGATGTGTCAGCATCAACGTCATAATTTCTTCACCCCTCGGCAGGCAGGGTCAGATGACGCGTCTGCATTGCCCGAATCGTCAGTAGTCAGGAGTCGCTATGTTAAGGGTCTACCACTCCAACCGTCTGGATGTGCTGGAAGCGTTAATGGAGTTTATCGTTGAGCGCGAGCGGCTGGACGACCCCTTTGAGCCTGAGATGATCCTGGTTCAAAGTACCGGTATGGCGCAGTGGTTACAAATGACTCTTGCACAGAAGTTTAGTATTGCCGCCAATATCGATTTTCCGCTGCCCGCGAGTTTTATCTGGGATATGTTTGTGCGTGTGCTGCCGGATATCCCGAAAGAGAGCGCGTTCAGCAAACAGAGCATGAGCTGGAAGTTGATGACGCTGTTGCCGCAATTGCTGGATGGCGATGACTTTGCATTGCTGCGCCACTATCTGACGGACGACACCGATAAACGTAAGCTTTTTCAGCTTTCCTCGCGCGCGGCTGACCTTTTCGACCAGTATTTAGTCTACCGCCCTGACTGGTTGACCCAGTGGGAAGCGGGGCGACTGGTTGAGGGACTCGGCGAGTCTCAGGCCTGGCAGGCACCGTTGTGGAAAGCGCTGGTGGAATACGCCGCGGAGTTGGGCCAGCCGCGTTGGCATCGTGCCAATTTATACCAACGATTTATTCAGACGTTGGAAAACGCGTCCGAGTGCCCGCAGGGACTGCCTTCTCGTGTCTTTATTTGCGGTATTTCGGCGCTACCGCCGGTTTATTTGCAGGCATTGCAAGCGCTGGGTAAGCACATCGATATTCATCTGCTGTTTACCAACCCTTGTCGCTACTACTGGGGAGATATTAAAGATCCTGCCTGGCTGGCGAAGCTGATGGCGCGTCAGCGTCGGCACAGCTTTGAAGAACGGCACCTGCCGCTGTTTCGTGATAACCAGAAAGCCGAAGGATTATTTAACAGCGATGGCGAACAGGATGTGGGCAACCCGATGCTGGCCTCGTGGGGCAAACTGGGGCGTGATTACATTTATTTGCTTTCGGAGCTGGAAAATAGTCAGGAACTGGATGCGTTTGTCGACATTACGCCTGACAACCTTTTGCATAATATTCAATCAGATATTCTGGAACTCGAAAGTCATGCCGTGGCGGGCGTCACGCTGAAAGAATATTCCCGTAGTGACAATAAACGCCGGCTTGATCTGAACGATACCAGCGTGACTTTCCATGTCTGCCATAGCCCACAGCGCGAGGTGGAAATTCTGCATGACCGGCTGTTGGCCATGCTGGAAGCGGACCCAACGCTGACGCCGCGCGATATTATCGTGATGGTGGCGGACATCGACAGCTACAGCCCATTCATTCAGTCGGTCTTTGGCAGTGCACCAGCCGAGCGTTACTTACCTTATGCGATTTCCGACCGTCGGGCACGTCAGTCTCATCCCGTCTTACAGGCTTTTATTAGTCTGCTGTCTCTACCGGATAGCCGTTTTGTCTCAGAGGATGTTCTGGCGTTACTGGATGTCCCCGTGCTGGCGGCGCGTTTCAACATTGATGAAGAAGGGTTGCGCTATCTTCGCTTATGGGTCAATGAATCCGGGATTCGTTGGGGAATTGACGACGATAACGTGCGTGAACTGGAACTTCCGCCTACAGGTCAGCATACCTGGCAATTTGGTTTAACGCGTATGCTGCTCGGCTACGCGATGGAAAGTGCGCAGGGCGAGTGGCAATCGGTGTTGCCTTACGATGAGTCCAGCGGTTTGATTGCCGAGCTGGTAGGGCATCTGGCCTCGTTGCTGATGCAGCTTAATCTTTGGCGTAGAGGGTTAGCGCAGGAACGACCGCTGGAAGAGTGGCTACCTGTTTGTCGGGAAATGCTCAATGATTTCTTCCTGCCGGACGCGGATACCGAAGCGGCGATGACGCTGATTGAACAGCAGTGGCAGGCTATTATCACCGAAGGTTTAGGGGCCGAGTACGGCGATGCTATACCGCTCTCTCTGTTACGTGATGAGCTGGCCCAGCGCCTTGATCAGGAACGCATCAGCCAGCGCTTCCTGGCGGGTCCCGTTAACATTTGTACGCTGATGCCGATGCGCTCCATTCCGTTCAAAGTGGTGTGCCTGCTGGGTATGAACGATGGCGTTTATCCACGCCAGCTTGCGCCGCTGGGCTTTGATTTAATGAGTCAAAAACCGATGCGGGGCGATCGCAGCCGTCGTGATGATGACCGCTATCTGTTCCTCGAAGCATTGATTTCGGCACAGCAGACGCTCTACATCAGCTACATTGGCCGCTCTATCCAGGATAACAGCGAGCGCTTCCCGTCGGTGCTGGTGCAAGAACTGATGGACTACATTGGGCAAAGCCATTATCTGCCGGGTGACGAATTGTTGACCTGCGATCAAAGCGAGGCAAGGGTAAAAGCGCACATTACCCGTTTGCATACCCGTATGCCCTTTGATGCACAAAACTATTTGCCGGGTGAACAGCAAAGCTATGCCCGGGAATGGCTGCCTGCGGCGAGTCTGTCAGGAAAAGCGCACACGGATTTTGTGCAGCCTCTTCCTTTTGAGATGCCTGAAACACTGACGCTGGAAACACTGCAGCGATTTTGGGCACATCCGGTACGCGCCTTTTTCCAGATGCGTTTGAGGGTCAACTTCCGCTCTGAAGAGAGTGAGATCCCGGACACGGAGCCTTTCACCCTTGAAGGATTAACCCGCTATCAGCTTAATCAGCAATTGCTTAATACACTGGTTGAAGAGAACGACGCTGAACGACTGTTCCGCCGTTTTCGTGCGGCGGGCACGCTACCCTATGGGCCGTTTGGCGAAATTCTGTGGGATACGCAGCGTCAGGAGATGCAGTCGCTGGCTGAGCGTATTATCGCCTGTCGTCAGCCCTGTCAGAGCATGGAAATCGATCTTAACTGTAACGGCGTACAAATCACCGGTTGGTTGCCGCAGGTTCAAGAGGACGGTTTGTTGCGCTGGCGCCCATCTTTGATCAGCATTGCGCAGGGCGTGCAACTTTGGCTGGAACATCTTGTCTATTGTGCGAGTGGCGGTACGGGAGAGAGCCGATTATTCCTGCGTAAAGACGGGGAATGGCGTTTTCCGCCGCTGGATGCAGAACAGGCGTTGCTGTATCTGTCGCAACTCATTGAGGGGTATCGGGAAGGCATGTCGTCACCATTGCTGGTATTGCCCGAAAGCGGCGGTGCATGGATAAAAACCTGTTATGACGCCGCAAATGATGCCATGTTAGATGACGATGCAACGTTGCAAAAAGCGCGCAGTAAGTTTCTGCAAGCCTATGAAGGCAACATGATAGTACGTGGCGAAGGTGATGATATCTGGTATCAGCGTCTTTGGCGTCAACTGGATGCTGATACGCTGGAGACTATTGTTTTACAGTCTCAACGTTACCTGTTACCGATTTTTCGCTTCAATCAGTCATGATGGCTGTATAAAAATTGCGCAATTCGATAGCTTCCACTATGATGCGCATTCTGTCACGGACTGATTCTTACAAAGAGAAGATGCTGGCTCGTTCAGCACATAGTCTTGCCCTGTTCAGACCATGTATTTATGCGTGGTTTGTAGTGAACAGGTGAATACGTTAATGATGAGGTTTGTGAATGCCCCGCAGCACCTGGTTCAGCGCATTACTGTTGTTCGTCGCCCTTTGGGTTCCCGTAAGTCAGGCAGATACCGGTTGGCAGCCTTTAGCTGAAACCATCCGTAAAAGCGATAAAGATACCCGTCAGTATCAGGCCGTGCGCCTTGATAACGGCATGGTTGTGCTGCTGGTATCCGATCCTCAGGCCGTGAAATCCCTTTCTGCACTGGTAGTCCCCGTGGGCTCGCTGGAAGATCCGGACGATCATCAGGGGCTGGCGCACTATCTCGAACACATGTGCCTGATGGGCTCGAAAAAATACCCGCAGCCGGACAGCCTGGCTGAATTTCTGAAAATGCACGGCGGTAGCCACAATGCCAGCACTGCGCCTTATCGTACGGCCTTCTATCTTGAAGTCGAAAACGACGCGTTGGTGGGGGCGGTGGATCGCCTGGCGGATGCTATTGCCGATCCATTGTTGGATAAAAAATATGCCGACCGTGAGCGTAACGCGGTTAACTCCGAGCTGACGCTGGCGCGTACCCGAGACGGGATGCGTATGGCGCAGGTGAGCGCTGAGACTATCAACCCGGCGCACCCTGGCTCGCGTTTCTCTGGCGGGAATCTAGAGACATTAAGCGACAAACCTGGCAACCCGGTGGTACAGGCGTTACAAAAATTTCATGAAAAGTACTACTCCGCGAACCTGATGAAGGCGGTGATTTATAGCAATAAACCGCTGCCAGAGCTGGCGCGGATAGCGGCTGACACCTTTGGGCGCGTGCCGAACAGAAATATCGAAAAGCCTGAAATTACCGTACCGGTCGTCACTGACGCGCAAAAGGGCATCATCATCCACTATGTTCCGGCAATGCCGCGTAAAGTATTGCGCGTCGAGTTTCGTATTGATAACAACAGCGTGCAGTTCCGCAGTAAAACCGATGAGCTGGTGACCTACCTGATTGGCAATCGTAGTCCGGGCACATTGTCTGACTGGCTGCAAAAGCAGGGCCTGGTTGAAGGTATTCGCGCAGACTCCGATCCGGTGGTCAACGGGAACAGCGGCGTGTTAGCCATTTCCGCGACGTTAACCGACAAGGGGCTGGCGAATCGCGATGAAGTTGTCGCGGCAATCTTTAGCTACCTCAATTTGTTACGCGAGAAAGGCGTCGATAAACGCTATTTTGACGAGCTGGCACATGTGCTGGATCTCGATTTCCGTTATCCCTCCATCACCCGTGATATGGACTACGTGGAATGGCTAGCTGATACCATGATCCGCGTTCCCGTCGAGCATACGCTGGATGCGGTGAATATTGCTGACCAGTACGATGCGAAAGCTGTTGAGCAACGTCTGGCAATGATGACGCCGCAGAATGCGCGTATCTGGTATATCAGCGCGAAAGAGCCGCATAATAAAACCGCTTATTTTGTCGATGCGCCTTACCAGGTGGATAAAATCAGCGACAAAACCTTTGCCGACTGGCAGCAAAAAGCACAGGGTATTGCGCTGTCGTTACCGGAGGTGAACCCCTACATTCCGGATGATTTCACGCTGATTAAGACGGATAAAAAATACGCTCATCCGGAGCTGATTGTTGATGAGCCGGATTTACGCGTGGTGTATGCCCCGAGCCAGTATTTTGCCAGCGAGCCGAAGGCTGACGTCAGCGTGATCCTGCGTAACCCGAAAGCCATGGACAGCGCCCGCAACCAGGTCTTATTCGCACTTAACGATTACCTGGCGGGGATTGCGCTCGATCAGTTAAGTAACCAGGCATCGGTAGGTGGAATTGGTTTCTCTACCAACGCTAACAATGGGTTGATGCTTAACGCCAACGGCTACACCCAACGTTTGCCGCAGCTTTTTCAGGCGCTGCTGAGCGGCTATTTCAGCTATACCTCAACGGATGAACAACTGGAACAGGCGAAATCCTGGTATGCCCAGATGATGGATTCCGCAGAAAAGGGTAAAGCCTACGATCAGGCTATTATGCCGGTGCAGATGCTTTCTCAGGTGCCTTATTTTTCACGTGATGAGCGCCGTCAGTTGCTGCCTTCCATCACCCTGAAAGAGGTGATGACCTACCGCGACGCCTTAAAAACCGGTGCGCGACCTGAATTCCTGGTCATTGGTAATATGAGCGAAGCTCAGACAACGAGCATGGCGCGGGATATCCAAAAACAGCTTGGTGCGAACGGGTCACAGTGGTGTCGCAACAAAGATGTGGTGGTGGACAAGAAGCAGTCCGTCATCTTTGAAAAAGCAGGCAGCAGCACGGATTCAGCACTGGCGGCGGTATTTGTGCCAACCGGATACGATGAATACGCCAGTTCAGCCTACAGCGCCATGTTGGGGCAGATTGTTCAGCCGTGGTTCTACAATCAGCTGCGTACTGAAGAGCAGTTAGGTTACGCCGTATTTGCTTTCCCGATGAGCGTTGGCCGTCAGTGGGGAATGGGGTTCCTGCTGCAAAGCAGTGATAAGCAGCCGTCTTACCTCTGGGAGCGTTATAAAGCGTTCTTCCCGACGGCGGAAGCGAAGCTGCGGGCGATGAAACCTGAAGAGTTCGCGCAAATTCAGCAGGCGATTATTGCGCAAATGCTGCAGGCGCCGCAAACGCTGGGGGCAGAAGCCTCACAGTTAAGCAAAGATTTTGATCGCGGCAATATGCGCTTCGATTCACGTGATAAAATAGTGGCTCAGATTAAACTGCTGACGCCGCAAAAACTTGCCGACTTCTTCCATCAGGCGGTGGTTGAGCCGCAAGGCATGGCGATATTGTCACAGGTTTCCGGTAGTCAGAACGGGCAAGCAGAATATGTGCACCCGGAAGGCTGGAAAGTGTGGCAGACCGTCAGCGCGTTGCAGCAAACCTTACCCCTGATGAGTGATAAGAATGAATGATGCCGCTGAGTCCCTTGATCCACTGCGTTTGCCCCTGACGGGCGAGCGTCTGATTGAAGCCTCTGCGGGCACCGGTAAAACCTTTACCATCGCCGCCCTGTATTTACGTTTACTGCTTGGACTGGGCGGCTCTGCCGCCTTTCCTCGTCCTCTGACCGTCGAAGAACTGCTGGTAGTCACCTTCACTGAGGCGGCTACCGAAGAGTTGCGCGGTCGAATTCGTAGCAACATTCATGAACTGCGAATTGCCTGCCTGCGTGAAACCACCGACAACCCGCTATATGCCCGTTTGTTAGATGAAATTGCCGATAAAAAACAGGCCGCTCAGTGGCTGTTATTGGCTGAAAGACAGATGGATGAAGCGGCGGTGTTTACCATCCACGGTTTTTGTCAGCGTATGCTCAGCCTTAACGCCTTTGAGTCTGGCATGCTGTTCGAACAGCAGCTGATAGAAGATGAATCGCTGCTGCGCTATCAGGCCTGCGCGGACTTCTGGCGTCGGCACTGCTACCCGCTGCCCCGCGACATTGCGCAGGTGGTTTTTGAAACGTGGAAAGGGCCGCAGGCGCTGCTGAGAGATATCGATCGCTATCTGCAAGGGGAAGCACCGGTTATCAAGGCTCCTCCGCCCGATGACGAAACGCTGGCCTCCCGGCATGAACACATTCTCGCGCGCATTAACCAGATCAAGCAGCAATGGCGTGATTCTGTTGATGAGCTGGATGGTCTGCTGGAAGCCTCCGGGATCGATCGGCGTAAATTTAATCGCGCTAACCAGGGTAAGTGGATCGAAAAGATCAGCGCATGGGCGCAGGAAGAAACCCAAAGCTATCAGCTGCCTGATGCGTTGGAGAAATTCTCCCAGCGCTTTTTAGAAGAGCGAACCAAAGCGGGCGGCGTAACGCCTCAGCACCCGCTTTTCGTCGCTATTGATGAACTGCTTAGCGAACCGTTAACCCTGCGCGATCTGGTGATCACCCGGGCGCTGGCGGAGATCCGCGCGGCGGTTGCCGAGGAGAAACGCCGCCGCGGCGAGCTGGGTTTTGACGATATGCTCAGCCGTCTGGATGCAGCGTTGCGCAGTGAAAGCGGCGATGCGCTGGCGACGGCTATTCGCACCCGTTTTCCGGTTGCCATGATCGATGAATTCCAGGATACCGATCCGCAGCAGTACCGTATTTTTCGTCGGATCTGGCAGCATCAGCCGGATACCGCACTTCTGCTGATTGGCGATCCAAAACAGGCGATTTACGCGTTTCGCGGCGCGGATATCTTCACCTATATGAAGGCGCGCAGCGAAGTCAGCGCACACTATACGCTTGATACCAACTGGCGTTCGGCCCCTGGCATGGTCAATAGCGTGAATACGCTTTTCAGCCAGATGGACGACGCCTTTATGTTCCGCGAAATCCCCTTCAGCCCGGTAAAATTCGCAGAAAAAAACCAGTCGCTTCAGTTTGTTTTACACGGTGAAACGCAGCCAGCCATGAGTATGTGGCTGATGGAAGGGGAAAGCTGTGGCGTCGGCGACTATCAGAACTACATGGCGCAGGTGTGCGCCACGCAAATTCGCGACTGGCTTAAGGCCGGACATTCTGGCGCTGCGCAACTGGTCAGTGGCAAAGCATCCAGCCCGGTACGCGCGTCGGACATCAGCGTACTGGTACGTAGCCGCCAGGAAGCGGCGCTGGTCCGCGATGCGCTGACGCAACTGGCCATTCCCTCCGTCTACCTCTCTAACCGTGACAGCGTATTTGAAACGCTGGAAGCGCAGGAGCTGCTGTGGGTGCTGCAGGCGGTGATGACACCGGAGCGTGAGAACACGCTGCGTAGCGCGCTGGCGACCTCAATGATGGGGCTGAATGCGCAGGATCTTGAAGCGTTAAATAACGACGAAAATGCCTGGGATGCGGTGGTCGAGGAGTTCGATGGTTATCGTCAGATCTGGCATAAACGCGGCGTGATGCCGATGCTGCGCGCGCTGATGGCTGCCCGCCAGATTGCGGAGAACCTGCTGGCGACGGCGGGGGGCGAACGTCGACTGACCGACATTTTACATATCAGCGAACTGTTGCAGGAAGCGGGCTCGCAGCTGGAAAGCGAGCATGCGCTGGTGCGCTGGTTGTCCCAGCATATTCTTGAACCCGACAGCAATGCGTCCAGTCAGCAGCTCAGGCTCGAAAGCGACAAGCATTTGGTTAAAATCGTCACCATCCATAAATCGAAAGGGCTGGAATATCCGCTGGTCTGGCTGCCATTTATCACCAATTTCCGCGTCCAGGATCAGGCTTTCTACCACGATCGCAGCTCCTTTGAAGCGGTGCTGGATCTCAGCGATGCCGAGGAGAGCGTTGAGCTGGCAGAAGCGGAACGTCTGGCGGAAGACCTGCGTTTGCTGTATGTCGCGCTAACCCGTTCGGTATGGCACTGCAGCCTTGGCGTTGCGCCGTTGGTACGACGTCGGGGCGATAAAAAAGGGGATACCGATGTGCATCAGAGCGCCCTTGGTCGCCTGTTACAAAAAGGTGAGCCGATGGATGCCGCGGGTCTGCGTAGCGCGATTGAAGCGCTTTGCAGCAACGATATTGCTTGCCAGACTCCCGCGCAACCTGACGGCGAACCCTGGCAGGTTGCGCAGTCTGTTAGCAGTGAACTGAGTGCAAAAATACTGCAGCGTACGCCCGGCGATAGCTGGCGCGTGACCAGTTATTCCGGTCTGCAACAGCGTGGACATGGTATTGCGCAGGATCTGATCCCTCGACTGGATATCGATGCCGCAGGCGTCGGTGAGGTTATTGAAGAATCAGGACTCACACCGCATCAGTTCCCGCGCGGCGCTTCGCCGGGTACGTTCTTGCATAGCCTGTTTGAAAATCTCGATTTTACGCAACCGGTGGATCCGCATTGGGTCGAGGAGCAACTGGCGTTGGGCGGTTATGACGCGCACTGGACGCCGGTTTTGACCGAATGGCTGGACGCCATTTTGCAGGCGCCTCTCAACGAGACGGGCGTGAGTTTGAGCCAGCTTTCCGCGCGAGAAAAACAGGTGGAGATGGAGTTTTATCTGCCGATTTCGCAGCCGCTGATGGCCAGCCAACTTGATGCGTTGATTCGTCAGTACGATCCGCTCTCGGCGGGGTGCCCTGCGTTGGACTTTATGCAGGTGCGCGGCATGCTAAAAGGCTTTATTGACCTGGTATTCCGCCATCAGGGGCGCTATTACCTGCTCGATTACAAATCGAACTGGCTGGGTGAAGACAGCTCCGCCTATACGCAGCAGGCGATGGCCTCTGCCATGCAGGCGCATCGCTACGACCTGCAGTATCAACTTTATACCCTGGCGCTGCATCGCTACTTGCGCCATCGCATTGCTGATTACGATTATGAACGCCATTTTGGCGGCGTTATCTATCTCTTCCTGCGTGGCGTTGACCGTGAAAATCCGCAGCAGGGAATTTATGCGACCCGACCTGACGGAGAGTTGATCGCTTTGATGGACGAGTTGTTTGCCGGTGTGCCGCTGGAGGAGATGTCATGACAATCCAGAAACGATTACTGGAAGCCGTTGAGCAAAAGCAGCTCCGCCCTCTGGATGCCCAGTTCGCGCTGGCGGTTGCCGGAAATGATAACCCTGCCGTTGCGCTGGCAGCGGCGTTGCTCAGCCGTGAAGCAGGAGAAGGGCACGTCTGCTTACCGCTTTCGCGTCTATCCCGAAGTGAGGACGCCCATCCTCTGTTAAGCGCCTGGCTCGCTGAAGCGGGAGAGCCCGAAGACTGGGCGGAATGCCTGCTGGCCTCCGGGGCGGTAAGCCGTGGCGAGCAGCCCACACCGCTGGTGCTGTACGGCGATCGTTTGTATCTGAACCGGATGTGGCATAACGAACGCGCGGTGGCGCGCTTTTTCGGTGAAGTTAACTACGCCATTGAGGTGGATGAACAACGGCTGACCCACACGCTGGCAGCGCTGTTTCCGCCCGTTGAAGGCGTTAACTGGCAAAAAGTGGCCGCTGCTGTCGCGCTGACCCGTCGTATATCGGTGATCTCCGGTGGGCCGGGGACCGGAAAAACAACAACGGTGGCGAGGCTTCTGGCGGCGTTGATTCAGATGGCGGACGGTGAACGCTGTCGTATTCGTCTGGCGGCGCCCACGGGAAAAGCGGCAGCACGTCTGACCGCCTCGCTGGGCGCGGCGTTGCGTGAACTGCCGCTGACCGATGAGCAAAAGAAGCGCATTCCCGATGATGCCAGTACGCTGCATCGATTATTAGGCGCTCAGCCTGGTAGCCAACGCTTGCGGCATCATGCAGGAAACCCGCTGCATCTTGACGTGCTGGTAGTGGATGAAGCCTCGATGATCGATTTGCCGATGATGTCGCGCCTTATCGATGCGCTACCGCCACACGGGCGGGTGATTTTTCTGGGCGATCGCGACCAGCTCGCTTCTGTTGAAGCGGGGGCGGTGCTGGGGGATATCTGTGCTTTCGTCGGTGATGGTTTTACCCCGGAGCGTGCCCGCCAGCTTAGTCGCCTGACTGAAACCACTATTCCGGCTGGTTCGGGAACTCAGGCGGCTGCTCTGCGCGACAGTTTGTGCCTGCTGCAAAAGAGCTACCGTTTCGGTAGCGATTCCGGGATCGGTCAGTTGGCTGCGGCGATTAATCGTGGTGACAAAGCCGCGATAAAAACGGTCTTCCAGCAGGGATTTAGCGACATCGAAAAACGCGCTCTGCACAGCAGCGAAGATTACGCTGCGATGCTGGAGGAAGCGCTAGCGGGTTATGGTCACTATCTGGATTTACTGCGCGAGCGCGCCGAGCCGGATGCTGTCATTCAGGCCTTCAATGAGTATCAGCTATTGTGTGCCCTGCGGGAAGGTCCGTTTGGCGTGGGTGGTTTGAATGAACGCATTGAGCAGGTGATGGTGCAAAAACGCAAAATTCACCGTTCGACGCATAGCCGCTGGTATGAAGGAAGGCCAGTGATGATCGCGCGCAATGAGAGTTCGCTGGGATTATTTAACGGTGATATTGGCATTGCCCTGGATCGTGGGCAGGGTCTGAGGGTGTGGTTTGCGCTGCCGGACGGTTCTATCAAATCGGTTCAGCCCAGCCGCTTGCCTGAACATGAAACCACCTGGGCAATGACGGTGCATAAATCGCAGGGATCTGAGTTTGACCACGCGGCGTTGATTTTACCCAACCAGCATTCACCTGTGGTGACTCGCGAACTGGTCTATACCGCCGTTACCCGCGCGCGCCGTCGTTTGTCGCTGTATGCCGATGAGCGGATATTGAGTGGCGCCATTGCCACCCGAACCGAACGCCGCAGCGGATTGTCGGCGTTGTTTAATGATGGCATGATGTAGGCCGGACATGCGTCAGCGCCATCCGGCTGTGTGCCTGATGGCGACGCTATCGCGTCTGATCAGCCTACGATCTGCATACCAAAGATGTGCCAGCGAACTGTATGCTGCATCCGGCAACCACTCCTATGCCAAATCCGCCATCAGCACTTTTGACCGCCGCTGATAGTTGTACATCTCTTTTTTGCTTTCCGGCAGCAGGTCGATATCTACCGGCGTGAAGCCTCGCTCCTGAAACCAGTGAATGCTGCGCGTGGTCAGCACGAACAGCTTGCTCAGCCCCATCTGCCGGGCCTGCGCGGCGATCCGTTCCAGCAACACTTCCCCGCGCGACGAGCTACGGTAGTCCGGATGTACCGCTACGCACGCCATTTCGCCAATTCTCTCTTCCGGGAAAGGGTACAGAGCGGCACAGGCGATAGTCAGGTTATCACGCTGAATAATCGTGAATTTGTCGATCTCCATTTCCAACTGCTCGCGCGAGCGGCGGACCAGAATACCTTGCTGTTCCAGCGGGCGGATAAGCTCCAGAATCCCGCCGATATCGTTAATGGTAGCGCGACGGATCTGCTCGGCGCTTTCCATCACGATCTGCGTACCGATGCCGTCACGGGAGAACAGTTCTTGCAGCAATGCACCATCTTCCTGATAGCTGATCAGATGGCAGCGGCGTACGCCACTGCGACAGGCTTTCACTGCTCCGCGCAGAAAGCGCACCGTACCGGAGCTGTAATCGCCTTTCTCTTCCTGCAACTCAACGCGAGTCTGAGCTTCGTTAGGAAACAACTCGGAAATAATATCGCCATCATCGTTGGTGACACCCTGAGACGAGCAAAAACCGATCATTTTCTCTGCCTTCAGTTTGATAGCCAACTGCGTGGCGACCTCTTCTGACGTCAGATTAAAGCTCTCACCAGTGACGGAAACGGCGACTGGGCCCATCAGCACAATCGCGCCGCTATCTAACTGGCGGTGAATGGCATCTTCATCGATGCGACGAATACGCCCGCTATGGCAGTAATCTACGCCGTCATCAACGCCCAGCGGCTGGGAGATAATAAAATTACCGCTGACCACATTGATGTGTGCACCCTGCAATGGCGTATTATTCAGGCTCATCGACAGGCGGGCGGTAATATCAAGCTGAAGTAGCCCCGCAGCCTGTTTGACCAGCTCCAGCGTTTTCGCATCGGTGACGCGCGTGTTTTTGTGGTACACCGGCTCATGATGATGCGCCGCAAGATTGGCATCAATCTGCGGTCGTGCGCCATAGACCACGACCAGGCGGATGCCGAGGCTATGAAGAAGGCCAATGTCATTGACGATACTGGAAAAGTTTTCATGCTCTATGGCTTCGCCGCCCAGCATAATGACAAACGTTTTTCCCCGATGGGTATTGATATAGGGAACAGAATGGCGGAATCCCTGTACCAGTTCGGTTCTACGCTCCTTCACCACGGCACACCCTCATTGCATGATTATTCGTAATTTGTGTATTTTTATTCTGTTTTTGCGCTGTGCGCAAGTGTAATTTTTACCCATGCCGAAGATTTTTCTCAGTAATGCCGTGAATATAAAAAGAATGTTTACCCTTTTATAGATGACAGATTATGCGTCATTCGCTAAAGTTTCCGGTCAATTCGGACGTTTTACGTATTACCTCTAAAAAGATTTCTTTTGCTCGGGAGAAGCATGTCGGGATCCAATTCAGCAATCAGTCGCCGCCGTTTATTGAAAGGTGCGGGTGCTATGTGGCTTTTGAGCGTCAGCCAGGTGGGTCTGGCAGCCGTGAGTCAGGTCGTTGCCGTACGTATCTGGCCTGCGTCCAGCTACACTCGCGTCACGGTAGAATCTAACCGTCTGCTGAAATACAAACAGTTTGCCCTGAGTAATCCTGAGCGTGTGGTTGTGGATATTGAAGACGTTAATTTGAACTCGGTGCTCAAGGGCATTGGGACGCAGATTCGTCCTGACGATCCGTATATTAAGTCGGCGCGCGTTGGCCAGTTTGATCCAAAGACTGTGCGGATGGTGTTCGAGCTGAAACAGAATGTGAAGCCGCAACTTTTTGCGTTGGCTCCGGTGGCAGGCTTTAAAGAACGTCTGGTGATGGATCTCTATCCCGCGAATGCCCAGGACGTTCAGGACCCGCTGCTGGCATTGCTGGAAGATTACAACAAGGGCGATCTGGATAAACAGGTGCCACCTGCACAAAGTGGCCCGCAGCCGGGTAAAGCGGGGCGCGATCGTCCCATTGTCATTATGTTGGATCCAGGCCACGGCGGAGAAGACTCCGGTGCGGTGGGGAAATACAAGACGCGTGAAAAGGATGTGGTGCTGCAGATTGCCCGCCGCCTGCGAGCCCTCATAGAGAAAGAGGGCAACATGAAGGTCTTTATGACACGAAATGAAGATATCTTCATTCCTCTTAAAGTCCGCGTGGCGAAAGCGCAGAAGCAGCGTGCAGACCTGTTTGTCTCTATTCACGCCGATGCTTTTACCAGTCGACAACCCAGCGGTTCTTCGGTGTTTGCTCTCTCGACCAAAGGTGCGACCAGTACCGCAGCGAAATATCTGGCGCAGACCCAGAACGCCTCGGATCTCATCGGTGGCGTCAGTAAGAGCGGTGACCGTTACGTCGACCACACCATGTTTGACATGGTGCAGTCGCTGACCATCGCCGACAGCCTGAAGTTTGGTAAAGCGGTATTGAATAAGCTTGGTAAAATCAACAACCTGCATAAGAATCAGGTTGAACAGGCCGGGTTTGCGGTACTAAAAGCGCCGGATATCCCGTCCATTCTGGTCGAAACGGCATTTATCAGTAACGTTGAGGAAGAGCGCAAACTCAAAACGGCGACCTTCCAGCAGGAAGTTGCAGAGTCGATTCTGGCAGGGATTAAAGCCTATTTTGCCGATGGGGCGACGCTGGCGAGAAGGGGATAACAAAAAAGCGCTGAAAAGCGCTTTTTTTACGGACCACAGATACAAAAAAACACCCGTCAGGGTGTTCATAATGTTGGTTGCGGGGGCCGGATTTGAACCGACGACCTTCGGGTTATGAGCCCGACGAGCTACCAGGCTGCTCCACCCCGCGTC
>NZ_JAOWFA010000070.1:75745-176516 GCF_030333885.1 Citrobacter sp. Cf132
GACGACCTTCGGGTTATGAGCCCGACGAGCTACCAGGCTGCTCCACCCCGCGTCCGTGGATGCGCACTATACTCTGCTCGTATTTTCATGCAACCCTTTTTTCACCTTGATCACGTTTTTAGGGTGAAAATGAACAAAAACAACGCATTCTGGATTATTTTTTGCTCAAAATTTGCGTTCGGGTATGTATACGCATTTCATTAGGTTCGGGGGTTTGTTATCTTCGTCTCGCATTCAGGCAACATAAGACGAGAACAATGAAAGGACGTTGGGCAAAATATCTTCTGGCGGGAGCTGTAGTCGCGATGCTCGCCGCGTGTTCCTCAAAACCCACCGATCGTGGGCAGCAGTATAAAGACGGGAAATTTACCCAGCCTTTCTCACTGGTGAACCAGCCTGATGCGGTTGGCGCACCAATCAATGCCGGTGATTTCGCCGAGCAGGTTAATCAAATTCGTAGCGCTTCGCCACGTTTGTACGGTAACCAGAGCAACGTCTACAACGCTATCCAGCAATGGTTACGCGCGGGCGGTGATACGCGCAGTATGCGTCAGTTTGGTATTGATGCATGGCAAATGGAAGGGGCTGATAACTACGGTAACGTCCAGTTTACCGGTTACTACACGCCGGTTATCCAGGCACGGCATACGCGCCAGGGCGAGTTTCAGTATCCTATCTATCGTATGCCGCCAAAACGTGGGCGCTTACCATCCCGTGCCGAGATCTACGCGGGTGCGCTAAGCGACAATTATATTCTGGCATACAGCAACTCCCTGATGGATAACTTCATTATGGATGTTCAGGGCAGTGGTTACATCGATTTTGGCGATGGCAGCCCGCTCAACTTCTTTAGCTATTCCGGGAAAAACGGCCACGCCTATCGCAGTATCGGTAAAGTGCTTATCGACCGTGGCGAAGTGAAAAAAGAAGATATGTCGATGCAGGCTATTCGTCATTGGGGTGAAACGCACAGCGAAGCCGAAGTGCGTGAGCTGCTGGAGCAGAACCCATCGTTTGTCTTCTTTAAACCACAATCTTTTGCTCCGGTGAAAGGGGCCAGCGCGGTACCGTTGATTGGCCGCGCATCCGTGGCTTCTGACCGCAGTATCATTCCTGCGGGCACAACGTTACTGGCGGAAGTCCCGTTACTGGACAATAACGGCAAGTTTACCGGCCAGTACGAACTGCGTCTGATGGTGGCGTTGGATGTGGGCGGGGCGATAAAAGGGCAGCACTTCGACATCTATCAGGGTATTGGCGCAGACGCCGGACACCGTGCCGGGTGGTATAATCATTACGGTCGCGTATGGGTACTAAAAACAGCGCCGGGTGCGGGTAACGTGTTCAGCGGTTAATTGCCGGATGGCGCTTCGCTTATCAAGCCTGAATTATTGAGTAGGCCTGATAAGGCGTAGCCACCATCAGGCAGTGATGCAGTCATCAAGGGCGGTATTTGTCCGCCCTTTTTGTTTTCTATATCTGAGGTTCTATGTCTGTGGTTATAAGTGATGCCTGGCGTCAGCGTTTTGGCGGTACGGCGCGTCTGTATGGCGAAAATGCGCTGCAACTGTTTGCTCAATCGCACGTTTGCGTGGTTGGGATTGGCGGAGTGGGGTCATGGGCGGCGGAAGCGCTGGCGCGAACCGGCATTGGCGCCATCACGCTCATCGATATGGATGATGTGTGTGTCACCAATACTAACCGCCAGATCCATGCTTTACGCGATAACGTCGGCCTGGCAAAAGCTGAAGTGATGGCTGAACGTATCCGCCAGATTAACCCGGAGTGCCGGGTGAACGTGGTCGATGATTTTGTCACGCCGGATAACGTTGCTGAATATATGAGTGTGGGATTTTCGTATGTCATTGATGCGATTGATAGCGTGCGCCCAAAAGCGGCACTGATCGCGTACTGTCGGCGTAACAAAATTCCTCTGGTGACCACCGGTGGTGCGGGCGGACAGATCGATCCTACGCAGATTCAGGTCGTTGATTTGGCAAAAACCATCCAGGATCCGTTGGCGGCCAAGCTACGTGAGCGGCTGAAAAGCGATTTTGGCGTGGTGAAAAACAGCAAAGGCAAGCTGGGCGTGGACTGTGTGTTCTCGACCGAAGCGCTGGTGTACCCGCAGGCAGATGGCTCGGTGTGTGCGATGAAAGCGACGGCGGAAGGGCCGAAACGTATGGATTGCGCATCCGGGTTTGGCGCGGCCACGATGGTGACCGCCACCTTTGGTTTTGTTGCCGTCTCCCATGCGCTGAAGAAGATGATGGCCAAAGCGGCGCGCCAGCCCTGATTGTATTGGATGGCGCTATGCTTATCCGACCTACGGTTTGTGCGGTGTTATAAGCCGGATAAGACGTATTAGCGCCGTCATCCGGCTTTCTGAGCAACCTCAAGAATCGCCTCGTTAAGAGCATGTAGCCCCTGGCTACGCGAGGCGCTAAGCTGCGCGCGTAAACCCAGCTCGTCAAATAATTCCATTGGTGAATGCGCCAGTAACTCGGCGGCCGTTTTACCTTCGACCGCGGTGAGTAATACCGCCAACAGCCCGCGTACTATTCGACCTTCGCTGTCACCAAAGAAATGCAGAGTGCCATTCGCATGAAGAGTATGCCCCAGCCAGACGCGGTTTTCACAGCCCGCGATTTCTTTGGCCTGTGCTTTTAGCGCATCCGGAAGTGCCGGCAACTGCTTACCCAGCAGTATCAGCTGACGATATTTATCTTCCCACTGAGTGAGCGGGATAAAGGTATTGCGTAACGTCTCTTCGGTTACGGTTGTGCCAAACGGGTGTCCGGCGAACAAAGGGCTTGTCATTAATCCACCAATATTTCCAGCGCGCGGTCGACGGCTGCGACCAACGCATCCACATCGCTTTGTGTATTATAAGGGGCAAATGAGGCGCGTAGTGTCCCGGATACGCCCAGTTCTGCCAGTAGCGGTTGCGCGCAGTGTTGCCCCGCGCGCAGCGCAATGCCATATTCGGCCAATAGCGTAACCATATCGCTGTGATGAACACCCGAGAAATCAAAGGATAACAGACTGGAATTCTGGCAGCGGAAGGACCGAAAGCCGGGGCGTTTCGCCAGCGCATCTTCTGCCAGCGTCGCCAGACCCCGGCTCCAGTTTTCGGCCTGTGCAACGTCGACGTCCGCCAGCCATTCGAGCGCTGCGCTTAGCCCGATAACGCCAGCAACGTTAGGCGTACCGGCCTCCAGCTTCCATGGGGCTGCCTGGGTGGTGAAACCGTCGAAGCTGACTTCGCTAATCATCTTTCCGCCGCCGAGCCACGGTGACATAGCTTCCAGTAATTCAAGCTTACCGTACAGCACGCCAATACCGGTTGGGCCATACAGCTTGTGGCCCGAGAACGCATAGAAATCAATATCTAACTGTTGTACGTCGGCAGGAAAATGGACAATCCCCTGGGCACCATCAACCATCACCACCATGCCAGCCGCATGGGCGAGCGTGATGGCGCGGGCCAGATCCGGGCAGCCACCGGTGACGTTCGACATTTGCCCGAGTGCCAGAATGCGGCTGCGCGGGGTAATAAGTTGCGTAAGGCGCTCAACGTCTGGCAATAAATCGGGGGTGAGTGGGAGTTTGACGACCTTAGCCCCCGTTTGCTCCGCGACCATCAGCCAGGGCACGAGGTTGGCGTGATGTTCCGCTGCGCTAACGATAATCTCATCACCCGGCTGAAGGCGTGGACGCGCATAGCTTTGGGCAACCATGTTGATCGCTTCCGTTGTGCCGCGGGTCCAGACGATGGTTTTGTCATCCGGCGCATTAATCAGGCTTGCGACTTTTTCTCGCGCGGCTTCATAGCGTGCGGTCAGGCGCTGGGCTTCAGCAAACTGGCTGCGATGGACGTTTCCGGCGCTCAGGCTATAAAACTGGTGGGTAGCCTCAATCACCGCCTGTGGCTTCAGCGCCGTAGCAGCGCTGTCGAGATAGACGCCAGCATCGTTGAGTGCGGGAAATTGTGCGCGAAACTGCGCGGGGTTAAAAGCGTTCATGGTATTCCTCAGTTCAGTAAACCGATCGTGGCGCAAAAAGGGCATTGATACAAGGGTTGCGCTAACCATCGGAATACTCTGGATATCCTGGCAAAGCCCGCTCAGTGTCTTATGCTAAATAGCGTTAGGTGAACAATTTTGCCTGTTACGGAGTGTGTTTTTAATAGCATAAATCGCTTTAAGGAGAAGAAGATGAAAAAGACTGCCGCCATAATTTCTGCCTGTATGCTGACTTTTGCCCTGAGCGCCTGTTCCGGTTCGAATTACGTGATGCACACCAACGATGGTCGATCAATCGTAGCTGACGGTAAGCCACAGACCGATAATGAAACGGGGATGATTTCGTATAAAGACGCTAACGGCAACAAACAGCAGATTAACCGCACTGACGTGAAAGAGATGGTAGAACTGGATAACTAACCGGTCATCCATCGACAAAGAGTCGGACAAAAAAAAGCACCGCAATTTGGCGGTGCTACATTAATCACTATGGACAGACAGGGTAAATGTACAGGAAGTGAAAAAGGGTAGCTTTGCTACCATGGTCTGAATCGCAGACCAATTGCAAACACAACAACACAACATCACAACCGTAAGCCAAAAGCCCACCAGAACACGCATTCCGATAAAACTTTTCGTTCCGGCTTCAGGAAGTGCCGCCACTATAGGTATTTGCTGGTAGAACCTCAACGGACAATTTATAATGGCTCAGATAAAAAAAACTAATAGGTTACAGCCTGTTAGTCAATTGTTAAATTCATTTAACATCAAAGCCTAAAAGTCATGTCAAAACGATTACCACCCTTAAATGCGTTGCGTGTTTTTGATGCTGCAGCGCGTCATTTGAGCTTTACTCGCGCAGCAGAAGAGCTTTTTGTGACGCAGGCCGCAGTAAGTCATCAAATCAAGTCTCTTGAGGATTTCCTGGGGCTGAAGCTGTTTCGTCGACGCAATCGATCTTTGCTGTTAACGGAAGAAGGTCAAAGCTACTTCCTCGACATCAAAGAGATTTTTTCGCAATTAACCGACGCGACGCGTAAACTTCAGGCACGTAGTGCAAAAGGTGCACTTACCGTCAGTTTATTGCCCAGTTTTGCGATCCAATGGCTGGTGCCCAGACTCTCTAGCTTTAACTCAGCTTATCCGGGAATCGATGTCAGGATCCAGGCGGTGGACCGTCAGGAAGACAAACTGGCGGACGATGTAGATGTGGCGATTTTCTACGGACGCGGCAACTGGCCGGGTCTGCGCGTTGAAAAATTGTACGCAGAATATTTATTGCCGGTCTGCTCGCCGCTATTACTCACCGGTGATAAACCGTTGAAGACGCCCGACGATCTGGCTAAACACACATTATTGCACGATGCGTCGCGCCGTGACTGGCAAGCCTATACGCGCCAGCTTGGCCTGAATCATATCAACGTACAGCAGGGACCTATCTTCAGCCATAGCGCCATGGTGCTACAGGCTGCTATCCACGGACAGGGGATTGCGCTGGCGAATAACGTCATGGCGCAGTCCGAAATAGAAGCCGGGCGTCTGGTCTGTCCGTTTAACGATGTTCTGGTCAGCAAAAACGCATTTTATCTGGTTTGTCATGACAGTCAGGCAGAACTGGGTAAAATAGCCGCCTTCCGTCAGTGGATTTTGGCTAAAGCGGCCACGGAACAAGAAAAATTCCGCTTTCGTTATGAACAATAATTTACGTAGGGTATTCACATGACCAGCCGTTTTATGCTGATTTTTGCCGCCGTAAGTGGCTTTATCTTTGTGGCGTTGGGTGCCTTTGGGGCACATGTTCTGAGTAAAACCCTCGGTGTCGTTGAGATGGGGTGGATCCAGACTGGCCTTGAGTATCAAGCGTTCCATACGTTGGCTATCTTTGGCCTGGCCGTCGCCATGCAGCGACGCATTAGCATTTGGTTTTACTGGAGTAGCGTGTTTCTGGCATTAGGAACGGTGCTGTTTAGCGGCAGCCTGTATTGCCTTGCACTCTCTCATTTACGCCTGTGGGCGTTTGTTACCCCCGTCGGCGGTTTCAGCTTCCTTGTGGGCTGGGCGCTGATGTTAGTGGGTGCTATTAGATTGAAACGTAAGGGCGTTAGCCATGAATAAGGTTGTGTTGTTGTGTCGCCCGGGTTTTGAAAAAGAGTGCGCCGCAGAAATTACGGATAAAGCAGGGCGCCGGGAAATCTTCGGTTTTGCCCGCGTGAAAGACAATGCGGGTTACGTCATCTTCGAATGCTATCAGCAGGATGATGCCGAAAAGCTAGTGAAAGAGCTGCCGTTTAGCTCACTGATTTTTGCCCGTCAAATGTTTGTGGTGGGCGAACTGCTGCAATATTTACCGCCGGAAGACCGCATTACGCCGATCGTTGGCATGCTGCAGGGCGTGGTGGAAAAGGGTGGCGATCTGCGTGTCGAAGTCGCCGACACCAATGAAAGCAAAGAGCTGGTTAAGTTCTGCCGTAAATTTACCGTACCGCTGCGCGCGGCGCTGCGTGAAGCGGGCGTACTGGCAAAATATGAAACGCCGAAACGTCCGGTGGTTCATGTTTTCTTTATCGCCCCTGGCTGTTGTTATACCGGTTATTCCTGGCCTGACAATAACTCACCGTTCTACATGGGTATTCCGCGACTGAAATTCCCGGCCGATGCGCCGAGCCGCTCAACGCTGAAACTGGAAGAAGCGCTGCACGTGTTTATCCCTGCCGATGAATGGGATGAGCGTCTGGCGAACGGAATGTATGCGGTGGATTTAGGGGCCTGCCCGGGCGGATGGACCTATCAGCTGGTTAAACGCAACATGTGGGTTTACTCCGTGGATAACGGTCCAATGGCACAAAGCCTGATGGATACCGGACAGGTCACCTGGCTGCGTGAAGACGGATTTAAATACCGTCCGAATCGCAACAATATTTCGTGGATGGTCTGCGATATGGTGGAGAAGCCGGCGAAGGTCGCCGCGCTGATGGCACAATGGCTGGTCAACGGCTGGTGTCGTGAGACGATATTCAACCTCAAGCTGCCGATGAAAAAACGCTACGAAGAGGTATCACAGAACCTGGCTTACATTCAGGCCCAGCTTGATGAACATGGCGTAAATGCCCAAATTCAGGCGCGTCAGCTGTATCATGACCGTGAAGAAGTAACCGTTCACGTACGTCGTCTGTGGGCGGCCGTCGGCGGTCGTCGCGACGAGCGATAAGGCTACAATCCTGGTCGGATGGCGGCGAAATCGCCCTATTCGGCCTGGATTGATTCAATCAGCTGTGTATCTGAAACAATATGCGTCACATCATCCAGATGCCCAATTCTGGCCTCTCCCGAACGATTAAATTTACTTTTATCGATCAACAATAAAGATTGCGATGCGCGCTTAAGCAGAATGGATTTGAAGTCTGCGTTGGTTGCATTTGAGTCCCAGAGCGCACCGTCGCTATTGATCCCTTCGCAGGAAAAAATAAACAGGTCAATATCGAGGGATTTAAGCTGCGAGATAAGCGAGGGATTAACGTAGCAACCGTATTTGCGCTCAAGGCGACCGCCGGAGCTGATAAGCTGAATGTGTTCACGTTTAGCCAATTCCTGGCAGATGGGCTGGCTGTTGGTAAAAACGTGAATGTTGATGTCCGGTAGCTGTCGCGCCAGGTACCAGCAGGTTGAGCTGGCGTCTAAAGCTATCACCATACCTTCTTCGATCCATGCCAGCGCTTCGCGGGCAATATTTGCTTTGTGGGCATAGTGGCTTTTTAGTCGAATATGAAACGGGTCGCCACTGTCCTGATTTTCCCGATGAATAGCCTTGGCCCGCCCGTGATTGCGTAGCACCTTGCCCTGGGTTTGTAATTCACTGAGATCGCGGCGGATGGTCTCTTTGCTAACGTTTAGCTGCAAAGACAGGGCTTCAGTTGTCAGGCTTTTGTGGTGGGTAAGCAGATCTACGATTGCCTGCTGGCGCGCCGCTTTCATGTTCAGATCCTCATCTGATGATAAATGCCCGTACCAGACGGGCATTCTGACCAGAGATTACGGCGTTACCCCTTTTTTTAAAAGAATATTCCCGTACTTTGCCCGCTCTCCTGTGATAACGATCGCAAACGCCTTTTGCGCTCGTTCGTAAAAGGCATAACGGTCAATACGCGTGATGTCTGGACAGGGGGCCTGCAATGAAAGCGCCTGTCGATAGCGAGCCTCGACGTCAGGATCGAGAGAGTCGCCTTCTACTGCGGCCATCATCACCAGCGGTGGGGCGTAGCTGTCCAGTTCAAAAAGCGGAATAATCGCCTGCAGCAGGTCACTGACCAGCAGACCGTCGGCGCGAATCACCTGCGGTCCCATGCTATGAGCCGGAAAATGAGCATCGGAAAAGATAATCTCATCGCCGTGACCCATTTCAGCCAGCACCTTCAGCAGGTCGGGGGAAATTAAGGGGGATATTGTTTTGAGCATGTTACTCGACTCCTGTCAGTTCGGATTCGGTTTGCGGATAGAAGTAACGGTACTGGTAGCGCACCTGTGCACGGGCCTGTTCCGGTGAGGTAAATTCTCTAATGCCTGACCAGGCAAACATCGCGGCGCCTGCGACGGTGGTTTCGGCGTCATCCAGCACTTTGACAGGGATCCCGAGAACATTAGCTTTAATCTGGTTCCACAATGCGTTACGGCTTCCCCCGCCAACCAATAACAATTCAGAGGCCTGGAAATGACCAATTTTTTCCAGCGTGTGTAAATTCCGCTGCAACTGTTCTGTCAGTCCTTCCAGTGCGGCGCGATAAAAATGCCCGCGGGTGGTATTGAGCGTAACCCCTTGCCAGCCCGCATTCTGAGAGGTCAGCAGGTCGCAGTGCATCTTGACGCCTTCTGCGCCAGCAGGAATGGACCGGGCTTCGTCAATCAGCGTCTGCCAGGGCGATTCGGCAGTCCAAAACAGCTTACGCACCCATTCAAGCACGCCGGAAGCCAGCCACTGCATGCCGGGATTATACAGCCCGGCATGACTGTCTAATTCACAAGTGGAACCCGCATAATGGCTGAGCAGAGAGGTGTCCACCTGTGCGCTGCGTACCATCAGAATTTCCCATGTACCGGAAGAGAGCACCGGTTCGTCTGGCTGAGCTCCCGCGCCAAAGAGCGCAAACTGCGTGTCGTGCCCGGCAGATATCACAGGAATACCCACTGGTAGCCCGAGCAGGCTGGCGGCCTCGTGTTGCAGTACCCCAATCTGTTCGCCCGCTTCCACCAGACGTGGAAACAGTCGGCGCGGTATGCCGGTCGCCTGCAAAATGTCATCACTGAAATCGCGCTGCTGGATGTTCAGCATCTGGCTGGTGCCCGCCATGGTGATATCTGTGGTGAACTCGCCGGTTAAACGGTGGTTGATAAGCGATGAGATAAACAGCCAGGCGTGCGCCTGTTCCAGTAATTGTGGATGGTTTTCTTTCAGCCACACCAGTTTATACAGCGTGTTAAAGCTAAACGCGCCGACGCCGGAGATTTCCTGCAACTGCTGCGGTGACATGTAGCGATGGATATTTTCCATTACTGCTGCGGTTCGCGGGCACTTCCAACTGATTACCGGATATAACTGCCTGCCGTGTTGATCGACCAGCGCACCGTCTACGCCGAAGGTGGTGACGGCGATCCCGCAGATACGGCAATTGGCCAGTTGCGTGGAGAGCCGCTGACAGCAGCCGGCGAAGCGTTGCAAAATGGCTTCCAGCGACCACTGATGCCAGATACTGTTCTCCGCGGCAATATCACTGGCGTTGGGCGTAGAGGCGCGGGCGATAATTTTTCCCTGACGGTCAACGGCTATGGCCCGCACGTTGGTCGCGCCACAGTCGAGGACCAGGATAACCTCTTGTTTCATAATTGCTCCTGGGAGATTACCTATTGCCGGATGGCGGCTTCGCCTTATCCAGCCTACAAAACCGTGCGCTTCGTAGGCCTGATAAGACGCGTAAGCGCCACCATCAGGCAATTGCTCGATGTTTAACGCTTATACAGCGGACCGTAGTTCTGGCAGGCACGATAATCCTGGCCTTCCGTATCCATTCCGTGGGCTGCCCAGGCTGAAGGACGGTAAATTTTCTCGTCTTCCACGTTGTGCATGCAAACCGGGATACGCAGCATGGCGGCCAGAGTGATAAAGTCTGCGCCCACGTGACCAATTGTCAGCACTCCGTGGTTTGCGCCCCAGTTAGCCATAACCGAATAGACATCGCTGAACGGGCCTTTACCGGTTAAGCGCGGGGCAAACCAGGTGGTCGGCCAGGTAGAGTTGGTGCGCGCATCGAGCTGGTCATGCATATCTTCCGGTAATTCCACGCTCCAGCCTTCTGCGATTTGCAGTACCGGCCCCAGGCCCTTGATGATGTTGATGCGAGTCATGGTGAACGGCACGCCGCCCTCGGTCAGGAAGCGAGAGGAGTAGCCGCCGCCGCGGAAGTATTCGTGAATAGCCGGACACCATTCGGTTGCCGCCAGGCAATCATCGACCTCTTTTTGCGAGATTTCCCAGTGCGGTTTCATGGTCGGTTTCCCTGCGTCGTCGCGCTGTTTGCAGGAGCCGTCCAGCGCTGCCGAGCCGGAGTTAATCAGGTGAATAATGCCGTGCTCAGCAAGGCCGGTCAGCGGTTTACCCGTGACGCGCTCTACCGCTTCTGGCGACCAGTAGGTGCGCACATCGGCAAAGACCTGCGCCGTGCCGGTGAGTTGATGGCCGAACAGCATCGCCGCGCCGTTCAGGCTGTCGTTTTCGGTGGCGACAACGAACGGTTCGCGTATGCCATTCCAGTCAAAGGAGCTGTTGAGCAGCGCTTCGGCGGTATCACCATTCGGATATTGATCGGTCCAGTGACGCTGGCCCTGGAAGCCTGCGGCAATCGCGTTGTACCCCAGCGACTCTTCAACCCGACCTTTGTCTGCCAGCTTCTGGTTACCCTGCATCATGTCGCGAATGCACATGGCCATCAGCAGGCTCTCTTTCAGCACCGCACGGCTTTGCTCTGCGTTGCGCTTATATTGCTGCGCGTTCTGATCCTCGCCGTAGCGGAAGTTTTTGTCCGCCCACGCCAGCGCCATTTCCAGCTCAGCTTCGTCATAGATTTTTTGGTCGATGCGACGACGCAGTTCGGTCATATCAACGGGTTGAACTTTCATTCCCAGCCAGGATTCAAAGAAGTTATGATCGACAATAGAGCCAGCAATGCCCATTGAAACGCCGCCTACGGACAGGTAGGTTTTGCCTTTCATACCGGCGACGGCTAAGCCCGCGCGGGCAAAGCGCAGCAATTTTTCTTCCACATCGGCAGGGATCGTGGTGTCGCCGGCGTCCTGTACGTCATGACCGTAAATAGAGAAGGCAGGAAGTCCTTTTTGATTATGCGCAGCCAGCGCGGCAGCCAGATAAACGGCCCCCGGACGTTCTGTACCGTTGAAACCCCAGATAGCTTTCGGCCGCATTGGATCCATGTCGATGGTTTCGCTACCGTAGCACCAGCATGGGGTCACTGTGATGGTCACGCCCACATTCAGGCTGCTGAATTTTTCTTCGCAGGCGGCAGATTCCGCCATCCCGGCGATACAGGTGTCGGCAATGACACATTCAATTTGCGCGCCGCAGGCGTGACGAAGTTTCTCAGCGATCAGCGCAGCGGTGGCTTTAGCCATATTCATGGTTTGCTCTTCGAGCGATTCACGAACACCCATACGGCGCCCATCAATCACCGGACGAATGCCAATTTTCGGTAAGCTATTTTTTTTCATTCGAGGTTCCTCATCTCACTTTATGCCGTGCTGCAAAAGCGGATGTTGAACACCACCGTCGCAGTTGGCTGAATAATTCATTTTTGCTAACTCGAGTTAGCTTAGGTATTAGAGAGTTTTTTGCACAACTTTTTTGTTGTGGAACTGTGAGAGGCTTCACGAGAAGTGGTTAAAATTCGATCTGTGTCAAATAAACCAGAACGCATATTTTTGTATAAATTCTTTTAAATTAAGTATTTGCAATAAATTGTTTGTTCAGCGTCACAGATTTAAACCAAATGATTTGGCTAATTTGAGTAGCTAAAATAGCTTTAAAAGGCACTTCGCTAACTCGAGTTAGCATGATTGATGAAACGCATATGAACGTATAAGTAGTATTCGCATTAACGGTGACGATGGCTTCCTGGCAACGTTTTTTCGCCTGATTCACTGATTGCAGTTTCTGTATATTGAGGAAAGCAGCAATGTCTGAAACATTTTTACAGATGAGTCATATTACGAAACGTTTTCCCGGCGTATTAGCGTTGAGTAATGTGGATTTTGCTTTACGCAAAGGCGAGGTTCATGCGCTGCTGGGTGAGAATGGCGCAGGAAAGTCTACGTTGATGAAGATTTTATCCGGTGTTTATCAGCCTGATGAAGGAGATATTATTTTTGAAGGGCAATCTGTTTCTTTTGCGAACCCGTTGAGCGCACAAAGCGCAGGTATCACGATTATTCACCAGGAATTTAATCTTTTCCCTGAACTCACGGTAGAAGAAAATATTTTTATTGGCAGGGAGTTTTGCAAAAATAACCGCTGGCGTCTGGATGAAAAACAACAGCGACAGGCTGCTATCGATATTTTGCAAAAATTAAACCTGAATATCTCCCCAGAAACGCTGGTGGCCGATCTGACCGTCGCGCAACAACAAATGGTTGAGATTGCTAAAGCGATATCGGTGAATGCTAAGATCCTTATTATGGATGAACCGACGGCGGCACTGACGGAAACGGAAATCGACAGCTTATTTCAGGTGACCCGTTTGCTGAAAGAACAGGGAACGGGCATTGTTTATATCTCGCACAGACTGGAAGAACTGGCGCTGATAGCCGATCGCGCTACGGTGATGCGTGATGGTCAGTTTATTGCCACTGTAGATTATGATGCGGTTAAAATTAGCGACCTGATTGCCATGATGGTTGGGCGGGACCTCGGCAATATCTATCCTCGTCGTGGACCTTTGGCTCAACGTAAGCCGGTGTTGGAAGTCAGCGGTCTGACTCGCAATGGTGTACTGAACAACATTGATTTCACCCTGTATCAGGGCGAAATATTGGGTTTCGCTGGTCTGATGGGCGCAGGGCGTACCGAGCTGGCGCGGGCGATTTTTGGCGCGGATCCCATTGATGGCGGTACCCTCAAGCTAAACGGAAAAGTGACGGTAATTAAAGATATTCCTGATGCTATCCAACAGGGTATCAGCTATTTAACCGAGGACAGAAAAAAAGAGGGGCTGGCATTAGGACTGTCCGTTGAGCGTAATATTATGTTGGGCAATTATCCTGAATATTCCGACCGCTATGGCAATGTGGACAGCAAACGTTGTCAGAAAACCAGCGAGGAACAGGTTAAAGCCCTACGGATTAAAACACCACATTTAGAGCAGGCGGCACTGAATTTAAGTGGCGGTAATCAGCAGAAAATTATTATTGCCAGATGGGTATGTAAAGATACCGATATTCTCATCTTTGACGAACCCACTCGCGGTATTGATGTGGGGGCCAAACTTGAAATTTATGAATTAATGAATCGACTGGTGGCAAAAGGGAAGTCAATTATCATGATTTCCTCTGAATTACCGGAAGTGCTGGGTATGTGCGATCGCATTTTGGTTATGCGTAATGGACGTATTACCGGGGAGTTAGCTTCTGATGACGCCACACAAGAAAAAATCATGCAATATGCGACGTTAGAGGACTAATTTATGACTATCTCTGTAACCTCTTCAGACAGCAATAATAAGAAAATAAAAATTAACAAAGAACTTTTAATGCGCCTTGCGCCGCTTTTGAGTCTGATTATTTTAGTAATATTTTTTAGTTTTGGTTCGCCATTTTTCTTTAACACTGAAAACATCATGACAATTGCCTTGCAAACGTCAGTGATTGGCATCATGGCAATTGGCGTTACCTTTGTCATTATCACTTCAGGAATCGATCTTTCTCTTGGCTCGGTAGTGGCCTTTTCTGGTGTTGCGGTAGGCATCAGCGCCACGCTGGGATTGCCTCTGCCTGTATGTATTCTGGCGGGGGTGCTGGCCGGGGGATTATGCGGCTATATCAACGGCCTTCTGGTCACCAAAATGACTATCCCGCCTTTTATCGCCACGCTGGGCCTGATGATGTCAGTCAGAGGCATCAATATGGTGATGACCGATGGTCGTGCGATTTATTTCGCTGATTACCCCACCTTCAAAATGCTGGCCCAGGGACGTTTGTTTGATGTGCTGCCTTATCCCGTTTTTTACCTGGTGGTGGTGGCGTTAATTGCCGCCTACATCCTGAAGAAAACGGTGATTGGTCGCTATGTTTACGCCGTGGGTAGCAATGAGGTAGCCGCACATCTTTCCGGTATTAAAGTTCAGCGCGTCAAAATTTTCGTCTACGCCTTTTGTGGTCTGCTGACTGGGATTGCCGGGGTGATTCTGGCCTCTCGCTTGAACTCAGGACAACCAACGGTCGGCGTGGGGTATGAGCTGGAAGCCATTGCAGCGGTTGTTATTGGCGGTACAAGCTTGATGGGCGGAATTGGTACCATCGGCGGCACGATCATCGGCGCATTCATTATGAGCGTGCTGAAGAATGGTCTGAACCTGATGGGCGTTTCCCAGTTCTGGCAAATGGTAGCCATGGGCGTGGTGGTCATTGCCGCGGTTTATCTCGATACATTACGCAAAAAAATTCGTTGATTTACGCTCCCGGAAGTCACGGGGCATCATAACCCTGACGTTTAGGGTGACTCACTCAGAACGGAGTAAAACAATGAGAACCAGGAATTTTGTCTATGCGTTATCCCTGCTGGCCTGTATGACATCCAGCGTATTGGCTAAAGATATGAACCTTCCGGTGGTCAGTAAAGGTTTCCAGCATGAATTCTGGCAAACCGTAAAAATGGGGACGGAAGCAGCAGCAAAAGAGTTGGGCGATAAAACCAGCTATGTTGGCCCGGCGGATGAAACTCAGATTGCCGAGCAGATTCAGTTGGTTGAAAACGCGATGGCGCAAAAACCCAATGGATTATTACTGGCTGCGTTAGATGCCAACGCGCTTGCGCCATTAGTTGAGACCGCAAATTCACGCGGTATTAAAGTTGTGACGTTTGACTCCGGCGTGAATTCTGATATCCCGGTGAGCTTTGTCGCCACGAATAACCGTAAAGCCGGTGCTGAAGCCGCAGACGCGCTGGCAGCGGAAGTGGGCAGTAAAGGGAAAGTGGGAATTATTGCGCACGTAGCAGGGACCTCTTCTGCGATTGAGCGTTCGGAAGGGTTTATTGCCCGTATGAAGGAGAAATATCCGGATATTCAGGTGCTACCGGTCCAGTACAGTGATGGCGATCCGCAAAAGGCGATGGATAAAACCATCGATATGATTCAGGCCAACCCGGATATTGCAGGGATTTATGGCACGAATGAAGGTTCAACGCTGGGCGTAGCAAACGCTATTGATAGCCAAAATCTGAAAGGTAAAGTGAAGGTGATTGGTTTTGATAGCACCGAGGCAATCATTGCCTTCCTGAAGTCCGGAGTGATTCAGGGATTTGTGGTACAGGACGCTTATCAGATTGGCTACCAGGGTATCAAGACGCTGAATGCAGCGGTATCGGGTCAGTCTGTACCGAAAGAGATTGATATTCCGGTGAAATTTGTCAGTGCGAAGAACATTGATACCCCAGAAATTGACAAATTGTTACACCCATTCGGTAAAAAATAAGACCGTTGGGGCGAGGTGCTCGCCCCATCATTAGCCAGCGTCAGGGAGTTACTATGGGCAGTGGATATTTCCTCGGTGTGGATGTCGGTTCCGCCAGCGTCAGGGCTGGTGTCTTTGATGCCAGTGGCACACGGCTGGCTTTTGCGACACGCCCCATCTCGCAGTTTCGACCCGGTCCTGAGCGGGTTGAGCAGTCATCTGCAGAAATCTGGCAGCAGGTTTGCCATGCGGTGAGAGGAGCGGTGTCGTCAGCGGGGGTTCCCGTCGAGGAGATTCGTTCACTGGGATTTGATGCCACCTGCTCCTTAGTTGCCCTCGATGAACACGGGCAGGGACTGGCGGTTTCACCTGGTGAATCGCCAGACCATAACATCATCATGTGGATGGATCATCGCGCGGTAGATGAGGCCAAACGCATTAATGCCACGCAAGATCCGGCTCTGCGCTATGTCGGCGGCGAAGTCAGCGTAGAGATGGAACTTCCCAAGGTGCTGTGGCTGAAAAATCATTTTCCCGCAACGTGGCAGAGTGCACATCGTTTCTATGATCTTGCGGACTTTCTGGTCTCTAAAGCTACCGCCACTGATGTTGCCGGTTTGTGCACGCTGACCTGTAAATGGAACTATCTGGCACATGAACAACGCTTTAGCCACTCCCTGCTAGACGCCGTTGAATTAACGGATTTGTTGGGCAAAATCCCGTCGCGTATTCTTCCGCCAGGCGCTGGCGTTGGAACGCTTAGCAGCGATTCGGCCCAGGCGCTGGGGCTGACGACTGCAGTGGTCGTCGCCAGCGGTATGATTGATGCCCATGCTGGCGGAGTTGCGCTTGCCGGGGTTGAGCCTGAGGGGACGTTGGCGCTGATTAGCGGAACGTCAAATTGCCATATGCTGTGCAGCGAGCAGGAAATTCATACGCCAGGTGTTTGGGGGCCTTATTGGTCAGCCATGCTGCCAGGCTACTGGCTGACGGAAGGGGGGCAGAGTGCTGCTGGGGCGTTAGTCGACTGGACGCTTCAGGAATCAGGAGCCAGTGCTGAGCTGTTTCACAAAGCTGAGGCCCGGGGCTGCCATCCCATTGTTTTAGTTAATGAATGGGTTGCCGCACTTGAGGAGCAGGAGTCTGAGCCTGGTCGTTATCTGCATGTGCTTGCCGATCACCACGGTAATCGTTCGCCGCGCGCACGGCCCGATGCTCGAGGCAGCATCTGTGGTTTGACGCTGGAACGAGGTGAGATGCAGGTAGCTCGTCTGTACCTGGCGACATTACAGGCGATCGCCTGCGGTACGCGGCATATTATGGAAGTGATGCGTGAAAACGGTCACACCATTTCCCGACTGACGCTGTGCGGCGGCGCAACGCATAACCCACTGTGGATGAGAGAATATGCCGATGCTACCGGATGCGATATTCATCTTATGCAGGAAGAGGATGCGGTGACGTTAGGTGCGGCTATCACTGGCGCGGTAGCATGCGGCGCGTGGGCAACTATACCGTCCGCATGCCGGGCAATGGTTCGATCGGGCGAGGTGATTAAGGCGAACCCGGTGCGGCGGAACTTCTATGATCGCAAATACCAGGCTTATCTGATGCTGTGGGATCAGCAGCAGGCGATTAACCAACTTATGCAGTAAGACAAAAGTTTAAAATACTTTTATGATTGTAGATTGACGTTTTTGGATGTGGACTGGGGCATATAGATGGCTAAAACAGTAGAACAGATAGCCAGCGATCTGAATTTATCGGTTACGACCGTACGACTGGTGCTGAACGGGAAAGCAGAGCAATATCGAATCAGTGTCAAAACCCAAACGCGTATTAATGAATATGTCGAGCGCTATGGTTACGTCATTAACCATTCAGCACGTAGCCTGAAATTAAATAAAACGGATACTTTGGGATTGATTGTACCCAATATTTCCAACGTCTTTTTTGCCACACTCGCAGAAAAACTTGAGCAACGCTGTCGTCGTTCAGGTTATCAGTTAACGATTAGCTGTACCTATGACGATGTTGATTACGAAAATAAACTGACCAAAGCGTTAATCGCCCGTAATGTTGATGGCCTTTTTATTGTTCCCTCAACGTTAGAGAATCAGCAACACCATTTACGTCAGGTCAGAAAACCGATGGTGTTACTTGACCGTGATTTTAAGTATACCGATAACGCACTGGTAGAAAGTCATAACATCTTGGGCGGCGAGAAATTGACGCAGAGTCTGTTTGACGCTGGAAAGTCGCCAATCTGGTTTTTAGTGGGGGATACCGGATTACCCAGCATTGGTGATCGTTTGCAAGGTTATCTTAATGCATTGAACAATAATGGCATTTCACATAGAGATTGGGTGCGTGAAGGTCCGGACAACACTCCTGAAGGTGGTTATCGACTGATGGATGAGTTGATCGGCGAACAGGGCTGTCCGCAGGCGTTTATCGCCTCATCATTACCGGTACTGGAAGGGGCCATTAACGCTATTCGTAATCGTTTGGGCACAATTCCACCGGAAATTAATATTGGGACATTCGATGAACACCCAATGCTGGGATTCCTCGCCAATAATGTCTGGTCAATGCAACAGGATGAAAATGTCTGGGCGGAAAAAGCATTCGATATGATGATGAGTGCTATTGATGATCACCCAATTAAAGAAACTGTAAAAGTTGAGATGAAACTTATTAAGCGCGTAAGACAGCCTTAATATGTCGCTATAAATAAATCGGCCAACTGAATCTGAATAAATACGTTCAGTGGCTGCCTGTACCTGAAACCTGACCCGTCTTATTCTGCGGCTGTATTTTTCGCAATAAAGACGAGGGGAAACTGTACCCGGAGAATCATTATGGAAAGAATGCGTTTGTCGCGAGAAATCATTGAAACCTGTCTGGAAATGACCAGCCTTGGATTGAATCAGGGGACGGCGGGAAATGTGAGTGCGCGTTATGAAAACGGGATGCTGATCACGCCCAGCGGTATTCCTTACGAAAGACTTACTGAAAACATGATCGTGTATGTAGATAACGACGGGAAATATGATAAAGGACAATTACCCTCCAGTGAATGGCGTTTTCACCTGGCGGCATACCAGACGCGTCCGGATGCCAATGCGGTTGTCCATAACCATGCCGTACACTGCACGGCCGTTTCAATTCTTAATCGCCCTATCCCGGCAATTCACTACATGATTGCAGCGGCGGGGGGGAACTCTATTCCGTGTGCGCCTTATGCGACGTTTGGTACACGAGAGCTGTCAGAGCATGTGAGCGTCGCCCTGAAAAACCGTAAGGCAACGCTTTTACAGCACCATGGGTTGATTGCTTGCGAAGCGAATTTGGAAAAAGCACTGTGGTTGGCGCATGAAGTGGAAGTTCTGGCCCGTCTGTACCTGAGCACGCTGGCGATTGTTGACCCGGTGCCGGTGCTGGATGACGAGGAGATCGCTATTGTGCTGGAGAAATTCAAATCTTACGGATTACGCATTGAAGAGTAATTTCGCATAGCGAAAAGGAGAAATACAATGGCGAACAGAATGATTCTGAATGAAACGGCATGGTTTGGCCGGGGGGCTGTTGGCGCATTAACCGATGAAGTTATTCGTCGCGGTTATCGCAAGGCGTTGATTGTGACTGATAAAAATCTGGTGCAGTGCGGCGTTGTTGAGAAAGTGACATCCCGAATGGATGCTGCAGGTCTGGCATGGGAAATCTATTCAGGCGTTATTCCTAATCCAACCATTGCGGTAGTGCAGGAGGGATTGAGTGTCTTTCAGCAAAGCGGCGCAGACTATCTGATAGCCATCGGCGGAGGCTCCCCGCAGGATACCTGTAAAGCGATTGGCATTATCAATAATAACCCGGAGTTTGCGGATGTACGCAGCCTTGAAGGGTTATCGCCGACGCGCAGCCCGAGCGTGCCGGTTATGGCTATCCCAACCACCGCGGGAACAGCGGCGGAAGTGACCATTAACTACGTGATCACTGACGAAGAGAATCGGCGTAAGTTTGTTTGTGTCGATCCACATGACATCCCGCAGGTGGCGTTCATCGATGCTGATATGATGGACGGCATGCCTGCTGCATTAAAAGCGGCTACTGGGGTAGATGCACTGACTCATGCCATTGAAGGTTACATCACCCGGGCAGCGTGGGCGCTTACCGATGCGCTGCACATTAAAGCCATCGAAATTATTGCCGGGTCATTGCGCGGTTCCGTTGCGGGTGACAGCCAGGCGGGTGAAGCGATGGCCCTGGGCCAGTATGTTGCCGGGATGGGCTTCTCCAACGTTGGTCTGGGATTAGTGCATGGCATGGCACACCCGTTAGGCGCGTTTTATAACACGCCGCATGGCGTAGCGAATGCTATTTTGCTGCCGCACGTGATGCACTATAACGCCGAATTCACTGGGGAAAAATTCCGCGATATTGCCCGGGTAATGGGGGTTAAGGTTGAAGGACTGACGTTGGCGCAAGCACGCAAAGCGGCAGTGGATGCTGTCTTCGCCCTTAATCGCGATGTAGGGATCCCACTGCACTTACGCGATGTTGGCGTCCGTAAAGAGGATATTCCTGCGCTGGCGCAGGCCGCATTTGACGATGTTTGTACCGGGGGAAATCCGCGTGAAGCGAGCCTTGGGGATATCGTCGAGCTGTACCATACTGCCTGGTAATCACCTGGCGTTTATCTGGCCTACAGGGTTATACGTTAAGTAGGCCGGATAAGCGCAGCGCCATCCGAAAATAAGACTACCGTGCCAGCCGTAGCTGCTGTAGGTTTCCGTCGATATGTAAGTCCGTTTGCAGCCGCGCGATATCGCGGCACAAAAACGCCATCTCCCGATGTTCTTCGAGTTTCTTACGCCATTTCTCCGGTACGTCATCCAGATGTTCATACAGTGCTTCCAGCGTTGGAAACTGCGTCAGCAATTGTGTGGCGCTTTTAGGACCAATACCGGCAACCCCAGGTATCTTAGAACTGCTGATCCCTGCCAGTCCCCAGTAATCAGGCAACTGTTGCGGCAGTACGCCGAACTCTTTCTCGATAAACGGCGCATCCAGCCAGCGTTTCTGGAAATAATCGCGAATACGCAGCGTTGGGGAGAGTAGCTGACAATAGCCTTTATCGGTTGAGACGATGGTTGCCTGATGTCCGGCCTGGCTAACTTTCACCGACAGAGTTGCGGCTAAATCATCGGCTTCATTCCCGCTGGATTCCCAGCAGCAGACACCGCGCTGTTCAAAAGCGGCGCGTAAGGCGGGCATTTCCTTGTGTAAATCGTCAGGCATTGGCGGGCGACCGGCTTTGTAGTCAGGTAAGCGTTGGTGACGCCAGCCGCTGTTGCGCGCTTCGTCATCAAATACCGCCACGGCGTGTGTGGGCTGACTGTGCACAATCAACTGATCGAGCGCGTGCTGGCACGTCTCCACGCAGGGTGAGCCCTGTACGGCGTGAATTCGGCGGATAAGATTCAGTGCATCGACAATGAGCAGATGGACGGCCACGGTGTTCTCCCTAACAAATCAGTCTGTAGGGTAACATTCACGGCGAGTGGAGGCGAAGATCTGATACAACATTTTGCCGGATGGCGGCTGAAGCCTTATCCGGCCTACAAATGAATACGGCACTGTAGGCCGGATAAGCTTGCGCCATCCGGCAATGGGGTGGGACTTAATCGCAGGTGACAATTTTCATTGCCAAACCGCCGCGAGATGTTTCGCGGTATTTGGCATTCATGTCTTTACCGGTTTCGTACATGGTCTCGATAACTTTATCGAGGCACACGCGTGGCTCACTGGTACGGCGCAGCGCCATACGTGCGGCGTTCACCGCTTTCACGGACGCGATCGCGTTACGCTCAATGCACGGTACTTGTACCTGGCCGGCAACCGGATCGCAGGTCAGACCCAGGTTATGTTCCATACCGATTTCCGCCGCGATGCACACCTGCATTGGACTACCACCCAGCAGTTCAGCCAGACCAGCCGCTGCCATGGAGCAGGCCACGCCAACTTCACCCTGACAGCCGACTTCGGCACCAGAGATAGAGGCGTTCATTTTATACAGTGAACCAATGGCGCTCGCGACCAACATATAGCGTGCCAGCGAGTTAGCGTTCACTTCACGGATAAACTTGTCGTAATACGCCAGTACGGCAGGAACAATCCCGCATGCACCGTTGGTTGGCGCGGTAACCACACGTCCACCAGCAGCGTTTTCTTCGTTCACGGCCAGCGCGAACATGTTGATCCAGTCAACAACCGCCATCGGGTCAGTGGTGGTTTTGTCGCTGCTGACCAGCATGCGACGCAGCGCAGCAGCACGACGCGGAACGCGCAGTTTGCCCGGCAATACACCTTCGGTGGTGATGCCGCGCTCAATCCCGCTACGCATCACTTCCCAGACGTTAGCAAAGTGCTGTTCCAGCTCTTCTTTACTGTGCAGGGCCAGTTCGTTTTGCATCATCAGACCGGAAAGTGACAGGCCGGTTTCCTGGCAATGACGTTGCAAATCAGCTGCGGATTTATACGGATACGGCACGTTTACCGGAGAGTTGTTCGGTAAACCAAAATGTTCTTCATCAACGATGAACCCACCGCCAATGGAATAGTAAGTCTGGCTGTAAATGGCTTTTTCGCCCGCCAGTGCGGTAATACGCATCCCGTTTTCGTGCAGGGACAGATTGTCCGCATGGAAATTCATGCACTTGTCGACCGGGAACTCGACCTCATGTTGACCGTCTGCCAGCAGCAAACGCCCATGAGTATTCACATCCTGGATAAAGGAAGGGATGGCATCAATGTCTACGGTATCCGGCAGATTACCCGCCAGGCCCATAATAATCGCGATGTCGGTATGGTGACCTTTCCCCGTCAGAGACAAGGAGCCATAGACATCAACCACTACGCGGGTTACGTCAGTGAGAATTCCGCGTGCAATCAGGTCATCCGTGAATTGTTTGCCTGCTTTCATCGGGCCAACAGTGTGGGAGCTGGAAGGGCCAATGCCGATTTTGAAAATATCGAATACGCTAATCATGAGGCGTCCATTGTGTATCGAGATGCGCCGCCCCGAAGAGCGGCGCAGGGGAATTAACTGAACAGAGAGTAGAAAATAGCGGAGATAGCGATCAGGCCCATAATCACAACGAAGACGTTGCTGATATGGCCGCTGTACTTACGCATTGCCGGTACTTTCTGGATGGCATACATCGGCATCAGGAACAGAATCATCGCGATGATTGGGCCACCCAGGGTCTCAATCATACCGAGGATGCTCGGGTTCAGTGTCGCCACAATCCAGGTGGTTACCAGCATGAACAGTGCAGTGATTTTGTTCAGTTTGTTGATTTCGATGGATTTGCCTTTGCCGCGCAGAGACTTAATCACCATCCCGTTGAAGCCTTCACGTGCGCCCAGGTAGTGGCCGAGGAAGGATTTGGTGATAGCGATAATCGCGATGATCGGTGCCATCCAGGCAATAATCGGCGCGTTAAAGTGGTTCGCCAGGTAAGACAGAATCGAGATGTTCTGCTCTTTTGCTGCTGCCAGGTCCGCCGGGGTCAGGCTGAATACGCAGCTGAAGACGAAGAACATAACGGTCAGTACCATCATGATGTGAGCGAATGCCAGAATCTTGGAGCATTTCTTCTCAGCTTCATCACCGTACTCTTCACGCTTCGCCACGGCGAAGGAGGAGATGATCGGGGAGTGGTTGAAGGAGAACACCATTACCGGAATCGCCAGCCACAGGGTCAACAGCAGGCCGTTCCCGGTGGTTGCCGCAGAGTCAAAAGACATGGTTTCCAGAATCGCACCGCTCCACTGAGGGATCAGATACAGCGCCAGCAGCATCAGAGCCGCAACGAACGGGAATACCAGGATGCTCATCGCCTTAACGATCATCTGCTCACCGAAGCGCACGATGGTCATCATGCCGACAATCAGGATCAGAGACAGGATTGCACGTGGCGGAGGCGTAATCGCCAGCTGATGGGTCAGGAAGCTTTCAACGGTATTGGTGATTGCTACGCTGTAAACCAACAGAATCGGGTAGATAGCGAAGAAGTAGAGCAGGGTAATCAGTTTACCTGCGCCAACGCCGAAGTGTTCTTCTACAACTTCGGTGATGTCTTCACCCGGATTTTTACCGGACAGCACAAAGCGAGTCAGACCGCGGTGTGCAAAGAAGGTCATTGGGAAGGCAAGGATTGCCATGATGATCAGCGGGATCATACCGCCTACGCCTGCGTTGATCGGCAGGAACAATACACCCGCGCCAATCGCCGTGCCGTAAAGGCCCAGCATCCACATGGTGTCTGTCTTGCGCCATGCGCTGCGGGTCTGGCCCGTAACGATAGTGCTGGTTTGAGTGTTTTCCATCTATTTCTCCTGGAGGAAGCTTAAAAAGCCGGGTTTGAGGTCAATCCAATGAGAAAGTACCCGGCTGTAAATCGAAATTCGTTGAGCGATTTTTATATAATTTTTCGCCGTAATAATTTTCGGGCGGAAAGATACATTTTAGTAATGAATGTATCAGTGATCGGGATCCCAAATGCAATAATCCACCTTTTATGTGGATAAATTTGGGCCATTAATCTGTTAAAAAATAGTCAAAGCGAATTTACGGGCGCGAAGGCTAACATTAACGACATATCTCATGAAAGCGAAGGCGCGAAGATAGGCGTGTTCAGCTGTAAAAACTGTTGTTTTTAGATGATTTCGGCGACTAATAATAATTTACTAAGATAAATCACGGTTGGTTTTTCAAGGTAATCGTTTGCGTGGCACGCTGTTTTTAATGAATCATCACTGGTATTTATGTGATTGTCAGGGCTATGTGACTGGTATCACTAAAAAAAGCCGGGAGGCAAATGCGCCAAACCCGGCTTTGATATGGACAAAACTGTCATCGCTATAGTGCTGCTAGCGGGTGTAGAAGGTTAGGCGCAGATCTCGTAACAAGGGATATACGCAGTGCCCGGTAACTTCATACGATGTTGTGCAACAAAGCCCTGCAGGAGATCGTCCATGCGGCGCATCATTTCGCGGTCACCGTGGATTTTGTACGGGCCAAACTCTTCAATAGCGCGGATGCCGACTTCCTTCACGTTACCAGCCACAATACCGGAGAATGCGCGACGTAGATCGGCCGCCAGTACTTCAACGGGTTGATCCGGGTACAGCTTCAGGTTGGCCATGTTTTCATGGGACGGTTCGAACGGCATCTGCAGATCGGGCGCGATACGAATCGACCAGTTAAAGCTGTAAGCATCACCTGTGTCGCGACGGTTTTCTTTCACCAGCGGCATCGCTTTTTTCATCAGGCGCGCCACTTCCGCTGCATCGTCAATGATAATGCGATAGTGGCGACGCGCATCTTCTCCCAGCGTGTGCACGATAAATTCGTCCAGCACGCGGAAGTAATCCGCACTCTCTTTTGGTCCGGTCAGGATCAGTGGTAGAACCTGATCTTTGTTGGCCGGATTCATCAGGATCCCCAGCAGATACAGCAGCTCTTCTGCTGTCCCTACGCCACCCGGGAAGATGATAATACCGTGGGCGATACGCACGAACGCTTCCAGACGTTTTTCAATGTCCGGCATGATGATCAGTTCGTTTACCAGCGGGTTAGGCGGTTCAGCGGCGATGATTGACGGTTCGGTCATGCCAATAAAGCGGCTGTCTTTGTATCGCTGCTGGGCGTGGCCTACCGCAGCGCCTTTCATTGGCGCTTCCATCGCCCCTGGACCGCAGCCGGTACAGATGTTCAGTTCGCGCAGGCCCAACTGGGTGCCGACGCGACGGGCGTACAGGTACTCATTTTCGTTGATTGAGTGACCGCCCCAGCAGACGACCATGTTCGGCGCTTCACCGACGTGCAGCGCCCGGGCATTACGCAGGATCGAGAATACCAGGTTGGTGATATGGACCGAGCTTTCGAGATCCAGATGCTGAAAACGACCGGCGTTATGGATCTGGCCATTGACGAACAGAATGTCGCGCAGCACGGCAAACAGGTTAGCCTGTAGCGCACGAATAATGCGTCCATCAACAAACGCATCTTCAGGTGGGTTGATCAGTTCCAGCTTCACGCCCCGTTCGCGGCGCAGTACGTTAATATCGAAACTTTCAAAGCGTGACAGCAGTTCTTTACTGTTGTCGGTCAAACTGCCGGAGTTCAGAACGGCAAGCGAACAGTTACGAAACAGTTGATACAGGTCGCTGCTGGCCGTGCGTTTAAGCATATCGACTTCCAGCTGCGACAACATGTCCATTGAGCCAAGCGGGCTAATATGTGTAATCAAGTAAACTCCTTATGGGACGCAACACGTCATTCCCTGTGATTACAATAGCCCTGGCTTATGACCTTTCACAACCTTGTGCGCGGAATCCGACACGCAAAATTGAGAAAAAAGATTACTGACGCACCAGACGACCGGTTGCCGGAGTGAAATCGGTGTTGGTGCGCCATGGGTTAATGTCCAGGCCACCACGTCGCGTGTAGCGTGCGTAAACGCTCAGTTTCTCCGGCTGGCAGAAGCGCAGAATGTCATTGAAAATGCGTTCCACACACTGCTCGTGAAATTCATTATGGTGGCGGAAGGAGACCAGATAACGCAGCAGCTTCTCCCTGTCGATTTTCCGTCCGCGATACTGAATTTGTATGGAGCCCCAGTCGGGCTGATGGGTAATCAGACAGTTGGATTTCAGTAGATGACTGACCAGTGTCTCTTCCACTGCCTTTTCACCGCTCACGGCATTTTCCAGATACGCAGTGCTGAACTGGTAGTTATCGATGACGATATCCTGATTGTCGATACAGGTGCCGTTAAAGTGGGCTATCGGCTGCCCTTCCAGTTCGTCAAGGCGGTACAGCGCCACGCTGACATCGCCCTGAGCGCAGGCGCGAAGATCGTTTTCCAGTGTCTGACGTACCGCATCCCAGGAATCAAAACGCGTCTGATTAAAACTGTTCAGGTAAAGCTTAAAGCTTTTCGATTCAATCAGATTTACGCTGGTGTAATCCAGTTCCACGTGACCGACTGCGACCTGCGGTAAGCCGTTGGTATTCAGCCACGACAGTTCATACAGCGTCCAGATATCTGCACCGTGAAAAGGCAGGGTATCGGCCTTTAAATCCAGCGGATCGCGGTTCAGGCTGCGCGGAACACCCTGCAACAGACTTGCATCGTAATTGTCTCGGTAATCCGTTGATTTACCTAGAGTCAGGCCGTCAAGCGCCTGATGATTTTCATAAGAGGACATGTTTCACCGTCATAAACCAGATACACTATGCGACAAGTGTATCCTGGCTTTTGTGAAGAGAGAAATCAGTGGACGAATTGACAGCGCAGGCGTTGGTAGCCTTTACGACGCGTTATTGCGACGCATGGCATGAAAAAAACAACAGTTGGCCACTCAGTGAAGAGCTGTATGGCGTACCTTCTCCGTGCATCATTTCTTCCACAGACGATGCGGTATTTTGGCAGCCTCAACCTTTTGTCGGCGAAAAAAACCTCAATGCGGTTGAACGGGCATTTGATATTGTGATACAACCTGCCGTTCACGCTTTTTACACCACCCAGTTTGCCGGGGATATGCACGCGCAGTTTGCGGATGAAAAGCTGACGCTGCTGCAGACCTGGAGTGAAGATGACTTCAGGCGCGTTCAGGAAAACCTGATTGGTCACTTGGTTACGCAAAAGCGACTTAAGCTTTCGCCTACGCTTTTTATTGCCACACAAGATAATGAGCTTGACGTCATTTCGGTGTGCAATCTGTCCGGTGAAGTGTGCAAAGAAACGCTGGGAACCCGTAAACGAACGGTGCTGGCGGCCTCACTTGCGGAATTCCTCACTCAACTTAAGCCAGTTCTGTAATCCTGTTTGCCCTGAATCTTGTGAGAGATCTCTTACAAACCCTGTAGGACATTGCCAGGTGATAAGTAAAGACTTAATGAATTAATAAAATAATAATTTATTATTATTCAATTGGTTAGTCTTTTATTGTCAACTTTCATACGAAAATAATCGTAAGGGTAAGCCTGTAAGCATCTTGTAAGACAAAGCGAAACAGGCGATTCTATATCTGTCGACAAGGAGTCGCACAACGAAGAGAACATCAGGATGATGGCTCTTCACCTGGACACACCAGGATGGTGTTGCAAGGACAGGCTTCAGGACGAAGCAAAGAGGAAGACGCTGGATGCGTTAAAGGACACCTCCAGGACGGAGAATGAGAGCCGGTCAGGATGTTCGGCGGGTCAGGATGGCCAGGATACTTCAGGATGAAGTTTTCACATCGGGGTGATGTGAGCAGGATGCAAAAGTTCAGGATGAACAAGGTCGCAAGACCACAGGAAAAGTTGTCACGGATGAGCAGGGAGCACTAAAAGTAGCTGGAATGCTGCGAAACGAACCGGGAGCACTGTTTTTTTTACAGTGCTCCCTTTTTTTATTTCCTTCCACTAGTGCTATTCTTCGCGCCAGATTTTTCATCATTGAGGTTTATTTCATGACGACTCATGACCGTGTGCGCCAGCAGTTACACGCACTTGAAGCGCTACTGCGTGAACATAATCACTGGCGGATGGATGAGCCAGCAGAGCATCTGTTTACCAGTACGCAGCCTTTTTGTATGGATACCATGGAGCCGGTCGAGTGGCTGCAGTGGGTGTTGATTCCCCGCATGCATACGCTACTCGATAACGCGCAGCCGCTTCCGCAGGCTTTTGCCGTTGCACCGTATTACGAAATGGCGCTAGCAGCCGATCATCCGCAACGCGACATTCTCCTGGCGGCATTGCAGGAGCTGGATGCGCTGTTTACCAGTGATAACGCCTGATGCTGGAAATTCTTTATCAGGACGAATGGCTGGTTGCCGTCAATAAACCTTCGGGCTGGTTGGTTCACCGCAGTTGGCTCGACCGGGATGAGAAAGTGGTGGTGATGCAAACGGTGCGAGACCAAATTGGTCAGCACGTTTTTACCGCCCATCGACTCGACAGACCAACCTCCGGTGTGCTGCTGATGGGACTGTCCAGCGAAGCCGGGCGTTTGTTGTCTCAGCAGTTTGAACATCATCAAATTCAGAAACGCTATCATGCGATTGTGCGTGGCTGGCTGATGGATGATACCGTGCTGGATTACCCGTTGGTCGAAGAGCTGGATAAGATTGCCGATAAGTTTGCCCGCGATGATAAAGGCCCGCAGCCTGCCGTCACCCATTATCGCGGCCTGGCAACGGTAGAAATGCCGGTAGCGACCGGACGTTATCCGACCACCCGTTACGGGCTGGTGGAGCTGGATCCTAAAACCGGTCGGAAACACCAGCTCAGGCGCCATCTGGCCCACTTACGCCATCCGATAATTGGCGACAGCAAGCACGGTGATTTACGGCAAAACCGCAGCGCCGCAGAGCATTTTGGCTGTCAGCGGTTGATGCTGCATGCCAGCCAGCTTGCGCTGACGCATCCATTCACCGGTGAGCCGCTGGTTATTCGCGCCGGGCTGGATGACGTCTGGATGCAGGCATTGTCACAATTTGGCTGGCGTGGACTTCTCCCTGAGAATGAAAGGGTTGAGTTCGTCGAGCGGTCAGGTCAGGATGAGCAGATAGATTCTTAAGTCCCAGGAGATTACGGTTATGGCGGAAATTGGAATTTTTGTCGGCACGATGTACGGAAACGCACTGCTGGTTGCTGAAGAGGCCGAGGCCATTTTGACGGCACAGGGTCATAAAGCCACGGTGTTTGAAGATCCGGAGCTCAGCGACTGGCAGGCATATCAGGATAAATATGTGCTGGTGGTGACCTCAACGACCGGGCAGGGCGATCTGCCCGATAGCATTGTGCCGCTGTTTCAGGGGATCAAAGATAATCTCGGTTTCCAGCCAAATCTGCATTATGGGGTAATTGCGCTGGGCGACAGCAGCTACGTTAATTTCTGCAATGGTGGCAAACAGTTTGATGCGCTGTTACAGGAGCAAAGCGCACAGCGCGTGGGTGAAATGTTGCTGATTGACGCCAGCGAACATCCTGAACCAGAAAGCGAATCCAACCCCTGGGTAGAAAACTGGGGAACCTTGCTCAAATAATCTCTCGCCCGGCGGCGATTTGCTAGCACGGGCCTGTAACAAATGATGGACATGGAGAGAACAATCTGATTATAAATAAGGAAAAATTGCTTTAATTTATCTGTATTATAAATACAATCGCATGGTTTTATTTGTAACCCGAATTTATATAAATTAAATTCGGGTTTTTTATTATTTATGAGATCAAAAGCACAAACAAGTAACCCAGTCATCATGTTTTAATAAAAAGCAGACTCAAACAACTGAGAGTTATGAATGAATTAATGAGATGAATAAATGAGATAAAATGATAATAACGGAAATTATTAAGCTAAGGAGGGGAACTTGTTTACTTTATATAACACTCGGGATTTTAGCCAAAGTGCCAGATTAGAGGTCTTTGAAAAAATAGTGTCACCTAAAGAAGGTCTTAGGTTAGCAAGGATATATTATGAACTTGATGATAATAAAAATCAGCGCTCAGCTATAGTTGGCCTGCCACAGAGAAAATGGAATGTAAACCGATATTCTTCCGTTGCGTATGAAAGACCCCCCATTGGTAGATGTAATCCCATTTATGATGAGATACAACACAAATTATATGTGGGCGGGATAATAGCGATTGATTGTGGTGAGCATTGGTCCTGGGACAGAAATCCTTTTTATTTTGATGAGGACGGAGAGTTAGTTTATGAACCATTTATGCCCGATATATTCGACAGCATCTTCGAAGAGAGCGTAAGGAGAGCTTATCAGGAAACGCTCGACAGGGAGCAGGGGAGAAAACCCAGACCTACTCAAAAGATTGAGTATGGCGCACCAGGTTATATTGCACCCACACTAAAACCTCTTACCGTAATACCAGGGCCTTCATGTCCGGTTGAAGAGGATAAATCGTCCCGTGAACCTGTAGATGCGGGATTTTGCGTACTGCCCTATGAGGCCACACCGTCATCTTTCGAATCCAGGTTTTTTATTAATCCTCCGGATGGTACACGTGAGTTATATCACAAGCTCAATCCAGATATAAAAAAACAACCGGGTTCAATTCTGCTTGTAGTTGATCCTGAAAAGCAAGATCAGCAACAGATTGAAACATTGCAAAAAGCGCGTGATAGAATTGATAAAGCGCTTGCACCATTAACACTGCCAGAAGCCCGTGTGTTACACGAAAACAGAGCTTCCGTGGATATTTTTTCTTCACAACTATACAGTGATGCTTTAGGACAAAGTGGGGATATCTTAGGTTACATAAAGGATGCTGGTGGTGGATATTATGAAGAAATAAATAAAACACTCAATGAAATACAGGAGCTTTATAAGAAAACATATAGTAGTAATTCTGGTCGTATTTCTGGAGAGGAGTTTTTTGGTCAACGAGAACGGCTATTTAAAAAATTAGACGGTATTTTGAATAAATTCTCAAAAGAACGGCTAAATTTAAAACAATATGAAGATATAAAGCAGGCATTAGGTTTATCAACCAAATCGATTATGCATAAGTGGGATCAAACAGGTGTAAAGGATATTGAGGGGTATGCAAGCTACATAGAAACATCAGCGAAACTGATAAAAATAATGAGAACAACAGGCTATATAGGTATTGGTCTTGATTTTACGAGTTATACCACTAACGTTTATGAGGCTTGCGCAAAAGGACGTGAAAGCGAATGTAGAAAGGCAGCGATAACGGAGTACAGTAAATTTGGTGGTAAACAAGCAGTGGGTATTACTGTGGGAGGTGTCGCTGGACCAGCAGCAAGAGCAGTTTGCATGTGGGCTTTGGGTCTTCTCACATCAGAGATTGGTGCAGTTGGAGCGGGGTTGTGCCTGGCAACTGGAATCAGTACAGGAATTGTAGCGGGAAAAGTAGCCGAGAAAGAAGGTGAAGGATGGGGGGGATTCTTAGGAGAAGCTATTAATGATGTTATTGAAAATAATCCAGATAAATTAACCCATTATCCCGATACGTTTAATGAAGAATCAGGTCTATTAATTTATGAAAAACTTTTTGATAGAAAATTACCATGATTTAAAATTTTTATTAATAATAGCTATTATGTTTGGATTTGTTATCTTGATTTTTATTTCATATGTGATTAATAAATGCAATTATGAACAAATAGTAAAATTATATGAGAAGAAATTTGATCGTCTACCGCAAACAGCACGTATGGCAAAGGGGGCAAGTTTAATTAGTTCGCCGGCTGCATATCATGCGAAAATTGGGTTTGTAATGGGTAGCCTCATATTTCCATATAATCGCATTACAAATAATGATATGAGTGTCGAAGGGTATAATTTTATCCGGAGTTTACCTGGTTATCTGATTACAGGATTTAGGGTGGAAGCGGTTGTTTGGTTCATATTGATTATCTTAATATCTTGCTTGATTTTCATGGAGAATATAGTGTAAAAATAAAGAAGGGATTCTTGTAGAGTTCCTTCTTTACTTTTATTTCAATTCGCCATGTATTTAATCAACAATCCAGGTGTACCAAAACTGCTACACATTATCTGGCTATGATCTACCCTACTGCAGGGCTTCGTCAATGTCTTTGGCGACTTCGGTATAAACTAGGGAACCTTGCTTAAATAATCTCTCGCCTGGTGGTGTTTTGCTTGTACGGACCTGTAACAAATGATGGACATGAAGTGATCAATAAGGAAAATTTGCTTTAATTTATCTGTATTATAAATATAATTGCATGGTCTTATTTGTAACACTAATTTATAAAAATTAAATTCTGGTTTTTTATCATTTATGAGATCAAAAGCACAAACAAATAACCCAGTTATCATGTTTTAATAAAAAACAGGCTCAAAAAACTGGATTTTGTGAATGAATTAATGAGATGAATAAGTGAGATAAAAGAAGGCATTAGGTTTATCAACCAAATCGATTATGCATAAGTGGGATCAAACAGGTGTAAAGGATATTGAGGGGTATGCAAGCTACATAGAAACATCAGCGAAACTGATAAAAATAATGAGAACAACAGGCTATATAGGTATTGGTCTTGATTTTACGAGTTATACCACTAACGTTTATGAGGCTTGCGCAAAAGGACGTGAAAGCGAATGTAGAAAGGCAGCAATAACGGAGTACAGTAAATTCGGCCTCAAACAAACAGCAAGTATTGCTGGCGGAGCTGCCAGGGGAATTATGGGAAGAGCCGCTTGTACATGGGTTTTGGGATTGATTACATCAGAAGCTGGAGGTATTGGCGCAAGTGTATGTCTGGTAAGTGGCATTGCTTCAAGTATTGCAGGAGGTATATATTTTGAAAAAGTGGGTGAGAAACTAGGTGATAGGTTTGGTGGATTAGTGAATGACGAACTTGATAATTCAGAATTCAAACTATATGACCCAGATTCATTTAATGAAGCAGCAGGTATTCTAATATATGAAAAAGTTTTTAACAGATAATCTAGATGTCATTAATATTAGCCTTGGCATAATGCTGGTTATTATAACGTTGATTTTAATACTTATGTCTTATGTGATAAATGATGAGAAGTATAAAAAAATAGTAATATTATACGAGGGCAAACTTGGTCGTCTTCCTATCACTGCAAGTTTGGCGAGAACAGCAAGTTTAATTGGTACTCCCGGTATCTACTTTGCAAAGATAGATTTCATTATGTCTAGTCTGATTTTTCCCTATAATAGGGTTTTTAATAATGATATGAGTATTGAGGCATATCATTTTATTCGTTCCTTACCCAAAGAGTTAACCACGGGGTTTAAAGTTGAAGCGGCGTTCTGGTTTGTTGAATTTATTGTTCTGGCTTTTTTGGCGATCCTTTATTATTTTTTCTGAGAAACTGAATGTTAATAGTGGCTCGAATAAACTAGAGTCCTTTTTTATTTCAATGCTCCATATTCCTGAACAACAATCTCATCATAAGTAGTGGCAGGTGATAACCCACTAAAAAAATTTGAGTTCACGTTAGGAGTTGGCGCGCAATCTAAGAGATCAGCTTCCCAAACTGTTAGTCATCATAAGCAGTAGCGCCTTAAACCCAGATGGGTACCGCCGGTTAGATATTGCCGCCACGCGGCAACAAAACGCCCACCAAACGCCAATTTCGTGAAGCATCTTCCATTCCATTAGGCTTATGCCATAAACAACCTCATTCACCTCTCGCAATGTTGTGTTTTTGCACGGTGAGGGTAAGTGGCACTCCTTCATATACTTTTCCCGTCAGTTCCCGAAAAGGCAGCGAGTCAGAATAAAACGGCCCTGAGCTGTACCAAAACTGCCACACACTAACCTCTCATTCTGATCACCCTACAGGTGCTGTACAGAATGAACTGGCGACAGCCAAGATTCAGGAGTGCAACAATGAGTTCATTAAGTCAGGCGGCGAGCAGCGCGGAAAAACGCACTAACGCTCGCTACTGGATAGTGGTGATGTTGTTTATCGTCACATCCTTCAACTACGGCGATCGCGCCACCTTATCCATTGCCGGTTCGGAGATGGCCAAAGACATTGGTCTGGATGCGGTAGGGATGGGTTATGTATTCTCCGCTTTCTCATGGGCCTATGTTATCGGCCAGATCCCTGGCGGCTGGTTGCTCGACCGCTTCGGTTCAAAACGTGTTTATTTCTGGTCCATCTTTATTTGGTCCATGTTTACCCTGCTGCAGGGCTTCGTCGATATCTTTAGCGGCTTCGGCATTATCGTTGCGCTGTTTACGTTGCGATTCCTTGTCGGTTTAGCTGAAGCTCCTTCCTTCCCCGGCAATAGTCGTATAGTTGCGGCATGGTTCCCGGCACAGGAGAGGGGCACGGCGGTCGCAATCTTTAACTCTGCGCAGTACTTTGCCACCGTTATTTTTGCGCCAATCATGGGGTGGCTGACCCACGAAGTGGGCTGGTCGCATGTGTTCTTCTTTATGGGCGGCCTCGGGATTGTTATCAGCTTTATCTGGCTGAAGGTGATTCATGAACCAAACCAGCACCCGGGCGTAAACCAAAAAGAGCTGGAGTACATTGCTGAAGGCGGGGCGCTGATCAATATGGATCAGGCGGCCGCCAAAGCTAAAGTGCCGTTCAGCGTGAAGTGGGGGCAAATCAAACAGCTGCTGGGCTCACGGATGATGATCGGTATTTACATCGGGCAATACTGCATTAATGCGCTGACCTACTTCTTTATCACCTGGTTCCCGGTTTATCTGGTGCAGGCTCGCGGTATGTCGATTTTGAAAGCAGGTTTTGTCGCTTCGGTCCCGGCCATTTGCGGATTCGCCGGCGGCGTGCTCGGCGGCATTATTTCCGACTGGCTGATGCGCCGTACCGGTTCGCTAAATATCGCCCGTAAAACGCCAATCGTACTCGGCATGCTGCTGTCGATGGTGATGGTGTTCTGTAACTACGTCAACGTGGAGTGGATGATCATCGGCTTTATGGCGCTGGCCTTCTTCGGCAAAGGTATCGGTGCGTTGGGATGGGCGGTGATGGCTGATACTGCACCTAAAGAGATCAGCGGTCTGAGCGGCGGTTTGTTCAACATGTTTGGCAACATCTCCGGCATCGTCACGCCAATTGCTATCGGCTACATCGTAGGGACCACCGGCTCGTTTAACGGCGCGTTGATTTACGTCGGGGTGCATGCGTTGATTGCGGTGGTGAGCTATCTGGTACTGGTGGGTGATATTAAACGTATCGAACTGAAACCTGTCGCAGGACAATGATGATGACAACACAATCGAGTCCCGTTATTACCGATATGAAGGTCATCCCGGTGGCCGGTCATGACAGCATGCTGCTCAATATTGGCGGTGCGCACAATGCATATTTCACCCGCAATATTGTGGTTCTTACCGATAACGCCGGCAATACCGGCGTCGGTGAAGCGCCGGGCGGCGAAGTGATTTATCAGACGCTGGTTGACGCTATCCCGATGGTATTGGGTCAGGAGGTTGCGCGCCTGAATAAGGTGGTACAGCAGGTGCATAAAGGCAACCAGGCCGCTGATTTTGACACCTTCGGCAAAGGCGCCTGGACGTTTGAGCTACGGGTAAATGCGGTAGCGGCGCTGGAAGCGGCGCTGCTCGACCTGCTGGGCAAGGCGCTGAACGTGCCGGTTTGTGAACTGTTAGGGCCGGGCAAGCAGCGCGATGCGGTCACCGTACTCGGCTATCTGTTCTACGTGGGCGATCGCACAAAGACCGATTTACCGTATCTGGAAAGCACGCCGGGAAACCATGAGTGGTATCACCTGCGTCACCAGCAAGCGATGAACAGTGAGGCGGTGGTACGTCTGGCTCAGGCTTCGCAGGATCGCTACGGCTTTAAAGATTTCAAACTCAAAGGTGGTGTACTGCCTGGCGAGCAGGAAATCGACACCGCTCGTGCGCTGAAAAAATGCTTCCCGGATGCGCGTATTACGGTTGATCCCAATGGTGCCTGGTTGCTGGATGAAGCCATCTCCCTGTGTAAAGGGCTGAACGATGTTCTGACCTACGCCGAAGATCCATGCGGCGCTGAACAGGGTTTTTCTGGCCGCGAAGTGATGGCCGAGTTCCGCCGTGCCACAGGCTTACCGGTGGCAACCAACATGATCGCCACCAACTGGCGTGAGATGGGCCATGCGGTGATGCTGAACTCAGTCGATATTCCGCTGGCCGATCCGCACTTCTGGACCCTTTCCGGCGCGGTGCGCGTGGCACAGTTATGCGATGACTGGGGGCTGACCTGGGGCTGCCATTCTAATAATCATTTTGATATTTCGCTGGCGATGTTCACCCATGTTGGCGCCGCAGCGCCTGGCAACCCGACGGCTATCGACACCCACTGGATCTGGCAGGAGGGCGATTGCCGCCTGACCAAAAATCCGCTGGAGATTAAGAACGGGAAAATTGCTGTTCCTGACGCGCCTGGACTGGGCGTAGAGCTGGACTGGGATCAGATTAACAAGGCTCATGAAGCCTACAAGAGACTGCCCAGCGGCGCGCGTAATGACGCAGGCCCAATGCAGTATCTGATCCCCGGATGGACTTTTGACCGTAAACGTCCCGTTTTCGGCCGCCACTAATTTTGAATAAGGACTTAATTATGAGCGCACAATTTTCTACCCCATTGGTTACCTCTATGCAGGTTATTCCGGTTGCGGGTCATGACAGTATGCTGATGAACCTGAGCGGCGCACATGCTCCATTCTTCACGCGCAATATTGTGATTATTAAAGATAACTCCGGTCATACCGGCGTGGGTGAAATTCCCGGCGGAGAAAAAATCCGTAAAACGCTGGAAGATGCGATCCCGCTGGTGGTAGGCAAAACGTTAGGTGAATACAAAAACGTGCTGAATGCGGTACGCAATACTTTTGCCGATCGTGATGCGGGCGGTCGCGGTTTGCAGACCTTTGATTTACGTACCACCATTCATGTGGTTACTGGGATCGAAGCGGCCATGTTGGATTTGCTCGGCCAGCATCTGGGCGTGAACGTGGCTTCCTTGCTGGGCGATGGTCAGCAGCGTAGCGAAGTAGAAATGCTGGGTTATCTGTTCTTCGTAGGTAACCGTAAGGCAACGCCGCTGCCGTACCAGAGTCAGCCGGATGAGAAATGCGACTGGTATCGTCTGCGTCATGAAGAGGCGATGACCCCGGATGCGGTAGTGCGCCTGGCGGAAGCTGCGTATGAGAAGTATGGTTTCAACGACTTTAAACTGAAAGGCGGCGTGCTGGCCGGGGAAGAGGAAGCAGAATCTATCGTTGCGCTGGCGAAGCGTTTCCCGCAGGCCCGCGTCACGCTGGATCCGAACGGCGCGTGGTCGCTAAATGAAGCGATTAAGATCGGCAAATATCTGAAGGGTTCTCTGGCCTATGCGGAAGATCCGTGCGGCGCCGAGCAGGGCTTCTCTGGTCGTGAAGTGATGGCGGAATTCCGCCGCGCTACCGGTCTGCCGACCGCCACCAACATGATCGCTACCGACTGGCGTCAGATGGGGCATACGCTGTCGCTGCAGTCCGTGGATATCCCACTGGCGGACCCGCACTTCTGGACCATGCAGGGTTCTGTCCGCGTGGCGCAAATGTGCCATGAGTTTGGGTTGACCTGGGGATCGCACTCTAACAACCACTTTGATATTTCGCTGGCGATGTTTACGCATGTCGCGGCAGCGGCTCCGGGCAAAATTACCGCGATTGACACCCACTGGATCTGGCAGGAAGGCAATCAACGCCTGACCAAAGAGCCATTTGAAATCAAAGGCGGCATGGTGCAGGTTCCGGCAAAACCGGGTCTGGGCGTGGAGCTGGATATGGATCAGGTCATGAAAGCGCATGAGCTGTACCAGCAACATGGACTGGGGGCGCGTGATGATGCGATGGGAATGCAGTATCTGATCCCGAACTGGACGTTTGATAATAAGCGTCCGTGCATGGTACGCTAAGTGGGCTGGGACCGCTCCCATTGAGGGGCGGTTTTTATCCTGGTATATGCTTAACACAGTCAACATGCGTAAGGATGCTTTATGAAAATAGTAATCGCACCGGATTCCTATAAGGAAAGTTTGAGTGCGCTTGAAGTGGCAACGGCTATTGAGCAGGGGTTTCGTGAGATCTGGCCTGATGCGGATTACGTGAAGATTCCGGTTGCAGATGGCGGTGAAGGAACGGTCGAAGCGATGGTTGCCGCAACGCAAGGTCACCTTGTGCATGTTGATGTTACCGGCCCTTTGGGCAACACAATTCAGGCATTTTATGGTTTATCCGGTGATGAGCGCTCGGCGTTTATCGAAATGGCGGCCGCCAGCGGACTGGAACAGGTTCCTGCGGGGTTACGCGATCCGCTGAAAACGACATCCTGGGGAACCGGGGAGTTAATCCGTCATGCGTTGGACGCTGGCGTTGAGCATATCATCATTGGAATTGGCGGAAGTGCCACCAATGATGGCGGTGCCGGGATGGTGCAAGCGCTGGGAGCAAAATTGCTGGATACGCAAAATAACGATATTGCCCATGGCGGGGCTGGCCTCGAATCGCTCGCTCGGATTGATATTTCTCAGTTAGACCAGCGACTTGCTGCGTGTCGTATTGAAGTGGCTTGCGACGTGACTAATCCGTTGACCGGTGAAGAGGGCGCTTCTGCGGTTTTTGGCCCGCAAAAAGGGGCGACGCCGGAGATGATTTCCCGCCTGGATCGGGCACTCACGCACTATGCGCAACTCATTGTCCGCGATCTGGACGTCAACGTGCTGGATCTGGCCGGCGGTGGCGCCGCTGGTGGTATGGGGGCGGCGCTATATGCGTTTTGCGGCGCACAGTTGCGCTGCGGTATTGAGATAGTAACGGATGCGTTGCACCTTGACGCCTGCGTTGCGGATGCGGATTTAGTGGTAACGGGTGAAGGGCGCATTGATAGTCAGACCATTCACGGTAAGGTTCCGGTTGGCGTGGCGAAGGTCGCAAAGCGTTACAACAAACCGGTTATCGGCATTGCCGGTAGCCTGACGGCGGATGTCGGTGTGGTCCACGAGCATGGGCTGGATGCGGTTTTCAGTGTCATCTATACCATCTGTACCCTGGATGAGGCGCTAAAGAACGCGAGCGACAACGTACGAATGACGGCGCGAAACGTGGCCGCAACGCTTAAAGCCGGGCAGCAATTACGCTGAGTTGTAGGTTGGATAAGGCGGTCACGCCGCCTTCCTGCGAATATTACCCCAACAACTTCTTCGCTTCGCGCGCAACGTTGTCCATTTCATCCAGAAGCTCTAAAAACTCAGGCTCCAGCTCTTCTTCCTTGGTCCCGCTACGTAATTGCTGCTCAATAAGCTGACACAGGTTTTTCATGCGGGGAACGCCGCTATAACCGCAGCTGCCGTGCAGCTTGTGGATCATATCCACCAGCCCTTCAGGGTTTTCACCGACCAGCTGTTCTTCAATTTTGTTACGTACTTCGGGCAGAAAATCGAGCAGCATTTGCAGCATATCCCGCGCCAAATCGTTCTTACCCGCAGCTTGCCTTAATGCCAGTTGCCAGTCGAGCGTTGTATTCGGATTGACGACCGGCTCAACGGGTTCAACGGCGATCGCCCTAAGCGCTGTGCTTGCGCCGGGTTTGTAGCGTAACAGCAGATTATGCAGCTTATCTTCCTCGATAGGCTTCGCCAGGTAATCGTTCATCCCGGCGCTGAGCAGCTTCTCTTTCTGCCCGGCCATGGCGTGTGCGGTGACCGCAATGACCGGTGTCTGCTGTTGATGAGGAAGCTGGTGGATTAGCTCACAAGCGCGAATGCCGTCCATGTCTGGCATCTGAATATCCATTAGGATCAGATCAAATTGCATTTGTCTGGCGCGATCCACCGCTTGATGCCCACTGTCGCAGAGCACGACGTGCTGCACCTTATCTTCCAACAGTGCGCCAATCAGCTTGAGGTTCGCCGGGTTGTCGTCTACCGCCATAACGGTCATCGCGATTTTGCTATCGTCTAACAGCAGCGGATCCGCGCTGTGATTCACCTGACAATACTCTGTCAGCGCAGGCAGTAAGCGAGTTGAGGTGAGAGGTTTCAACAGACATGCCGCCGCGCCGCCCTGTTTTAACTTCTCGGCGTTAATCTGCGCATGGCAAGGCAGGGCCAGTAACAAAAAGTCGGTCATCGCCGCAGCGTTTGCCAGCCGCTCATGCTGCATGGTGAGCGGTTCGCGTAAAGTGACCGGAATGCCGAGCAGCAGAATATCGTAGTGATCCTTCGGCAGCCCAGAGAATGAAGGGCTGTAAATCACCTCCAACGGCGTTTCGCTCAAGATATCTAACGTGCACTGTGCGGCAGTGGCGTTCGGTTCGACGTAGGCCAGTCGTTTACCGGCCAGGCAGAGCGTGGTTGAGCGGTCAACGAGAACGTTAGGGTTAAGATCGAGGCTGATATGGAACCAGAACGTGGAACCCCGGTTCGGTTGACTATGGAAGGAGATATCCCCGCCCATTTCGTTGACCAGTTTTTGCGTAATGACCAGGCCCAGCCCGGTACCGCCGTGGCGGCGGGAAATACTGGCATCCGCCTGGCGGAAGGCCTGGAACAAGCGTGACTGATCGCGCTCAGGAATACCAATTCCGGTATCGCGGATTTGTACTTCAATCTGCACTTTCGTGTTACTAAGGGCGCGCTTCTCGACCAGAATGTCGATATTGCCGCCTTCGGTAAATTTGATGGCATTGCCAACCAGATTAGTGATTACCTGCTGTAAGCGCAGCGGATCGCCGATGACGTTGTCCGGCACGTCATTCTTAATATTTAGCGTCAGCTCAAGCCCTTTATCATGGGATGAATGCGCTAACAGCGTAACGACGTCATCCAGCGTGCTGCGCAGCGGGAAGGGAATGCTTTCCAGAATCAGCTTGCCCGCCTCAAGTTTGGAGAAGTCGAGTACATCATTGATGATAGCCAGCAGATTGTTAGCCGAGCGTTCAATGGTATTCAGGTGATCGCGCTGCGTGGTGTTGAGCTCGGTTTTTAGCGTAAGACGGGTGAAGCCAATCACGCCATTCAGCGGTGTTCGCAGTTCGTGCGACATGTTAGCCAGAAACTCAGACTTAATACGCGCCGCTTCCTGGGCGCGTTTCTTCGCCAGATCCAGTTCGACGTTCTGGATTTCCATCTGCTCCAGCGTTTCACGCAGGTCAGAGGTGGCCTGATCGATGTTGTGCTGCATCTCTTCATGGTAAGCCGCAAGTGACATCGCCATCGAGTTGATACCATTTTTGAGCATATCCAGCTCGCCCAGCATGAAACCTTCCACGCGGCTGTCGAGCTGTCCTCTACGTATTCGGTCAACGGTATTCACCATATTGCGAATCGGGCCGGTTACGTCGCGCATCAGACGCCAGCCAAAAATTAACGCAATACCAATACAAAACAGCATCATTACGCTGGAGATAAAGATCTCTTTGTACTGCTGCAATCGCACGGACTTAAGATCCAGCTCAAGCGCCACATACCCCAGCATATTTTTGGTGTTTTTCGCATCGCTTACGGCGGATTCATCTGGTGAATAGCTTTCCGATATAATCGGGGTACGCAGGATCATGATATCCCCGTGCCGGGTGACGCTCAGCTTACGGGGAAACGGTGAACCTGTCGCCAACTGCATTTCAGACGGATCGAGATGAAAATTAGAGGTGACGAACAGTCGGTTATTTTCGTCATAAACAGAAATTGCCCGCACGATATCGGAATGGCGACGATGCAGCACGCTGATAAGCTGGCCGATGGATTCCCTGTTTTGCAGGTTCATGCCATATTCGCTGGAGACCGCGAGTGGTTCTATGATGCTGGCACCAGCATCTTCCAGTTGACGCTGCAAGTCGTTATAGCGATGCACAACAAAAAAGATACTGAGCAACAAACCTATCAGGACGGTCGGGGCCAGGATCAGAATCATCATGCGTGCGCGCAGGCTGTAGTTGGTCATGGAGTTCCGTTATGGGACAATTAGGGTCACACTGTTAAATAGAGAAATATCTCGTCGATGGCGCAATTCTACTCTGCAAAACGACGCGTGACGACGCGTCAGATCATAACCGTTACCGTCAATGACCTCGATCCTTTTGGTCAGGGCGTCGCTCGCCATAACGGAAAAGCGTTGTTTATACCGGAATTGCTACCCCAGGAAAGCGCCGAGGTGGTGATTACCGAAGATAAAAAACAGTTCGCCCGCGCGCAAGTAAAACGACGTTTGAACAACAGCCCTGAGCGTGAAGTGCCACGTTGCCCGCATTTTGGCGTATGCGGCGGTTGCCAGCAGCAGCATGCCAGCATCTCGTTACAGCAGCGTAGTAAAAGCGCGGCGTTGTCGCGTTTAATGAAATGTGACGTGTCAGATGTTATAGCTGATACGCCGTGGGGCTATCGTCGTCGTGCCCGATTGAGCCTGAACTATCGGCCAAAAGAACACAAATTGCAGATGGGGTTTCGCAAATCAGGCTCCAGCGACATTATCGATGTCAAACAATGCCCTGTTTTGGTGCCCCAACTTGAGGTGCTATTGCCCCGCATCAGGGCGTGTCTGGAAAGTCTTCAAGGGTTACGCCATCTTGGACATGTTGAACTGGTGCAGGCAGGGAGCGGAACCCTGATGATTTTGCGCCACACGGCGCCATTAAGTGCAGCGGATAAAGAAAAACTGGAATGCTTTTCGCATTCTCTGGGGCTGTCTTTGTTTCTGGCCCCGCAAAGCGAGATACTGGAATCAATATCAGAAGAATCGCCCTGGTATGACTCAAATGGACTACGGTTAACCTTCAGCCCGCGCGATTTTATTCAGGTTAACGAAGGGGTAAACCAACAAATGGTGGCTCGTGCGCTGGAATGGCTCGATGTGCAACCTGAAGATCGCGTGCTCGATCTGTTCTGCGGAATGGGTAATTTTACCCTGCCGCTGGCAACTCGGGCAGCAAGCGTGGTTGGCGTGGAAGGTGTTCCGGCGCTGGTTGAAAAAGGTCGGGAAAATGCACTGAATAACGGATTACACAATGTGACATTCTTTCATGAGAACCTTGAGGAAGATGTTACCCGGCAGCCGTGGGCGAAAAACGGATTCGACAAAGTTTTGCTCGATCCTGCGCGTGCGGGGGCTGCTGGTGTGATGCAACATATTATAAAATTAGAACCTATGCGCGTTGTTTATGTATCCTGTAACCCGGCAACGCTGGCTCGTGACAGCGATGCTTTGCTCAATGCGGGATATGCCATCCGGCGGCTGGCGATGCTCGATATGTTCCCGCACACTGGACACCTGGAATCAATGGTCCTGTTTGAGCGTTTGTAATGAACTTAATACCCATTGGATTTCGCCTTGTAATGCTGTGTGAAAGACAATGGGTTCGGCTTGTCGACTTCGACAGGCCATGCCCCTTAAGGAGAGGACGATGGTTGCGGTAAGAAGTGCACATTTAAATAAAGCTGGTGAGTTTGATCCCAAGAAATGGATCGCGAGTCTGGGGATCTCCAGCCAGCAGTCGTGTGAACGCTTAGCCGAAACCTGGGCGTACTGCCTCCAGCAGACACAGGGGCATCCGGATGCGGATCTGCTGCTGTGGCGTGGCGTGGAGATGGTAGAAATTCTCTCCATGTTGAGCATGGATATCGACACGCTGCGTGCAGCAATGCTGTTCCCTCTGGCTGATGCCAACGTGGTAAGTGAAGACATCCTGCGCGAGAGCGTGGGCAAATCCATTGTTCATCTTATCCACGGCGTGCGTGATATGGCGGCGATACGCCAGCTTAAAGCCACGCATACCGATTCAGTTTCTTCCGAGCAGGTCGATAACGTCCGCCGCATGCTGCTGGCAATGGTAGATGACTTCCGCTGTGTGGTCATCAAGCTGGCAGAGCGGATTGCCCATCTGCGTGAAGTGAAAGACGCGCCGGAAGATGAACGCGTTCTGGCGGCAAAAGAGTGCACCAATATCTATGCACCGCTGGCCAACCGTTTGGGAATCGGGCAATTAAAATGGGAGCTGGAAGATTATTGCTTCCGTTATCTGCACCCGGCTGAATACAAACGCATTGCCAAGCTGCTGCATGAACGTCGTATCGACAGGGAGCATTACATTGATGAGTTCGTTGGTCATTTGCGCTCAGAGATGAAAACGGAAGGCGTCAAAGCTGAAGTGTACGGGCGTCCGAAGCATATCTACAGCATCTGGCGCAAAATGCAGAAAAAGCAGTTGGCCTTCGATGAACTGTTCGATGTGCGCGCAGTGCGTATCGTGGCAGAGCGTTTACAGGACTGCTATGCCGCGCTCGGGATAGTACATACTCACTATCGCCATCTGCCGGATGAGTTTGATGACTACGTCGCGAACCCGAAACCCAACGGCTACCAGTCAATCCATACGGTTGTGCTGGGGCCGGGCGGGAAAACCATTGAAATTCAGATCCGTACCAAACAGATGCACGAAGATGCCGAACTGGGCGTCGCGGCGCACTGGAAGTACAAAGAGGGCACCGCTTCAGGCGCGGCGCGCTCTGGTCATGAAGATCGCATTGCATGGCTGCGTAAGCTGATCGCCTGGCAGGAAGAGATGGCAGATTCCGGTGAAATGCTGGATGAAGTTCGTAGCCAGGTCTTTGATGACCGCGTGTATGTCTTTACGCCGAAAGGCGACGTTGTGGATCTGCCTGCAGGCTCCACGCCGCTCGATTTTGCTTACCACATTCATAGTGATGTGGGGCATCGTTGCATTGGCGCGAAAATTGGTGGACGCATCGTACCGTTTACCTACCAACTACAGATGGGCGATCAAATTGAAATTATCACCCAGAAACAGCCAAATCCAAGCCGCGACTGGTTGAACCCTAACCTTGGCTACGTAACCACCAGCCGTGGGCGTTCGAAGATCCACGCCTGGTTCCGTAAACAGGACCGTGATAAGAACATTCTTGCAGGTCGCCAGATCCTCGACGATGAACTGGCGCATTTAGGCATCAGCCTGAAAGAAGCTGAAAAACATCTGCTGCCGCGCTACAGTTTCAATGAGCTGGATGAACTGCTGGCGGCGATTGGCGGAGGAGACATCCGCCTCAACCAGATGGTGAATTTCCTGCAGGCGCAGTTTAATAAGCCAAGCGCTGCCGAACAGGATGCCGCCGCGCTGAAACAGCTTCAGCAGAAAACGCACGCACCGCAGAGTCGCCGTAAAGACGACGGTCGTGTCGTGGTAGAAGGGGTAGGTAACCTGATGCACCACATCGCTCGCTGCTGCCAGCCGATTCCAGGCGATGAGATTGTCGGGTTTATTACCCAGGGACGCGGTATTTCTGTGCACCGGGCGGATTGTGAACAGCTGACTGAGCTGCGCTCCCATGCGCCGGAACGTATTGTTGATGCGGTCTGGGGCGAAAGTTACTCTGCAGGGTATTCGCTGGTGGTTCGCGTCCAGGCCAACGATCGCAGTGGCTTGTTACGTGATATCACCACGATTCTCGCCAACGAGAAGGTAAACGTGCTGGGAGTTGCCAGCCGGAGTGATACCAAACAACAGCTTGCCACCATTGATATGACCATCGAAATCTACAACCTGCAGGTGCTCGGGCGCGTGCTCGGCAAGCTGAACCAGGTACCGGATGTGATCGACGCACGTCGTCTGCACGGTAATTAATCATTATGTAGGCCGGATAACCTTTTAGGCCTGATAAGACGCGTTAGCGTTGCCATCAGGCATTGCTATGTTGCCGGATGTTGCCTTATCCGGCCTACTGTATTGAAATTTCAGGATATTCCAATGAATCAAATCAACCGACTGCTCGGTATTATGCAGCGCCTGCGCGACCCGGAGAACGGTTGTCCGTGGGACAAAGAGCAGACATTCGCCACTATTGCTCCTTACACCCTCGAAGAGACTTATGAAGTGCTGGACGCGATTGCGCGAGAAGACTTCGACGACCTGCGTGGAGAGTTGGGGGATCTGCTGTTCCAGGTGGTGTTTTACGCCCAGATAGCTCAGGAAGAAGGGCGCTTCAACTTTGATGATATCTGCGCAGCGATAAGCGATAAGCTTGAACGCCGCCACCCGCATGTTTTTGCTGACGTTTCTGCCAGTAACAGCACCGAGGTGCTTACCCGTTGGGAGCAAATCAAAACCGAAGAACGTGCTGAGAAGGCACAGCATTCCGCGCTCGACGATATTCCCCGTAGTTTACCGGCATTAATGCGCGCCCAAAAAATCCAGAAACGCTGCTCAAATGTTGGCTTCGACTGGAAAACATTAGGACCGGTTGTCGACAAGGTTTACGAAGAGATCGACGAAGTCATGTTTGAGGCGAAGCAGGCTGTTGTCGACCAGGCTAAACTGGAGGAGGAAATGGGCGATCTGCTGTTTGCCACGGTCAATATGGCCCGGCATTTAGGCACTAAAGCAGAGACTGCTTTGCAAAAAGCGAACGAGAAATTTGAGCGACGTTTTCGTGAGGTTGAGCGAATTGTGGCTGCTCGCGGTCTGGAAATGACTGGTGTTGATCTGGAAACTATGGAAGAAGTCTGGCAACAGGTAAAACGGCAGGAAATTGATCTCTAAGGGATTTCGTCGGTCAAGGGCGATTTGTGTGATTTTTTAAATAACAAGCGCTTGATTTACGTCAAAAACATTTACCCCAAAGGGGCTATTTTCTCACTCCCGATGTTAATGTGAGCCTGGTGAAGAGGAGGAATAATGAAAGTTTGTGGCGCTCGTCATGTTCGGGTATACTACTTTCCCGTCTTGGTAATTCCATCGTTTCACCCTAACTTCTCAGGTCCAGCATGACAACGAACTATATTTTTGTGACCGGCGGGGTCGTATCCTCTCTGGGAAAAGGCATTGCCGCAGCCTCCCTGGCAGCCATTCTTGAAGCCCGTGGCCTCAATGTAACCATGATGAAACTGGATCCGTACATCAACGTCGATCCAGGTACTATGAGCCCAATCCAACACGGGGAAGTGTTCGTTACCGAAGACGGCGCTGAAACCGACCTGGACCTGGGTCACTATGAGCGCTTCATTCGTACCAAAATGAGCCGCCGCAACAACTTCACTACGGGTCGTATCTACTCCGACGTTCTGCGTAAAGAACGCCGTGGCGACTACCTGGGCGCGACCGTTCAGGTTATCCCGCACATCACGAATGCCATTAAAGAGCGTGTTCTGGAAGGCGGTGAAGGTCATGATGTTGTTCTGGTTGAAATCGGCGGAACCGTTGGGGATATCGAATCTCTGCCGTTCCTTGAAGCGATTCGCCAGATGGCCGTAGAAATTGGCCGCGAGCACACGCTGTTTATGCATCTGACGCTGGTTCCGTACATGGCGGCGGCAGGTGAAGTCAAAACTAAACCGACTCAGCACTCTGTAAAAGAGCTGCTTTCTATCGGTATTCAGCCAGATATCCTGATTTGCCGCTCCGATCGCGCAGTTCCGGCTAATGAACGTGCAAAAATTGCATTGTTCTGTAACGTTCCGGAAAAAGCGGTGATTTCTCTGAAAGATGTCGATTCCATCTATAAAATCCCGGGCCTGTTGAAATCTCAGGGCCTTGACGATTATATTTGTAAACGATTCAGCTTGAACTGTCCGGAAGCTAATCTGTCAGAATGGGAACAGGTTATCTACGAAGAAGCTAATCCGGCAGGCGAAGTGACTATCGGTATGGTCGGCAAGTACATTGAACTGCCGGATGCCTATAAGTCAGTTATCGAAGCGCTGAAGCATGGCGGTCTGAAGAATCGTGTCACCGTCAATATCAAGCTGATCGATTCACAAGATGTCGAAACGCGTGGCGTTGAGATCCTGAAAGGTCTTGATGCCATCCTGATCCCTGGCGGCTTCGGCTACCGTGGTGTTGAAGGTAAAATCGCGACGGCGCGCTTTGCGCGTGAGAACAATATTCCTTATCTGGGCATTTGCCTGGGTATGCAGGTTGCGTTGATTGAGTTTGCACGTAACGTAGTGGGTATGGACAACGCCAACTCCACGGAATTTGTGCCAGACTGTAAGTACCCGGTGGTGGCCCTGATTACCGAATGGCGCGATGAAGACGGCAACGTCGAAGTCCGTACCGAGAAGAGCGATCTGGGCGGCACTATGCGTCTTGGTGCGCAGCAGTGTCAGTTGAGCGACGATAGCCTGGTTCGTCAACTGTACGGCGCGCCGACAATTGTTGAACGCCACCGCCACCGTTACGAAGTCAACAATATGCTGTTGAAACAGATTGAAGCTGCGGGTCTGCGTATTGCAGGCCGTTCCGGTGATGATCAGTTGGTCGAGATCATTGAGGTACCGAATCATCCGTGGTTCGTGGCCTGTCAGTTCCACCCGGAATTTACTTCCACGCCACGTGATGGGCACCCGCTGTTTGCCGGCTTTGTGAAAGCCGCCAGTGAACATCAGAAGCGTCAGGCGAAGTAAGAAGTAAATAAGTTAGAACGGCAATGCACCCATCAGGGTGCATTGTTTGTCTGGAGTTTTAGTTTAACTTGTACTGAGGAAAATCTAATGTCCAAAATCGTTAAAATCATCGGTCGTGAAATCATCGACTCCCGTGGTAACCCGACTGTTGAAGCCGAAGTACACCTGGAAGGTGGTTTCGTTGGTATGGCAGCAGCTCCGTCAGGTGCTTCTACTGGTTCCCGCGAAGCACTGGAACTGCGCGATGGCGACAAATCCCGTTTCATGGGTAAAGGCGTACTGAAAGCTGTTGCAGCTGTTAACGGCCCAATTGCTCAGGCTCTGCTGGGTAAAGATGCTAAAGATCAGGCTGGCATCGACAAGATCATGATCGATCTGGACGGTACTGAAAACAAATCCAACTTCGGTGCAAACGCCATCCTGGCTGTGTCCCTGGCGAACGCCAAAGCAGCAGCAGCTGCTAAAGGCCTGCCGCTGTATGCACACATCGCTGAACTGAACGGTACTCCGGGTAAATACTCCATGCCGGTTCCGATGATGAACATCATCAACGGTGGTGAGCACGCTGACAACAACGTCGACATCCAGGAATTCATGATTCAGCCGGTTGGCGCTAAGACTCTGAAAGAAGCCGTTCGTATGGGTTCTGAAGTGTTCCACAACCTGGCTAAAGTTCTGAAAGCTAAAGGTATGAACACTGCAGTTGGTGACGAAGGTGGCTACGCGCCGAACCTGGGTTCCAACGCTGAAGCTCTGGCTGTAATCGCTGAAGCGGTTAAAGCAGCTGGCTACGAGCTGGGCAAAGACATCACTCTGGCGATGGACTGTGCAGCTTCTGAATTCTACAAAGACGGTAAATACGTTCTGGCTGGCGAAGGCAACAAAGCATTCACCTCCGAAGAATTCACTCACTTCCTGGAAGAACTGACCAAACAGTACCCGATCGTGTCCATCGAAGATGGTCTGGACGAGTCTGACTGGGACGGTTTCGCATACCAGACTAAAGTACTGGGCGACAAAATCCAGCTGGTTGGTGACGATCTGTTCGTAACCAACACCAAGATCCTGAAAGAAGGCATCGAAAAAGGCATCGTTAACTCCATCCTGATCAAATTCAACCAGATCGGTTCTCTGACCGAAACTCTGGCTGCGATCAAAATGGCGAAAGACGCTGGCTACACCGCTGTCATCTCTCACCGTTCTGGCGAAACTGAAGATGCTACCATCGCTGACCTGGCTGTTGGTACCGCTGCAGGCCAGATCAAAACTGGTTCTATGAGCCGTTCTGACCGCGTTGCTAAGTACAACCAGCTGATTCGTATCGAAGAAGCTCTGGGTGAACAAGCACCGTACAACGGTCGTAAAGAGATCAAAGGTCAGGCGTAATCCTGTTCTTTAACTCTTAACTTAAAAACCCGCTGCGGCGGGTTTTTTTATGCTTTTAAAGCAGTAGAGGAAGTGTTGCGCTGGCGGTTTGCTGGCTCACATCACTGTACTTTTCATCCAGCGCAATCAGCGACGTGGTGAGAAGTTCTACCAACAGCATCACACCCACCTTGGCGTTTAGCGCACCAGCACTCAACGGACCTTCTGGTTTGGCTGCGACCAGTTGAATATCGCTCAGCGAAGCCAGCGGACTGCGTGGTGTATTACTTAGCGCCAGTACGCGCACGCCTTGCTTACGCGCCAGTTTCACGACATGCAGCAGATCGCGCGTGGAGCCTGAACTGGAGATCGCTACCACGAGCGTATTTTTGCTAAGCGTAGTGGCATTCATGGCTGCGCGGTGCATGTCGCTGAACAGTTGCGCGGGTTTGCCGAGGCGCAGGAGTTTGTAATGTAAATACTCCCCCAGAATAGCGCTGGCCGCTACGCCATAAATCTGTACCGACTGAGCCTGATGTAGAGCCAGAGCGGCGGATTCCAGTAATGTCCTGTCGAGTAATTTTGCTGTGTCCTGCAGCGCTTGCACGGATTCATTGACCACATTGTCAATTTCATCCCCGCTGTGCTCTACCGGCTGTCCTTGCTGGAGATCGAGAGCCAGCGCCATTTTGAATTCGTTATAACCCTTACACCCAAGCGTGCGGCACAGACGTGTGACGCTCGCCTCGCTGGTGTCGCTTTCACGCGCCAGTTCGGTAATCGTCAGGTAGACAACTTTTGCCGGATCACTAAGCACAAACTCTCCCAGCTTCTGCTGTGTTCGGCTATATCCGTCAACGCCCTGGCGCAATCTCAGCAGCAGGTTTTCATTTTCTGACATGCAAAATCCTTAATGCGTTTCTCTGCTGATAGTGTGGCGGAAAGCAGGGGAGAGATGCCAGTCATTTTAAAAAAGTATGATCGGCTTCCTGGTTTTTGATGATAATTTTCATTTATAAAATTAATTATGGTAAAAATTTTCATCATTAATCGGGGAGATGAAAAAATGATGCAAATGTTTAGCGGCGCCTCATCGGGCGCATGGTTTGAAAAGGCACAGCGGTTTGGCAAATCGTTCATGCTGCCGATTGCGGTACTGCCCGCTGCGGGGCTGTTGTTAGGGATTGGCGGTGCGCTGTCGAATCCAAACACATTGACGGCGTATCCGTTTTTGGACGTTGACTGGTTACAGGCAATCTTCACGATCATGACCAGCGCAGGTTCTATTGTGTTTGCCAACCTGTCGGTACTTTTTGCGGTGGGTGTGGCAGTAGGATTGGCGAAAACGGACAAAGGCACCGCCGGGCTTGCTGCATTGCTGGCATTTCTGGTGATGAACGCCACCATCAACGCTTTATTGACACTCAACGGAACGCTGGCGCACGAGAATCCCGGTGCCGTAGGCCAGGGGATGACGCTGGGTATTCAGACGCTGGAAACAGGCGTATTTGGTGGGGTGGTGATTGGGCTTGTCACCTGCGCGCTGCATAGCCGTTTCAATAAAGTCTCGCTGCCTCAGTTCCTTGGTTTCTTCAGCGGTTCGCGCTTTGTGCCGATTATTAGCTCCCTTGCCGCGATTGTAGTGGGTGCGGTCATGACGGTGGTTTGGCCGCATTTCCAGAAACTCATTTTTGGACTGGGTGGTCTGGTGGATGCGACCGGTTATCTGGGTACGCTGTTGTACGGCTTCATCCTGCGTATGCTTGGCCCACTGGGGTTACACCATATCTTTTATTTACCGTTCTGGACCACAGCGCTTGGCGGGAGTGAAATCGTCAACGGCCAGTTGGTTGAAGGTACGCAGCGTATTTTCTTCGCGCAACTTGCCGATCCGAATACGCAGCAGTTCTATGCGGGCACCTCGCGCTTTATGTCCGGGCGCTTTATCACCATGATGTTTGGCCTGCTTGGCGCATGTCTTGCGATGTACCATACTGCAAAACCAGAGAACAGAAAGCTTGTCGCCGGACAGCTGTTGTCTGCGGCCCTGACCTCTTTCCTGACGGGGATCACTGAGCCTATCGAGTTCTCCTTCCTGTTTGTCGCACCTGTGTTATACGTCATTCACGCCTTCTTCGATGGTCTGGCGTTTATGATGGCGCATATTTTACATATCACCATCGGGCAAACCTTTTCGGGGGGGCTTATCGATTTCCTCCTCTTCGGTGTGCTACAGGGGGAAGCTAAAACCAACTGGATGTACGTACCTATGGTGGGGATCCCGTGGTTCTTCCTTTACTACTTCACCTTCCGCTATTTGATTAACCGCTTTAACTGGTTGACGCCTGGTCGTGAAAACGCAGCACCGACTGAATCCGGCCTGCCGCAAAGTGAGCGTGCTGCGGCTGTGATTGCCGGACTGGGAGGTAAAGAGAATCTGGAAGAGGTGGACTGTTGCGCCACACGTCTGCGCGTGACGGTAAAAGAGAGTAGCAAGGTCGATGAAGCGGCGCTGAAAGCGACCGGAGCGCGTGGCGTAATTATTCGCGGCAACGGGGTTCAGGTGATTTATGGACCGCATGTCACCATCATCAAAAACGAAGTCGAAGAGATCTTATCGTAATGAAAACTGTACTGGATTCCCTGAAAGGTAAATTAATCGTCTCCTGCCAGGCGCTGGAAAATGAGCCCCTGCACAGTCCGTTTATTATGTCGCGTATGGCGCTGGCGGCAGCGCAGGGAGGTGCTGTAGGTATTCGTGCGAACAGCGTGGTGGACATTCGCGCGATCAAAGAGAGCGTCTCCCTGCCGGTGATTGGGATTATCAAGCGCGATTATCCGGGTAGCGATGTGTTTATCACGGCCACCCTCAAGGAAGTGGATGAGCTAATGACCGTTGAGCCGGAGATTATTGCTCTGGATGCGACAGCGCGCCCGCGCCCAGGAGGACAAACGCTGGAAGAATTAGTTATGCAAATCCGCGCTCGCTACCCGTCTGTGCTGCTGATGGCGGATATCGCCACCATAGACGAAGCGGTGACAGCTGAGCGTCTGGGTTTTGACTGCGTGGGCACCACGCTCTACGGCTATACCGCTGACACTGCCGGGCATGTGCTGGCGGAAAACGACTGCGGTTTTTTACGCGAGGTATTGGCGGCGGTCAGCGTACCTATCGTGGCAGAAGGAAACGTCGATACTCCGGAACGTGCCGCACGATGCCTGGAATTAGGTGCCCATACCGTGGTGGTTGGTGGCGCTATCACGCGTCCGCAGCAGATAACGGCACGCTTTGTCGCGGCGATCGCCTCGTAAAGCATCGATGGGGCATGATACTTTGGCGGGGATCTGCGATAATTATCGTTTATCCCCATATTGAGAGCGCTATGCAGTACCCGATTAACGAGATGTTCCAGACCCTGCAAGGTGAGGGTTACTTTACCGGCGTCCCCGCCATTTTTATTCGTTTACAGGGATGCCCGGTTGGCTGTGCCTGGTGCGATACCAAACACACCTGGGATAAGCTTGAGGATCGGGAAGTCTCCCTGTACAGCATCCTGGCCAAGACCAAAGAAAGCGACAAATGGGGGGCGGCGAGCAGTGAGGATCTGCTGGCGGTCATTTCGCGTCAGGGGTATACCGCCCGTCATGTGGTGATCACCGGCGGCGAGCCCTGCATTCATGACCTGATGCCGCTGACTGACCTGCTGGAAAAGAACGGCTTTAGCTGCCAGATTGAGACCAGTGGTACCCACGAAGTACGCTGTACGCCGAATACCTGGGTGACCGTATCGCCGAAGGTAAATATGCGTGGCGGTTATGATGTGCTGTCGCAGGCGCTGGAGCGCGCGAATGAAATCAAACATCCGGTTGGTCGCGTTCGCGATATTGAAGCGCTGGATGAACTGCTGGCGACGTTGAGCGACGACAAACCACGAATCATCGCCTTACAGCCAATCAGCCAGAAAGAAGATGCGACGCGTTTGTGTATTGATACCTGTATTGCGCGAAACTGGCGTCTGTCGATGCAAACCCATAAATATCTGAATATTGCCTGATAATTCTGCCGGGTGGATTTCATCCGCCCGGCGTACTGATTACGCGTTTGACCAGCTTTGAATGGCGTCAACGTTATCCAGATTACCGTGAGTGACCTCATACGACTTTTTCAAAATCACATCGGTATACTGAGTTAAATCCCTGAAGATTCCTTTATTTAGCGCCTCATAGCGTTTGGCGTTTTGTTCAACTGGCATAAACACATCTTTGACCCGGACCATATTTTCGATGGCCGCCTCGTAGGAAGGATACAGACCCAACCCTACCGCGGTGTTGATCGCCGCTCCGAGGCTCGCGCAGCCGTTAATGGCGTTACGCCTGGCCGGGAGGTTGAATACATCTGCAAAGATTTGCATAAACAGGTCGCTGTTTGACCCCCCACCGGTAATGATGATGTGCTTAGCGAAATGGTTCATTTCATTGCACATATTGTCGTAGTTATTCTTTAACGTCAGCGCCACGCTCTCCAGAATCGAGCGGTAAATCCACGCATAGTCCATGCTGGAGTCAAAGCCTATCATAATGCCGCGTTTGTAGGGCTCCCATGGGTTGGTCAGCCAGTCGAGCACGGTCATCAGGCCGTTACAGCCCGGAGGGACAACTGAGGCTTTTTTGTTGAGCAGATCCTCCGGTGAGAGCCCCTGCGATTTGGCATCCTGAATCAAGGATTCGCCCAGCATGTCCCGCAGCCAACTGACCGTCCACATCCCTTTACGAATGCCATACCCTTCATACAGCAACGTTTCAGGAATGGAAGACATAATCGGCCAGTATGCGACGGGATCCTTCGGCAACGCTTTACCGTTCATCATCAGAGCGATATAGGTGCCTAACGAAATCACCGCTGTTTCATCGTCCAGCAACCCTGCGCCGAGCGCTTCGACCGGCTTATCGCTGGTGGTGCAGACAACGGGTAAACCCGCCGGAAAACCGGTAGCGAAAGCCGCCTGTTCGGTAAGATGACCTAAGATTGTCCCCGGCATCTGCACATCGAATAGCATGTGGCGGGGAATGTTAAACTTCTTCATGACCTCATCATCGTCGCTCCACGACCAGGTTTTATAATCCACCGGCCACTGGCCAAAGTAATTGGCGATGTTGTCTTTAAACTCGCCGGTTAAGCGGTGCGACAGGTAGCCCGAAAATGAGGTAACCCAGGCCACATCAGGATTGGTATGCTCATAAGGTCGGGTGACGCGGGCGTCCTGCCAGCTGATTAACGGTTCCGCAGGTGTGCCGTCAGCTTTGAGTAGCGCGCGGCAACAGCGGATAGAACCCAGCCCGATGCCGACAATATCTTCTTTATGGCCTGCAAATTGATTCATCAGATCTTTTCCGGCGAAGCATAAAGAGGTCCATAAATCATCGTCGGGATGTTCTGCCGTATCAGCATCCGGGGTGTACATCTGCTGTAACAGGCCTTTTCCTTCACAGACCACATTCCCCTGCAGATCGTACATCACTACTTTAGTGCTTTGGCTCCCGCCATCGATTCCAATGATGTATTTCTTTGACATGATTATTTCTCCTTTAAATTGTCATCATCACTCGCCGGTTGTTTCAGCGGCCTGTGATGTCATCTTTTCCGGTGCGGTGTTAGCGGTGCGAATTTTGCGAAACAATAAGAAAGTGAACAGGATGACCAGGCATAGCGCCGCCAACCCCATTAACCACATGTTGCGATAGGCTTGTGCCGCCGGGAGCGTGTCCTGCCAGTGGCCTACGATCGGATAAACAAACACGTCGGGTAGAAAACCGATCACTGAACAGATCCCCACGGTGGTTCCCATGATGTAAGACGGCGTTCTGGCTTCGCCGGGACAGGCCCAGTAGAGTCCACGCGAGGCGTAACAGGTGAATCCCAGTAACAGAATCAGGCCGATACCCATGGCGACGGACTGCGGGTTCGAGTTGGTTGCCAGCAGCGCGATAAGCGCCAGCAAGCCAACGATAGACAGTAACTGAATGACGCGGGTCGGCGATTTCACCTTGCTATAGGTGGTAATAATGCCGCCCAACGGCCCGCAAATGGCACGGAAAATCTTGTTGATGACAATGCCCATGTAGCTGGCCGCGACCAGCGACATACCGTACATTTCGGTCAGATAATTAGTGGAGTAGCTGAGGATGGCGTAGATCGTAAAGACGCCAAAAATGACCATGCTGCAATACCAGGTTGTACTGATGCGCAGCACCGCGAGAATATCGCTGAGCTGGAAGGAGTGCTTTTCTTCTTTCGCCGCGATGCTGTGGCTGTTACCGTCGCTGACGAAGAACCAACACAAAATTCCCAGTAGGATGTAGACCACGCTATAAATCAGGATCACGGCTTTCAGGCTATTGCTGTCATCGGGGGCGAAACGAGAAAAGACCCACATGGTAAATACGGCCAGTGACATGACCCCAACACCGCGCAGGCCTTCCATCCAGCCCATGATCTTCCCTTGTTCGCTGTGATCGCCCAGCAGCGAAGCGGCTTTAATGGATACCGACCACAGCATCAGGATGGTAGTGATGGCAAATGCAACCTGAATACAGAGCATGACCCACAGCGGTGGATACGTCATCATCAGCAAACCGAGCAATCCGGTAATAATCATCGCTAAAGTAATCATTTTGCGATGCGAGAACTTATCGGCAATAACCCCGCTGGGCGCATACAAAATAATAGCTGCAATACCAAAGGTACTCATTATTAATCCGATTTCGGTATTGCTAAACCCCATGAATTTTGCCATGGGAATTTGATATATATAACGTAAATAAGCCAGATCAAAACTAACACCGCCGCTGAAACTAATAATTGCGAGGGTTATCCAACGGCGATATGAATTGTTATGCATATTGAATTCTCATGTTTAACAGACAAAAAAAAGAGAAAAGTAAACCGCCCTTTCAGGTGGATTACTTTTCTCAGGTCTCTAGTAATTGCGCTTAGAAATAACATGGACAGGTTGATTATAGTGTGAGAATAATCACGATTCTTGTTTTTGGCTATCATGACAAAATTAACGAGTATCTGTGATTTTGATCACGTTAGATAATTTATGGTTGTGCTAAAAATTTAGTCCAGTTACCAGAGATAATGAGAAAGGTGACTTCCCTCTTGCGGGGGAAGTTGCCTTTCTTTTTTTTTGCCTAAAGGAATTTGGAGCTAACTATGTCAATCGAATCTCTCAACGCATTCTCAATGAATTTTTTCTCCCTGAAAGGGAAAACGGCGATCGTTACGGGCGGCAACAGCGGTCTCGGTCAGGCTTTCGCGATGGCGCTGGCGAAAGCGGGGGCAAATCTGTTTATCCCAAGCTTTGTAAAAGATAACGGCGAAACGAAGGAAATCATTGAGAAACAAGGTGTTGAAGTTGAATTTATGCAGGTAGATATTACCGAAAAAGGCGCGCCGCAGAAGATTATCGCCGCCTGCTGCGAGCGTTTTGGCACCGTCGATATTCTGGTGAATAATGCCGGAATTTGTAAGCTGAATAAGGTGCTGGACTTTGGTCGTGCGGACTGGGATCCGATGATTGATGTTAACCTGACGGCGGCCTTTGAACTAAGCTATGAAGCTGCAAAAATTATGATTCCGCAAAACAGCGGTAAAATTATTAATATCTGCTCTTTGTTCTCTTATCTTGGCGGTCAGTGGTCACCAGCCTATTCGGCTACCAAACATGCACTGGCTGGTTTTACCAAAGCATATTGCGATGAATTGGGGCAATATAATATTCAGGTTAACGGTATCGCACCGGGATATTATGCGACAGATATTACGCTGGCCACCCGCAGTAACCCGGAAACCAACCAGCGGGTATTGGATCATATCCCGGCGAATCGTTGGGGAGATACTCAGGATTTAATGGGGGCAGCGATATTCCTCGCCAGTCAGGCGTCTAATTATGTTAACGGTCATTTACTGGTTGTCGACGGCGGTTATTTAGTTCGTTAAATCTTGTCGATAGTTTCTGTTTTATTCATTATTCTGTTAATTATCAGGAAGGAATGACTATGTCTTTATCTCGCGAAGCGATCGTTGACCAGTTAAAAGAAATTGTTGGACCCGATCGCGTAATTACCGATGAAACGGTATTAAAGAAAAACAGTATTGACCGCTTTCGTAAATATGCTGATATCCATGGCGTCTTTACGCTGCCGTTACCGGCTGCGGTTGTTAAGTTAGGCTCGACCGACCAGGTTTCTAACGTGCTGGCCTTTATGAACCAGCATAAGATCAATGGCGTTCCGCGTACCGGTGCCTCTGCGACGGAAGGGGGGCTGGAAACTGTGGTTGAGAATTCCGTGGTGCTGGACGGCGCCGGAATGAACCAAATCCTGAATATTGATATCGAGAATATGCAGGCGACCGCACAATGTGGTGTACCGCTGGAAGTGCTGGAAAATGCGCTGCGGGCTAAGGGCTACACCACCGGACACTCGCCGCAGTCTAAACCTCTGGCGCAGATGGGCGGCCTGGTGGCAACCCGCAGCATTGGTCAATTTTCCACGCTCTACGGCGCAATTGAAGATATGGTTGTCGGCCTCGAGGCCGTACTGGCGGACGGCACCGTCACCCGCATCAAAAACGTCCCCCGCCGCGCAGCCGGCCCGGACATTCGCCACATCATTATCGGCAACGAAGGTGCACTGTGCTATATCACTGAAGTAACAGTGAAAATATTCAAGTTTACCCCGGAAAACAACCTCTACTACGGCTACGTTCTGGACGATATGAAGGTTGGCTTTGAGATTCTGCGTGAAGTGATGGTGGAAGGCTATCGTCCTTCAATTGCACGACTGTATGACGCCGAGGATGGCACCCAGCACTTCACCCATTTTGCTGATGGCAAATGCGTGCTGATTTTTATGGCTGAGGGCAACCCGCGGCTGGCGAAAGCCACCGGGGAAGGCATTGCGGAAGTTGTGGCACGCTATCCGCAGTGCCAGCGAGTGGACAGTAAGCTGATTGAAAACTGGTTTAATCACCTGAACTGGGGGCCGGAAAAAGTGGCTGCCGAACGTGTGCAGATCCTGAAAACCGGTAATATGGGCTTCACTACTGAGGTTTCAGGCTGCTGGAGCTGCATCTATGAGATCTATGAAAGCGTAATCAATCGTATTCGTACCGAGTTCCCGCATGCGGATGATATCACCATGCTGGGCGGTCATTCCTCCCACAGTTATATCAATGGTACCAACATGTACTTTGTGTATGACTACAACGTGGTGAACTGTAAGCCTGAAGAGGAAATTGATAAGTACCATAACCCGCTCAACAAGATTATCTGCGAGGAGACGATTCGCCTCGGCGGTTCTATGGTGCATCACCACGGCATTGGCAAGCATCGCGTTCACTGGAGCAAGCTGGAACATGGCAGCGCGTGGGCTTTGCTGGAAGGACTGAAGAAGCAGTTTGATCCGAACGGAATTATGAATACGGGCACGATCTACCCGATTGAGAAGTAGTTATTTATACGGCTTCTCAAATGAGGAGCCGTAATTTTACCGGACTATGAAGGGGTAGAAATGAACACTTCACCGGTGCGAATGGATGATTTACCGCTAAACGGCTTTCACTGCCGTATTGCCGCGCTGACTTTTGGCGCACATCTTGTTGATGGCTATGTCCTTGGTGTCATCGGTTACGCCATTATTCAGCTCACTCCCGCTATGCATCTGACGCCTTTTATGGCTGGTATGATCGGCGGCGCGGCGCTGTTAGGCCTTTTTATCGGCAGCCTGATTCTGGGATGGATTTCGGATCACTATGGTCGACAAAAAATTTTCAACTTCAGCTTTGTACTGATCACCGTCGCCTCATTTCTTCAGTTTTTTGCCACCACACCCGAGCAGTTGATTGGCTTGCGGATCCTGATAGGGATAGGGCTGGGCGGAGATTACTCTGTGGGGCACACGCTGCTGGCCGAGTTTTCACCGCGCCGACACCGTGGGATTCTGCTCGGTGCATTTAGCGTGGTATGGACAGTGGGTTACGTACTGGCAAGTATTGCTGGCCATCATTTTATTAGCGAAAACCCGGATGCCTGGCGTTGGCTGCTGGCATCGTCTGCTTTACCTGCGCTATTGATTACGCTGCTGCGCTGGGGAACGCCAGAGTCGCCGCGCTGGCTGATGCGTCAGGGGAGGTTCGCTGAAGCTCATGCCGTGGTGCACCGCTGTTTTGGTATGCACGTACAACTGGGCGATGAGGTAACGAAAGAGACGAATAAACATATCAGAACCCTGTTCTCATCACGCTACTGGCGGCGCACGGCTTTTAATAGCATCTTCTTTGTTTGCCTGGTTATCCCTTGGTTCGTTATCTACACCTGGCTACCGACGATTGCCGAAACCATTGGTCTTGAAGACGCGTTAACTGCCAGCCTGTTGCTGAATGCGCTGCTGATCGTGGGCGCGCTGCTGGGTCTTGTATTAACACATCTGCTGGCCCATCGCCATTTTCTGCTCGGCAGCTTTTTGCTGCTGGCGACGACATTAATCGTGATGGCCTGCTTACCGCCTGGCAGTCACTGGACGCTGCTGCTTTTTGTCTTATTCAGCACCACGATTTCGGCGGTCAGTAATCTGGTGGGGATTTTACCGGCGGAAAGCTTTCCCACCGACATTCGTTCGCTGGGGGTGGGATTCGCCACCGCTATGAGCCGACTCGGCGCAGCAATCAGCACCGGTTTGCTGCCATGGACTCTGGCGCAATGGGGGATGACGGTCACGCTACTGCTATTAGCTGGCGTATTGCTGATCGGCTTCGTGGTGACCTGGCTATGGGCACCGGAGACCAAAGCGTTGCCGCTGGTGGCAGCCGGAAGCGGCGACCAAAGACAAGGAGGTACAAATGAACATTCTGTTGGCGTTTAAGCCCGAGCCCGACGCCAGCATGCTGGCAGAAAAGGACTGGCAGGCCGCCACGCTGAGTACCTGCGGGCCGGATGTTTCGCTATTGCGCAACGCTATCGGTGCTGATGAACAGGCCGCTGCCGCGCAGCTATTGGCCCAGCGTGGTGCGGGCTGTGAGATGACCCTGACCGCATTAAGCATTGGTGATGAGAGGGCACTTCACTGGCTGCGTTATTTTGCCGCGTTAGGTTTTGAGCAGTCGGTGTTGCTGGAGACAGCGGCGGATCTGCGCTTTGCGCCAGAGTTCATTGCCCGGCAGATTGCCGACTGGCAGGGCAGACACGGTACTGAACTGATTGTCACCGGCTGTCAGAGCAGCGAGGGGCAGAATGGGCAAACACCATTTTTGCTGGCGGAAATGCTTAACTGGCCCTGTTTCATCCAGGTCGAACGCTTTACCCTTGAGCCACCTTTCATTGTCGTCGAACAGCGAACGATATCCGGTATCCGCCGTTGCCGGGTGCGGCTCCCGGCAGTGATTGCAGTCAGACAATGTGGTGAAGTGGCGCTTCCTGTACCGGGAATGCGTCAGCGTCTGGCCGCGGCAAAAGCGGAGATTGTGCGCCAGCCCGTGTCCTGCGATGAAATCCCCAACGTTCAGTGCCAGAAGCTGACGCGACCGACGCAGCGGCGCTGCGCCATGATAATCGACGGTGCGACGGCGCAGGAAAAAGCCCTGCTATTGTGGAACGACTATTTGCGCAAGAGGATGCTGCCATGAAGATCGCGCTGATTACGCAAAGTGGCGAATGTGCGGCAATCGCCAACTGGATTGCAGAAAACGGACTTTCTAACATGGAACTGGAGCGCTGGACCCTCGAGCCGCCGCCGGATGTTGCAGAGCAGGTGCTGGATGCGCTGGCGGCGCAGTGGTTGCTGACGCCGGCCGATATCCTTATCTTTCCTGCCGGGCCGCTGGGGGATGAGCTTGCGACGCGACTGGCCTGGCGACTGCATGGCGGCAGTCTTTGCCAGGTACAGACGCTGGAGGCGCAGCAGAGGTTGGTTAACAAATCTCATTGGGGAAATGCGCTGACGGCAACATTGCACGTTACCGCGCGTCCCTTATGTATTTCTCTGACGCGCGAGCCCGAATTGAGCGCGTCGGGAAAGGATCTGCCTGCGATGGCGGAATACCGGATTGTACCTACACTTGCTCCAGACTGGCTGGAGAGCGTGGAAAGCATTGAGCGCGTCACTGCTCATCCTTTGTTACAGGCCGGGCACGTGCTGGTGGTCGGGCAGGGAAGAAGTGACGTCAGTGCCGATAAAATTACCGCGCTGGGTCAGGCGCTTGGCGCTGAAGTGGGATACAGCCGTGCGCGGGTGATGAATGGTGGCTTTGACGCTGAGCGCGTGATTGGTATCTCGGGCCATCTGCTTGCGCCGGAAGTCTGCATTGTTGCTGGAGCCTCCGGTGCGGCGGCGTTAATGGCCGGAGTTCGTCAGAGCCGGTTTGTGGTGGCGATAAACAGCGATGCTGGCGCGCCTGTCTTTTCGCAGGCAGACGTCGGGATTGTGGATGACTGGCTGCCGGTACTGGAGACGCTGGCACAACTGCAATAATGTCTGGTAGTGCTGCGCTTTGTAGGCCGGATAAGGCGTTCACGCCGCCATCCGGCATCTCGGGCTAATTCAGCTTTTTGGCTAACGTCCAGACGTCGGTGTTGGTGGTAGAAAGTGCCGCCACACCGGCCTTCATCGCATTACGCGCATCCTCTTCATCGCAGACCAACCCGCCAGCTATCAGCGGCTGGCGTATTTTTTCTGTCACCCATCCCAGCACTTTCGGCATACAGCCTGGCAGGATCTCAATACAGTCCGGGTTCGACTGTGCAACCTGCTTATCAATGTTGTGAAAAGAGATCGAGTCGACGATAAACAGGCGATGGATACAGAAAAAGCCCTCCGCCCGCGCCGCTTTCAGCATCGATGCTTTGGTACTGATAATGCCATCCGCCTCGGTGACCAGCTTCAGAAACTGGATAACAACCTCTTTATTCGACGCCCCCTCCAGCAGATCCACGTGGATAAAGGCGTATTTACCGGCATTTTTAATTTTCTTCACGATATTGCTGATCGTGCAGATATTACCGTACAGAACAGAGATGAACTGGCATTCGGAATCGATGGCTAATTGCAGGCTGGCGTTGTCTTTCACGGCGGCAATCACCGGATTCTGGCGAAGCAGGTGTAACAGGGGCATAGAATATCCTTGAAAATTAGCCAAATCGGTAAGTGATGCCAAACCCGGATGCGGGATAGCGCCACTGTTGCAGCGTGGTTTCATCGCACAGCAGTCGACAGGTACCACACTCCAGGCAGCCGCGAAAGTCGATTTTAAGTTCGCCTTCCGCCGCGAGGGAAAAGAGCCCGGCAGGGCAGGAGGCGATCAGCCGTTGTGCCGTTTCGTTATCGACTCTGGTCGCCGGTACAATATGTGAAATGTCGGCGGGACGCCAGGCGTTGCGGGTTACAGACATCGTAAGCTCCTGATAATATCGCCTGCCAGATGGCGCAGGCCGTGACGACGAAACTGACGCCAGACTATCTGGCGCAGCGGCGCTACCGGGCGGTAGCCCTGATGCCAGAGCTCTCGGGAGACAGACTCCATCAGTTCCGGCCACTGGCGATACCATCCGGGGCGTTCCAGCAATGCAGGAACATCCCTGTAGCGTTGCAAAACTGCCCACAGCAGGCTGTGCTGGACGTCCTGATGGTAGGCCGGAAACAGGTTTTGCGGCCCATGCTTCTGGCAGGCATTAATCAATGTTTGCGCGGCTGCCTGAGCGCCGATCAGCGCCATATCCATGCCGCGTACGGAGAAACCGGTATTCACACAACTGCGTAGTGCATCACCGACGAGCAGCCAGCCTTCTCCAGCGAATTGTACTGGCAGGCTGTGTAAGCCGCCTTCCGGAACCAGATGTGCGCCATACTCCAGCGGTTCGCAGCCTCTGAGCAGCGGATGCAACGCAGGATGTATCTTGAGTCGCTCCAGTAGTTCAGACGCAAGGGTAGTGCTTTGCGCCACCGAGGAAAGCGGGCAAACTACACCGAAAGAGAGCGTCTCTTGATTGGTATAGAGAAATGCACCGCCGGGCAGTTCACCGCAAATATCGCCGCTGAACAGCATTGCCGCGCCTTCGTCTTTGGACAGGCGGAAACGTTCTTCAAGTAACGATTTATCCAGCGCCAGCGTCTCTTTAATCCCTAACGCCATCGAGGTGGTTGAGGGGCGCGGCAGGAAGCCATAGCGTTCCGCCAGCACGCTGTTCGCTCCTTCAGCCAGCACCACATAGCGGGCGCGCAACGTCTCATTATCGGCAATTACGCCGCACACTCTGCCATCTTCAAGATGCAGCGCATCAACCGTCACACCGGTAATCAACTGCACGCCTTCGGCTTCAGCCTGCGCGACGAACCACGGGTCGAAGCGGGCGCGCAGCAGACTCCATGAGTCACCGTCGGGTTGCAAACTGGAATACGTTGTTGCGCCATCACGCGTTAATAGCGAGATATTTTCCTGGGTAATTCTACGTTCAAGCGGGGCCGAGTGTTGGAAGTGGGGGAGAAGTTCGCTGAGCGCATGAGTATACAGACGCCCACCGGAAAGGTTTTTACTGCCGGGAAGTTCGCCGCGTTCAAGAAGCAGAACTGAAAGCCCTGCGCGTGCGCAACGTAAAGCACAAGCGGTGCCTGCTATCCCTGCACCGATGATAATGATATCGAAATCGTCTGACATGTTGTGCTCCAGATATCCAGAGCACATAACCCTAACAGAGTGTCAGTTAAGGAAAATTGACCGTTGCCACAGACGTTACAATCACTCGCCGCGGTACACGCAGCCTGCTGTGCAGGTTTCTTTCACCATTACAGCACTTAGCAGAGGGACCACAGGTTTAATCTGATCCCAAATCCATTTGGCCAGCACTTCACTGGTTGGATTTTCTAAGCCAGGAATATCGTTCAAATAGTAGTGATCGAGTCTGTCGTAAGTCGGCTTAAACGCGGCTTTTAACTCAGCAAAATCCATGATCCAACCGGTATGCGGATCGACTTCACCGGTAATTTCAAGACGCACCATAAATGAGTGACCATGCAGGCGGCCACACTTATGCCCTTCCGGTACGTGCGGCAGGCGGTGAGCGGCTTCGAAGGTGAAATCTTTAAACAAGGTGGTGGACATTATTTACTCTCAAGAATGCGAAAAACCGCCGTAGGGTACCGTAAAGCACAATTTTTATCATTAGTTAAAAGGGCGCTAAGCATCAGAACGTCATATTTATGCTGTTAATGTTTAATAACTATTTATATATCATATAGTTATTAAATCGTTTTTGTCGTTAATGACTATAACTAAAACAGGTTAGTCCATTTGGTTATTTGTTATTTCTATCCCTTCTTTAATTGTTACTATCCCCGCCGTTAACCTTATCTTCAGTTTGGGTTTTATTGCTGAAATCCGCTTTGCTTACTGGAACATGACAACGCATGACGACACAGGCCCCACCTTCCGCTCTGCTACCGCTAAACCCGGAGCAACTGGCACGCCTTCAGGCAGCCACGACCGATTTCACTCCCGCACAGCTTGCGTGGGTTTCTGGCTATTTTTGGGGCGTGCTGAATCAGCAGCCTGGTAGCAATGCAGCGGCGCTTGCGCCTGTCGCTGAAATACCAGGCATTACGCTTATCTCCGCCTCGCAAACCGGTAATGCGCGTCGTGTGGCGGAAGCCCTGCGCGATGATCTGATCGCTGCGAAGCTCAACGTCACTCTGATCAACGCTGGCGACTATAAATTCAAACAAATCGCCAATGAAAAACTGCTGATCGTGGTGGCGTCGACGCAAGGGGAAGGTGAACCGGCGGAAGAAGCCGTGGCGTTGCATAAATTCCTGTTCTCGAAAAAAGCGCCAAAGCTCGATAACACCGCTTTTGCCGTGTTTGGTCTTGGCGACACCTCCTATGAGTTTTTCTGTCAGTCAGGAAAAGACTTCGATGCGAAACTGGCTGAGCTGGGCGGTGAACGTCTGCTCGATCGTGTAGATGCCGACGTCGAATATCAGGCCGCCGCCGCGCAGTGGCGTGCCCGTTTGGTTGATGTCCTGAAAGCACGTGCGCCTGCGGTACCGTCTGTGCAAGTTGCCGCGAGCGGTGCGGTAAATGAAGTACACACCAGTCCGTACACCAAAGAAGCGCCGCTGACGGCGTCGCTTGCGGTGAATCAGAAAATTACCGGCCGTGACTCTGAAAAAGACGTACGCCATATTGAAATTGATTTAGGCGATTCCGGCCTGCGTTATCAGCCGGGCGATGCATTGGGCGTCTGGTATCAGAATGACCCGGATCTGGTTAAAGAACTGGTTGAACTGCTGTGGCTGAAAGGTGATGAGCCGGTGACGGTTGAAGGCAAAACCTTGTCGCTCGCTGAAGCGTTGCAGTGGCATTTCGAGCTGACGGTGAATACCGGCAATATCGTGGAGAACTATGCCACCTTAACCCGCAGCGAAACATTGCTGCCGTTAGTGGGTGACAAAGCACAGTTGCAGCATTATGCCGCCACCACGCCTATCGTCGATATGGTGCGCTTTTCCCCGGCGCAACTGGATGCTCAGGCGTTAGTTGATCTTCTGCGTCCGTTGACGCCGCGTTTGTACTCCATTGCCTCTTCTCAGGCGGAAGTGGAAAGCGAAGTGCACGTCACCGTGGGTGTGGTGCGTTATGAGATAGAAGGTCGCGCCCGTGCTGGTGGTGCTTCCAGTTTCCTCGCCGACCGCGTGGAAGAAGAAGGTGAAGTTCGCGTGTTCATTGAACACAACGACAATTTCCGCCTGCCGTCAAACCCGCAGACGCCGGTGATTATGATTGGCCCGGGTACGGGAATTGCACCGTTCCGTGCCTTTATGCAGCAGCGTGCGGCTGATGGAGCCGAAGGCAAAAACTGGCTGTTTTTCGGTAACCCGCACTTTACCGAAGATTTCCTGTATCAGGTGGAATGGCAGCGTTACGTCAAAGAGGGCGTACTGAGCCGTATCGATCTCGCCTGGTCCCGCGATCAAAAAGAAAAAGTCTACGTACAAGATAAACTGCGCCAACAGGGCGCGGAACTGTGGCGCTGGATTAACGACGGTGCCCACATTTATGTCTGCGGCGACGCCAATCGTATGGCGAAAGACGTTGAGCAGGCGTTGTTGGAAGTGATTGCCGAATTCGGTGGTATGGATATCGAAGCGGCGGATGAATTTTTAAGTGAGCTGCGCATTGAGCGCCGTTATCAGCGAGATGTCTACTAATGAGCGAAAAACATCCAGGACCATTGGTGGTCGAAGGCAAACTGTCCGACGCTGAGCGTATGAAGCTGGAAAGCAACTATCTGCGCGGTACCATTGCCGAAGATTTAAACGACGGCCTGACCGGCGGGTTTAAAGGCGACAACTTCCTGCTGATCCGTTTTCACGGTATGTACCAGCAGGACGACCGCGATATCCGCGCTGAACGTGCCGAGCAAAAGCTGGAGCCGCGTCACGCGATGCTGCTGCGCTGTCGTCTGCCGGGTGGAGTGATCACCACCAAACAGTGGCAGGCGATCGACAAGTTCGCCCATGACAACACTATTTACGGCAGCATTCGTCTGACCAACCGTCAGACCTTCCAGTTTCACGGCATTCTGAAGAAGAACGTTAAACCGGTACACCAGATGCTGCACTCCGTCGGCCTGGACGCACTGGCGACCGCCAACGATATGAACCGTAACGTGCTGTGTACCTCCAACCCGTATGAATCTGAGCTGCACGCCGAAGCCTACGAGTGGGCGAAAAAGATCTCCGAACATCTGCTGCCGCGCACCCGCGCCTATGCAGAGATCTGGCTTGATCAGGAAAAAGTTGCGACCACTGACGAGGAGCCGATCCTCGGTCAAACCTATCTGCCGCGTAAGTTTAAAACCACGGTGGTGATCCCACCGCAGAACGACATCGATCTGCATGCCAACGACATGAACTTCGTGGCGATTGCGGAAAACGGCAAGCTGGTGGGCTTTAACCTGCTGGTGGGCGGCGGTTTGTCCATTGAGCATGGCAATAAGAAAACTTACGCCCGGACGGCAAGCGAATTTGGTTATCTGCCGCTTGAGCATACACTGGCCGTGGCGGAAGCGGTGGTGACGACTCAGCGTGACTGGGGTAACCGTACCGATCGTAAAAACGCCAAAACCAAATACACGCTGGAACGCGTAGGCGTTGAGACCTTTAAAGCTGAAGTTGAGCGCCGCGCGGGGATCAAGTTTGAGCCTATCCGCCCGTACGAGTTCACCGGTCGCGGCGATCGTATCGGCTGGGTGAAAGGGATCGACAATAAATGGCATCTGACGCTGTTTATTGAAAACGGCCGTATCCTGGATTATCCGGGCCGTCCATTGAAAACCGGTCTGCTTGAGATCGCGAAGATCCACAAAGGTGAGTTCCGTATTACCGCGAACCAGAACCTGATCATTGCAGGTGTTCCTGAGAGTGAAAAGGCGAAGATCGAGAAGATTGCGCAGAAGAGTGGCTTAATGAATGCGGTCACTCCGCAGCGTGAAAACTCGATGGCCTGCGTGTCGTTCCCAACCTGTCCGCTGGCGATGGCGGAGGCCGAGCGCTTCCTGCCAGCGTTTATCGACAACATCGACACGCTGATGGCGAAGCACAGCCTGAGTGATGAAAATATTGTCATGCGTGTGACTGGCTGCCCGAACGGTTGCGGCCGCGCGATGCTGGCGGAAGTTGGTCTGGTGGGGAAAGCGCCCGGGCGTTACAACCTCCATTTAGGGGGCAACCGTATTGGAACTCGCATTCCCCGGATGTTTAAAGAGAACATCACCGAGCCGGAAATTCTGGCATCGCTGGATGAACTGATTGGGCGCTGGGCGAAAGAGCGCGAAGCGGGTGAAGGCTTCGGTGACTTTACGGTGCGTGCGGGCATTATTCGCCCGGTGCTCGATCCTGCCCGGGATTTCTGGGAATAATGTGAAATTGACTTATCGGGTCTGCTGAATCGGCAGACCTGATAAGCGCAGCGCCATCAGGCAAGGCAAACAGTGAGGAACTTATGTCCAAACTCGATCTCAACGCGTTGAACGAACTGCCGAAAGTTGAACGCGTTATGGCGTTGGCGCAAACCAACGACCAACTGGAAAAATTGAGCGCCGAGGATCGCGTGGCGTGGGCGCTGGAAAACCTGCCTGGCGAATATGTACTGTCATCAAGTTTTGGTATTCAGGCGGCAGTGAGCCTGCACCTGGTAAATCAGGTTCGCCCGGATATCCCGGTGATCCTCACCGATACCGGTTATCTGTTCCCGGAAACCTACCAGTTTATTGACGAGTTAACGGACAAGCTCAAGCTTAATCTGCAAGTCTACCGGGCGAAGGAAAGTGCGGCCTGGCAGGAAGCGCGCTATGGCAAACTGTGGGAGCAGGGCGTTGAGGGCATTGAAAAATACAATGACATCAACAAAGTCGAGCCGATGAACCGGGCGCTACAGGAGCTCGACGCGCAGACCTGGTTTGCCGGTCTGCGCCGTGAGCAATCGGGCAGTCGTGCGCATTTACCGGTGCTGGCTATTCAGCGTGGTGTGTTTAAAGTTCTGCCGATCATCGACTGGGACAACCGTACGGTTTACCAGTATCTGCAAAAGCATGGTCTGAAGTACCATCCACTGTGGGATCAGGGCTATCTGTCAGTCGGCGATACCCATACCACCCGCAAATGGGAGCCGGGAATGGCGGAAGAAGAGACGCGGTTTTTTGGGCTGAAAAGAGAGTGCGGGCTGCACGAAGGCTAACTGTTAAAAGCCCGGTAACGTTTACTTATTACCGGGCTTCTTCTTCAGGATTTACCTGCTTTCGCCAGTTCTTTTACCAGCGGCAGCATAATGCGTACTACGTCGCGGCTACGGCGCTCTATCCGGCCCGGTAAGGCTTTATCGATATGCTGCTGGTTATCCAGTCGCACATCATGCCAGCTGTTGCCAGACGGGAACGAGGCGCTTTTGGCGCGCTGTTGGTAGCCATCTTTCTTGCCCAGGTTCCAGTTGGTCGCTTCAACGGAGAGCACAGCAATACCCGCGTCGTCGAAGACCTCCGCATCGTTACAACATCCTGTTCCCTTCGGATAGTCTTTGTTCAGGCCTGGATTGGTGCTGGCTACAATGCCGCGACTATGCGCGATAGCCAGTGCCCGGTCGCGCGTCAGTTTTCGCACCGCTTCCGGGGTTTTCTTACCGCTGTTGAAATAGAGCTTATCACCGACAATCAGGTTATCGAGGTTGATAACCAGCAGCGTGTTTTTCTTCTCGGCGGCGCTCATTCGCTTCAGGATGTTCTCCGCGCCCAGTTTGCCTTCTTCCTCGCCGCTGGTGGCGATAAATCGGATGCCGTACTGCGTCGGCACGTCTTTGAGTTTTTCCGCCAGTTCCAGCATCACGCCAACACCTGCAGCGTTGTCGTCGATCCCTTGCAGGGTTAATCCACCCAGATTGGCATCTGAATCGGCATCGCTTTGTGCGGCGTAGGTGTCGAGGTGCGCCATAATAATAATCTGCTGCGGCGCTTTGCCTTCATGTGCTGCAATAACGGTGCTTCCCGTTACGTTATGCCAGTTTTTACGGTTATTTTTGGCGGTATAAACATAACGGCTATTAAACGTCCGAATATCACTGCTGTAGCCCATCTGCTGAAATTGCTGACGTATATAATCAGCGGATAACATTTCAGCCGGAGATCCCGTCACGCGGCCCGGGAAAAACGTTGCGATATATCGAGCCTGGGTATTTGCGATATCGCCAGGTTTGGAGGATGTTGCCTGTGCAGGAAGGATAAAACACGCGCCGAGCGCCATGGCAGCAATAAGGTGGCGCGTTGCGGAAAACATAATGAGTCCTTAAATACCAAGCAGAAATTTTCAGCCGCTAGTATGAAACTGTGATCGAGGTAAAACAATTTCATTTGCTCCTAAATGCCCGAAATCCGGTAGCTTAAGCACTTTTTGATATTTGCTTTTCCGGATCGTTATTCCTTTGAGGAACTACTCATTCCAATTCGTAATTTCATTCGCCCTCTTGCCCTCCCTATAGTCAGGTTATCTGAGCATCGTTAGCAAAATAACGGCATTACATAGGAACGGTTATGGATCAAAAACGACTTACCCACCTGCGGCAACTGGAAGCGGAAAGCATCCATATCATTCGTGAGGTGGCCGCCGAGTTTTCTAATCCGGTGATGATGTATTCCATCGGCAAAGATTCCAGCGTAATGCTGCATCTGGCGCGTAAAGCGTTTTATCCTGGCACGCTGCCGTTCCCATTACTGCACGTTGATACCGGTTGGAAATTCAGCGAAATGTACGAGTTTCGTGACCGTACGGCGAAAGCCTACGGCTGCGAACTGCTGGTGCATAAAAACCCGGAAGGGGTGGCGATGGGCATCAACCCGTTCGTCCACGGCAGCGCCAAGCATACCGACATTATGAAAACCGAAGGGCTGAAGCAGGCGCTCAATAAATACGGTTTTGATGCCGCGTTTGGCGGTGCTCGTCGTGACGAAGAGAAATCACGTGCCAAAGAGCGTATTTACTCTTTCCGCGATCGTTTTCATCGCTGGGATCCTAAAAATCAGCGCCCGGAGCTGTGGCACAACTACAACGGACAAATTAACAAAGGCGAAAGTATTCGCGTCTTCCCGCTCTCCAACTGGACCGAACAGGATATCTGGCAGTACATCTGGCTGGAAAATATCGACATCGTGCCACTGTACCTGGCGGCGGAGCGTCCGGTGCTTGAACGCGATGGCATGTTGATGATGATTGATGACGACAGAATCGATCTGCAACCCGGGGAAGTGATTAAAAAACGCATGGTACGTTTCCGTACGCTCGGTTGCTGGCCACTGACAGGCGCGGTGGAGTCGAATGCGCAGACGCTGCCGGAAATTATCGAAGAGATGCTGGTCTCAACCACCAGTGAACGTCAGGGCCGCGTGATTGACCGCGACCAGGCGGGCTCCATGGAGCTGAAGAAACGTCAGGGGTATTTCTAAGGAGCCGCCATGAATACGACACTTGCACAACAAATTGCTAATGAAGGCGGCGTTGAAGCCTGGATGGTTGCCCAGCAACACAAAAGTCTGCTGCGCTTTTTAACCTGCGGTAGCGTGGATGACGGGAAAAGCACCCTGATTGGTCGCCTGCTGCACGACACGCGTCAGATTTATGAAGACCAGCTTTCATCGCTGCACAATGACAGTAAACGTCACGGCACTCAGGGCGAAAAGCTTGATCTGGCGTTATTGGTTGACGGCTTGCAGGCCGAGCGCGAGCAGGGCATCACCATCGACGTGGCTTACCGTTATTTCTCTACCGAGAAGCGTAAATTTATTATTGCGGACACTCCCGGGCATGAACAGTACACCCGTAACATGGCGACCGGTGCGTCGACCTGCGACCTGGCGATCCTATTGATCGATGCGCGTAAAGGTGTGCTGGATCAGACTCGTCGTCACAGCTTTATCTCCACGTTGCTTGGGATCAAACACCTGGTGGTGGCGATCAACAAAATGGATCTGGTGGACTTTAGCGAAGAGACATTTAATCGCATTCGCGAAGACTATCTTACTTTTGCTGAACAACTTCCGGGTAACCTGGATATCCGGTTTGTGCCGCTCTCTGCGCTGGAAGGCGATAACGTGGCTTCGCAAAGCGCCAGTATGCCGTGGTACAGCGGTCCGACGCTGCTGGAAGTGCTGGAAACCGTTGAGATCCAGCGCAGTATTGATACTCAGCCGATGCGCTTCCCGGTGCAGTATGTGAACCGACCGAATCTGGATTTTCGTGGTTATGCCGGAACGCTGGCTTCCGGTAGCGTGAAGGTCGGGCAGCGCGTCAAAGTTCTGCCGTCCGGCGTTGAGTCGAGCGTAGCGCGGATCGTGACCTTTGATGGCGATTTACAGGAAGCGCATGCAGGTGAAGCGATCACCCTGGTGCTAAAAGATGAGATCGATATCAGCCGGGGCGACCTGTTACTTGATGCCGGTGAAACGCTGCCGACAGTACAAAGCGCTGCCATTGATGTGGTGTGGATGGCGGAACAACCGTTGTCGCCAGGGCAGAGCTACGACATAAAAATCGCAGGCAAGAAGACCCGCGCACGCGTTGATAGCGTGCAATATCAGGTCGATATAAACAACCTGACCCAACGTGACGTTGAAGCGCTACCGCTGAACGGCATCGGTCTGGTTAATCTGACTTTTGATGAACCGCTGGTGCTGGATACCTATCAGCAGAACCCGGTGACGGGCGGGCTGATAATTATTGACCGCCTGACCAACGTTACCGTTGGCGCGGGACTGGTGCGTGAGCCACTTGTTCAGGAGCACGCCGCGGCTTCCCAGTTCAGCGCGTTTGAGCTGGAGCTTAATGCACTGGTGCGTCGCCACTTCCCACACTGGGGTGCGCGCGATCTGCTGGGAGGAAAATAATGGCGCTGCATGACGAAAACGTCGTCTGGCATGCCCATCCTGTTACACCGCAACAGCGGGAACAACGCCACGGTCATCGTGGTGTTGTGCTGTGGTTTACCGGGCTGTCAGGCTCCGGTAAATCCACGGTAGCAGGGGCGCTTGAAGAAGCGTTGCATAAGCTGGGGGTGAGTACTTATCTCTTGGATGGCGATAACGTGCGTCACGGTCTGTGCAGCGATCTTGGATTTAGTGATGCCGATCGTAAGGAGAATATTCGCCGGGTTGGTGAAGTGGCTAACCTGATGGTGGATGCGGGGCTTGTGGTGTTGACCGCCTTTATCTCACCGCATCGCGCTGAGCGCAAAATGGTTCGTGAGCGGGTTGGCGAAGGGCGTTTTATTGAAGTTTTTGTCGATACGCCATTAGCAACGTGTGAAGCACGCGATCCAAAAGGGCTGTATAAAAAAGCGCGGGCGGGTGAGTTACGCAATTTCACCGGAATTGATTCGGTATACGAAGCGCCTGAATCGCCAGAGATTCATCTTGATGGTGAACAATTGGTAACAAATTTGGTACCCCAATTATTAGACCTGCTGAGGCAGGAAGATATTATCAGATCCTGAGACACCCGAGCTCACATGCCCGGTCAGTCACGGTCACAGGATTAGATATGCGTAACAGCCATAACATTACTATTACAGAGTCAGATACCTTCGCCGCCGACGACGAAACCACCTGGTCACTACCGGGGGCCGTGGTCGGTTTTATCGCGTGGTTGTTGGCGCTGGGATTCCCGTGTCTGATGTATGGCCCTAATACACTGTTTTTCTTCATTTATACCTGGCCCTTTTTCCTCGCGTTGCTGCCCGTGGCGATTGTCGCGGGTATTGCCTTACACTCGCTATTGAAGGGAAGGTTGCTGCTGAGCATTACCTGTACCCTGCTGGTGGTTGGGGCGATGTTTGGCGCCCTATTTTTATGGTTATTGGGTTAGGCAAACGCTTTTTTTTAACAATCGCCGACGTTGTTCACTCTCTGGTCATAATTCAAACCGTAACCAACAATGAGATTATGTTCTCCTTACACGGGGTATACGTAACAACGGGCAAATGTGGTACATTTGCCCGCGTTGTCGCGGCATTCCCGACCGTTGATGTAAAGTTGTCTGCGGAAGTTATGGGATATTAATGCCGTTTTTCAGGGGGCAGGATGGGTAAACTAACGCTGCTGTTGCTGGCTTTATTAGTTTGGCTGCAGTATTCGCTGTGGTTCGGTAAGAACGGCATACATGACTATAGTCGCGTCAACGATGATGTTGCTGCGCAGCAAGCTACAAACGCGAAACTTAAAGCGCGTAACGATCAGCTCTTTGCCGAAATTGACGATCTCAATGGCGGACAAGAGGCTATTGAGGAGCGTGCGCGCAACGAACTCAGTATGACTAAGCCGGGCGAAACTTTTTATCGTCTGGTGCCTGACGCGTCTAAACGCGCTCAGACTGCAGGGCAAAACAATCGATAAACCGTCCAGGGATTTAACATGGCAGCCACTTTATTGGACGTTTGCGCCGTGGTGCCGGCTGCCGGGTTTGGCCGCCGAATGCAAACAGAGTGTCCTAAGCAGTACCTCTCTATTGGCAATAAAACCATTCTTGAACACTCGGTTGATGCGCTGCTGGCTCATCCCCGGGTGACGCGAGTCGTCATCGCTATCAGCCCAGGCGACAGTCGCTTTGCCCAACTTCCACTTGCTGCGCACCCGCAAATTACGGTGGTGGATGGCGGCAACGAGCGTGCCGATTCTGTCCTTGCCGGTTTGCAAGCCGCAGGGGAGGCCCGTTGGGTGCTGGTGCATGACGCCGCGCGTCCGTGCCTGCACCAGGATGATTTGGCCCGTTTGCTGGCAATTAGCGAGTGCAGCCGTACCGGCGGGATCCTTGCCGCACCGGTACGTGACACAATGAAGCGCGCGGAGCCGGGGCGAACAGACATCGCCCATACGGTCGATCGTACCGATTTATGGCATGCGTTGACGCCGCAGTTTTTCCCGCGCGAGTTATTGCACGATTGCCTGACGCGTGCACTCAACGAAGGTGCAACTATTACAGACGAAGCTTCGGCGCTGGAATATTGCGGCTTTCATCCGCAGCTGGTCGAAGGGCGTGCTGACAACATCAAAGTCACCCGCCCGGAAGATCTGGCGCTGGCGGAATTTTATCTGACCCGAACTATCTAGATACATCATCCTTCAGGCTGCCTGGAGGACGCTGTGTATATCAGGAGAAGGCATAATGCGAATTGGACACGGTTTCGACGTACACGCTTTTGGAGGAGTTGGCCCAATTATCATTGGTGGTGTGCGCATCCCGTATGAAAAAGGATTGCTGGCGCATTCTGATGGTGACGTGGCGTTACACGCGTTAACCGATGCTCTGCTGGGCGCGGCTGCGCTGGGGGATATCGGTAAGCTATTCCCGGACACCGACCCAGCCTTTAAAGGTGCAGATAGTCGTGAATTATTGCGTGAAGCCTGGCGGCGTATTCAGGCCAAAGGCTATACGCTTGGTAATGTGGATGTGACAATTATTGCCCAGGCGCCGAAGATGCTGCCGCACATTCCACAAATGCGAGTGTTTATTGCCGAAGACCTCGGCTGCCATATGGATGATGTTAACGTGAAAGCGACCACCACGGAAAAACTCGGTTTTACCGGGCGTGGGGAAGGGATTGCCTGTGAAGCGGTGGCGTTACTCATTAAGGCAACGAAATGACTGCGTTTGAAGATCTGACGTATCTCCATGGCAAACCACAAGGCCATGGCGTTCTGAAAGCGAATCCGGAAGACTTTGTCGTCGTCGAAGATTTAGGCTTCGAACCCGATGGCGAAGGCGAGCACATTTTGGTGCGTATCCTGAAAAACGGTTGTAACACCCGTTTTGTGGCTGACGCGCTGGCGAAATTCCTGAAAATTCATGCCCGCGAAGTGAGCTTTGCTGGTCAGAAAGACAAGCATGCGGTCACGGAACAGTGGCTGTGTGCGCGTGTGCCGGGCAATGCGATGCCTGATTTAAGCAAATTTGAGCTTGAAGGCTGTAAAGTGCTGGAGTACGCACGCCACAAGCGTAAGCTGCGTTTAGGGGCGCTGAAAGGCAACGAATTTACGCTGGTGCTGCGTGAAGTGAGCGAGCGAAATGATGTTGAAGCGCGTTTGCAGGCAATTAACGAGCGCGGCGTTCCGAACTATTTTGGCGCTCAGCGTTTTGGTATCGGCGGCAGCAACCTGCAAGGGGCGCTGCGCTGGGCGCAAAGCGATGCGCCGGTGCGCGATCGCAATAAACGCAGTTTTTGGTTGTCGGCGGCCCGTAGCGCGTTGTTTAATCAGATAGTCAGTGAACGCCTGAAAAAAACAGACTTTAATCAAGTTGTTGACGGCGATGCGCTACAATTATCGGGGCGCGGAAGCTGGTTTGTCGCCGCACAGGAAGAACAAACTGAATTACAGCGTCGCGTCGATGAGAAAGAATTGATGATTACAGCGGCATTACCGGGCAGCGGTGAGTGGGGAACTCAACGCGACGCGCTGGCGTTTGAAGCAGCCGCTGTTGCTGATGAAACCGCGCTGCAGTCTCTGTTATTGCGCGAGAAAGTCGACGCGTCGCGTCGCGCTATGTTGCTGTATCCACAACAATTAAGCTGGAACTGGTGGGATGACGTAACCGTTGAGTTACGTTTCTGGCTACCGGCAGGTAGCTTCGCCACCAGTGTTGTAAGGGAACTTATTAACACAATGGGTGATTATGCGTATATTGCTGAGTAACGATGATGGGGTTCACGCACCCGGTATACAAACGCTGGCGAAAGCGCTGCGTGAGTTTGCTGACGTACAGGTGGTTGCCCCGGATCGTAACCGCAGTGGCGCGTCCAACTCGCTGACGCTGGAATCCTCACTTCGCACGTTCACCTATGATAACGGTGATATCGCCGTACAAATGGGTACACCTACCGATTGCGTCTATCTGGGCGTTAACGCATTAATGCGTCCGCGTCCGGACATTGTCGTGTCTGGTATTAACGCAGGTCCTAATCTCGGCGATGATGTTATCTATTCCGGTACCGTTGCGGCGGCGATGGAAGGTCGTCACCTGGGCTTCCCTGCGCTGGCTGTCTCACTTGATGGGCATAAACACTACGATACTGCTGCCGCAGTAACCTGCCGTATCTTACGGGCGCTGAGTCGTGAACCGCTGCGCACCGGGCGCATTTTGAATATCAACGTGCCGGATTTACCGCTGGATCAGATTAAAGGTATCCGCGTCACCCGCTGCGGTAGTCGCCATCCTGCGGATCAGGTGATACCACAGCAGGACCCGCGCGGTAATACGCTGTACTGGATCGGGCCACCGGGCGAAAAGTGCGACGCCGGACCGGATACTGATTTTGCCGCCGTCGATGAAGGCTATGTTTCCATCACGCCGCTGCATGTCGATTTAACCGCATACGGCGCGCATGAAGTTGTTTCTGACTGGTTAGACAGCGTGGGAGCCGACACGCAATGGTAAGCAGACGCGTACACACTCTTCTTGAACAATTACGTGCGCAGGGCATCAGAGATGAGCTTGTTCTCGATGCACTTGCCGCCGTGCCGCGTGAAAAATTCATTGATGAGGCGTTTGAACATAAGGCCTGGGACAATATTGCCCTGCCGATTGGTCAGGGGCAGACGATTTCGCAGCCCTATATGGTTGCACGGATGACCGAGCTGCTGGAGTTAACGCCACAGTCCCGGGTGCTGGAAATTGGTACCGGCTCTGGCTACCAAACGGCGATTCTGGCGCACCTTGTGCACCATGTGTGCTCTGTTGAGCGCATTAAAGGTTTGCAGTGGCAGGCGCGTCGTCGACTTAAACAGCTTGATTTACATAATGTTTCTACCCGTCATGGTGATGGATGGCAAGGCTGGCAAGCGCGAGCCCCGTTTGACGCTATCATTGTTACGGCAGCGCCGCCTGAGATCCCAACCGCATTGATGATGCAGTTGGATGAAGGCGGCATTCTCGTCTTACCCGTGGGTGACGAGCACCAGTTTCTGAAACGGGTGCGTCGTCGGGGAGGCGAATTTATTATCGATACCGTGGAGGCCGTACGCTTCGTTCCCTTAGTAAAAGGGGAGCTTGCGTAGATACAGGCTCTGAATACCTGGAGTTTTCCTGGATATTCTGGAATTAGTAAGCGTATCGTGGTCACGTTTCCAGTGCCCAGTCCGATGCCTTGCACGGTGATTACGTCACTGGTTTTAACCAAATTTTCCTGGGGGATAAATGAGCGCGGGAAGCCACAAATTTACCGTTCGCCGCATTGCGGCATTGTCACTGGTTTCATTATGGCTGGCAGGTTGTTCAAATACCTCGAATCCACCTGCACCGGTCAGTTCCGTTGATGGCGGTGCATCAACGAACACCAATTCCGGTATGCTGATTACGCCTCCACCAAAAATGGGCTCGACGTCGACAGTACAGCAAACGCCGCAGATCCAGCCGGTGCAGCGTCCGATCACACAGTCAACACAGATCCAGCCTGTTGCGGAACAACCTGTGCAGATGGAAAACGGTCGTATTGTGTACAACCGTAAGTATGGGAACATTCCGAAAGGTAGCTATACGGGCGGCAGTACCTATACTGTTAAGAAAGGCGATACCCTTTTCTATATTGCCTGGATTACCGGGAACGATTTCCGTGATCTCGCACAACGCAATAACGTTCCGGCCCCGTATGGCCTGAATGTCGGTCAAACTCTGCAAGTGGGCAATGCGTCTGGCGCACCGATTACCGGTGGAAATGCCATCACCCAGGCGGATGCAGCACAGCAAGGAGTTGTGACCAACCCTGCACAAAATTCCACCGTTGCTGTTGCTTCGAAACCAACAATTACGTATTCTGAGGATTCAGGTGAACAAAGTGCTAATAAAATGTTGCCGAACAACAAGCCTGCTGGGACTGTGGTCACAGCGCCTGTAACGGCTCCGGCAGTTAGCGCAACCGAATCAACTGCAAGCTCAACGTCAACCAGCTCGCCAATCTCTACCTGGCGCTGGCCGACCGAGGGCAAAGTGATCGAAAACTTTGCGGCTACCGAAGGTGGCAATAAAGGGATCGACATTGCAGGCAGCAAGGGACAGGCTATTGTCGCGACCGCAGATGGACGCGTCGTCTATGCCGGTAACGCGCTGCGTGGTTACGGTAATCTTATTATCATCAAACATAACGATGATTACCTGAGTGCCTACGCCCATAACGATACAATGCTGGTCCGGGAACAACAAGAAATCAAGGCGGGGCAGAAAATAGCTACCATGGGTAGTACCGGAACCAGTTCAACACGCTTGCATTTTGAAATTCGTTACAAGGGGAAATCCGTAAACCCGCTGCGTTATTTACCGCAGCGATAATTCGGCGGAACCAGGCTTTCACGTGCTAGTTCCGTTAGGGATCACGGGTAGGAGCCACCTTTATGAGTCAGAATACGCTGAAAGTTCATGATTTAAATGAAGATGCGGAATTTGATGAGAACGGAGTAGAGGCTTTTGATGAAAAAGCCTTGAGTGAAGAGGAACCCAGTGATAACGACCTGGCTGAAGAAGAGCTGTTATCGCAGGGGGCCACACAGCGTGTGTTGGACGCGACTCAGCTTTACCTTGGTGAGATTGGTTATTCACCACTGTTAACAGCCGAAGAAGAAGTTTATTTTGCGCGTCGCGCACTGCGTGGGGATGTCGCATCCCGCCGTCGCATGATTGAAAGTAACCTGCGTCTGGTGGTGAAAATTGCTCGTCGTTATGGCAATCGTGGTCTGGCATTGCTGGACCTGATTGAAGAGGGCAATCTGGGACTGATCCGTGCAGTCGAGAAGTTTGACCCGGAACGCGGGTTCCGCTTCTCAACATACGCAACCTGGTGGATCCGCCAGACGATCGAACGGGCGATTATGAACCAAACCCGTACGATCCGACTGCCAATTCACATTGTAAAAGAGCTGAACGTCTATCTGCGTACCGCGCGTGAGTTGTCGCATAAACTGGACCACGAACCGAGCGCAGAAGAGATTGCTGAACAACTGGACAAACCGGTTGATGACGTCAGCCGTATGCTCCGACTCAACGAGCGTATTACCTCGGTAGACACCCCGCTGGGTGGCGATTCCGAAAAAGCGTTGCTGGATATTCTGGCCGATGAAAAGGAAAACGGCCCGGAAGACACCACGCAAGACGATGATATGAAACAGAGCATCGTCAAATGGCTGTTCGAACTGAACGCCAAACAGCGTGAGGTACTGGCACGTCGCTTTGGTCTGCTGGGGTATGAAGCTGCGACACTGGAAGATGTGGGCCGCGAAATTGGCCTCACCCGTGAACGTGTTCGCCAGATTCAGGTTGAAGGTCTGCGTCGTCTGCGTGAAATCCTGCAGACTCAGGGACTGAATATCGAAGCGCTGTTCCGCGAGTAAGCACAAGTTCTATCAAGAAAGGCCAGTCTCATTGAGACTGGCCTTTTTCTATGTTTGTTGCCTGATGGCACTGCGTTTATCAGGCCTACGGGGAGCAGGACTTTGTAGGCCGGATAAGACATTTATGTCACCATCCGGCAGATTAGTTCATCATCTTACGCACCAGACGTATGAACTGCTCACGTTCTTCATCAGATAATCGCCCCAGAAACTCATCATCCACGCTATCGCCTAACGGGGTTGCGCTGGTCAGTAATGCTTCTCCTTGCGCGGTCAAATAAACAAACCGCCGACGCTTATCCGCCGGGTCGTGTTCACGTCTGACCAACTCCCGTTTTTCCATCCGGCTCAGCATTTCCGCAAGCGTTGCCTTGGTACAGACTGCGGCTTCGGTCAGGGCGACCTGCTCAATGCCGGGATGCTCGGCAATGGCGCGCATCACCGCATACTGCGGTTTGGTCAGATCCGGTAATTCATGTTGCCAGCGAGCCGTATGTTGCTGAAAAAGCTGACGTAAAAGGTGAAAGGCTGTGTTTCTTAACGGCATGAGAGCTCCGGAATATCTGTCAGTCTCTATCTTAACGGGTAACGCGTCATAGTTTAACCATTGCTGCTTTAGCAATCTGTGCGAGGTGCTCTTGTCCGGAATGCATCGAGGGAGTATTTTAATAAAATGTTCGTACACGAACAAAATTGAGGGCTAAATGAGACTGATTGTAGGAATGACCGGGGCGACCGGCGCACCGCTTGGTGTGTCGCTATTGCTGGCGCTGCGGGAAATGCCGGGGGTAGAAACCCATCTGGTGCTGTCAAAGTGGGCCAAAACCACCATTGAACTGGAGACGCCGTACAGCGTCCGTGATGTGTCGGCGTTGGCCGATTATTGCCACAACCCGGCGGACCAGTCGGCGACCATATCCTCAGGATCGTTTCGTACTGACGGCATGATCATTATCCCCTGCAGTATGAAAACGCTGGCCGGTATTCGAGCAGGCTACGCGGAAGGACTAGTGGGGCGCGCTGCTGATGTGGTGCTGAAAGAAGGGCGCAAGCTGGTTCTGGTTCCGCGTGAAATGCCGCTCAGCACTATTCATCTGGAAAACATGCTCGCACTTTCCCGCATGGGCGTGGCGATGGTCCCGCCGATGCCCGCGTTTTACAACCACCCGCAAACGGTCGATGACATCACTCAGCATATCGTTGCGCGTGTGCTCGATCAGTTTGGTCTGGAGCATCCAAACGCCCGTCGCTGGCAGGGTTTACGGCAGGCGCAAAATTTTTCACAGGAGAATGAATAATGGCATTTGATGATTTGCGCAGCTTTTTACAAGCGCTGGACGACCAGGGACAATTGCTGAAAATCAGTGAAGAAGTCAACGCTGAGCCGGATCTGGCTGCGGCGGCTAACGCGACCGGACGTATTGGTGATGGTGCGCCAGCGCTGTGGTTTGACAATATTCGTGGTTTTACCGACGCCCGCGTGGTGATGAATACCATCGGCTCATGGCAGAATCATGCCATTTCATTAGGCCTGCCGCCCAATACGCCGGTGAAAAAACAAATTGATGAGTTTATTCGCCGTTGGGATAAATTTCCGGTTACACCGGAGCGTCGTGCCAACCCGGCGTGGGCTGAAAACTGTGTTGATGGTGAGGAGATCAACCTGTTTGATATACTGCCGCTGTTTCGTCTGAACGATGGTGACGGCGGTTTCTATCTTGATAAAGCCTGCGTGGTGTCGCGCGATCCGTTGGATCCGGACAACTTCGGCAAACAGAACGTCGGCATTTATCGTATGGAAGTGAAGGGCAAACGCAAGCTTGGCCTGCAGCCCGTGCCGATGCATGATATCGCGCTGCATCTGCATAAAGCTGAAGAGCGCGGTGAAGATCTGCCGATTGCCATCACGCTGGGTAACGATCCGATTATTACCCTGATGGGGGCCACGCCGCTGAAGTACGATCAGTCGGAATACGAAATGGCGGGAGCGCTGCGTGAAAGCCCGTACCCGATCGCTACCGCACCGCTCACCGGCTTTGACGTGCCTTGGGGTTCGGAAGTGATCCTCGAAGGGGTCATTGAAAGCCGTAAGCGTGAAATCGAAGGGCCGTTTGGCGAGTTTACCGGGCACTATTCCGGTGGACGTAATATGACGGTCGTACGTATCGATAAAGTCTCTTATCGCACCAAACCGATTTTTGAATCGCTATATCTGGGGATGCCGTGGACGGAGATTGACTACCTGATGGGGCCGGCAACCTGCGTACCGCTGTATCAACAGCTGAAAGCCGAGTTCCCGGAAGTGCAGGCGGTGAATGCCATGTACACCCACGGTTTGCTGGCGATTATCTCCACCAAAAAACGCTACGGCGGCTTTGCCCGCGCGGTGGGGCTGCGCGCAATGACGACGCCGCATGGCCTGGGTTACGTGAAAATGGTGATTATGGTTGATGAGGATGTTGACCCGTTCAACCTGCCGCAGGTGATGTGGGCGTTGTCTTCGAAGGTCAATCCGGCGGGCGATCTGGTGCAACTGCCGAATATGTCGGTGCTGGAGCTTGATCCGGGTTCCAGTCCGGCGGGGATTACCGACAAGTTAATTATTGATGCCACCACGCCGGTCGCGCCGGATAACCGTGGGCACTACAGCCAGCCGGTATGTGATTTACCGGAAACGAAAGCCTGGGCAGAAAAACTGACCGCCATGCTGGCCAACCGTAAATAAGGAGTAGCAGATGATTTGTCCACGTTGTGCCGATGAACATATTGAAGTGATGGCAAACTCGCCGGTAAAAGATGTCTGGACGGTATATCAGTGCCAGCATTGTCTGTACACCTGGCGTAATACCGAACCGCTACGTCGTACCAGCCGCGAGCACTACCCGCAAGCGTTTCGGATGACGCAAAAAGATATCGATGATGCGCCAATGGTGCCGAGTATTCCACCGCTGCTGGCGGAAGGTAAGCGCTAATACTGAAGGCCCGGGATTCCGGGTCTTTTTTGCGAGCAGACTCGTAACGTATTGATAAATTGATTTGTTACAGCGGCATCGGGAATAGAATAGCTGCGGGTGCTTGAGGCTTTCTGGGCTTTGAGCATTGGCAAGGTCCCGGAAAGACAAAAGCCCCAGGAGATAGTTCTATCAACCTGAGGCTAGCGTACAAACCTGAACAATTTGGATGTTAGTCTCTTCTTTGCAGGGAGGCAAGACATGCTGACAAAATATGCCCTTGTGGCAATTGTAGTGCTGTGTTTCACGGCGCTGGGATTCACGTTAATGGTGCGAGATTCGTTGTGCGAGTTAAGTATTAAAGAACGTGGTATGGAGTTTAAAGCTGTTCTCGCTTACGAACCGAAGAAGTAGCAACAACGCGGGGGAAACCCCGCGTCCTGATGGTCCGGTTTCGTCCTCTTGCACCCATTCTCGCGTTGCCGTAGGCCCGATAAGCAAAGCGCCATCGGGCACTTTCATACTACACCAGACTCTTCAACCGGTAGATCCATTCCAGCGCCTGGCGAGGCGTTAGTGAATCCGGGTCGAGGTTTTCCAGCGCTTCAACGGCGGGCGAGGTTTCTTCAGGCACTGAAAGCAGCGACATCTGTGTACCATCGACCTGGGTCGCGGCAACGTTTGGCGCAATGCTTTCCAGTTCGCGCAGTTTTTGCCTCGCGCGTTTAATAACCTCTTTCGGCACGCCTGCCAGGGCAGCTACTGCCAGACCATAGCTCTTGCTCGCCGCACCATCCTGTACGCTGTGCATGAAGGCGATGGTATCGCCGTGCTCTAACGCATCCAGATGCACATTCGCGACGCCCTCCATTTTTTCCGGTAACTGAGTCAGTTCGAAGTAGTGGGTGGCAAACAACGTTAATGCTTTGATTTTATTGGCCAGATTTTCCGCGCACGCCCATGCCAGCGACAGGCCGTCGTAGGTGGAGGTGCCGCGTCCAATCTCATCCATCAGTACCAGGCTGTTCTCGGTGGCGTTATGCAGAATGTTGGCGGTTTCGGTCATTTCTACCATAAAGGTAGAACGACCGGATGCCAGATCATCCGCCGCGCCCACGCGGGTAAAGATCCGATCGATCGGGCCTATTTCCACTTTCTGCGCCGGAACGTAGCTGCCGATGTAGGCCAACAGCGCAATCAACGCGGTCTGGCGCATATAGGTACTTTTACCCCCCATATTCGGACCGGTGATGATCAGCATCCGTCGCTGAGGCGAGAGGTTAAGCGGGTTGGCGATAAACGGCTCGGTTAGCACCTGTTCAACCACCGGATGACGTCCCTCAGTAATACGAATGCCGGGTTTATCGGTGAAGTTCGGGCAGGTGTAATTCAGGGTATAAGCGCGTTCTGCAAGGTTGACCAGTACGTCCAGCTCTGCCAGCGCGCTGGCGCTCTGTTGCAAATCAGCCAGATGCGGCAACAGCATGTCGAACAGCTCATCGTACAGCTGTTTTTCCAGCGCCAGTGCTTTACCTTTTGACGTCAGAACTTTGTCTTCATACTCTTTCAGTTCCGGAATAATGTAGCGTTCGGCGTTTTTTAGCGTCTGGCGACGCACATAGTTAATCGGCGCCAGATGGCTCTGCCCGCGACTGATCTGAATGTAGTAGCCATGAACGGCGTTAAACCCAACCTTCAGCGTATCCAGACCGGTGCGCTCGCGCTCACGGATTTCCAGTCTGTCCAGATAGTCAGTTGCGCCATCGGCCAGCGCTCGCCACTCGTCCAGTTCTTCGTTATAGCCCGGGGCGATGACGCCACCGTCGCGAACCAGCACTGGCGGAGCTTCCACAACGGCGCGTTCCAGCAGTTCACGCAGCTCTGCAAACTCACCCATTTTCTCGCGCAGCATCTGCACGGGGGCACTGTCTACACTTTCCAGGTGCGCGCGCAGTTCCGGTAATTGCTGGAAGGCATGACGCATACGGGCCAGATCGCGCGGACGCGCAGTACGCAGGGCCAAACGCGCCAGGATACGTTCCAGATCGCCGACCTGACGCAGCACGGGTTGCAATTCGCTGGTGGCATCCTGCAGCGCGCCGATGGTTTGTTGGCGCTCGATGAGGACTTTGGTGTCACGGATCGGCATATGCAGCCAGCGCTTGAGCATACGGCTGCCCATCGGCGTCACGGTGCAGTCGAGTACTGAAGCCAGTGTGTTTTCAACGCCGCCCGCCAGGTTCTGGGTAATTTCCAGATTGCGGCGCGTGGCGGCATCCATAATGATGCTGTCCTGTTGACGTTCCATGGTGATGGAACGAATATGCGGCAGCGAGGTACGCTGGGTATCTTTTACGTATTGCAGCAGACAGCCAGCAGCACATAATCCGCGCGGGGCGTTTTCCACGCCAAAACCAATCAGATCCCGCGTGCCAAACTGCAAGTTTAGCTGCTGGCGAGCAGTATCGATTTCAAATTCCCATAGTGGACGACGACGTAATCCGCGACGCCCCTCAATCAGTGAGGTTTCAGCGAAATCTTCGGCATACAGCAGTTCAGCGGGATTGGTGCGCTGCAATTCTGCGGCCATGGTCTCGCGGTCGGCCGGTTCGCTGACGCGAAAACGCCCGGAGCTGATATCCAGCGTGGCGTAGCCGTAGCCTTTACTGTCTTGCCAGATGGCAGCCAGCAGGTTGTCCTGGCGTTCTTGCAACAGCGCTTCATCACTGATGGTGCCAGGCGTTACAATGCGTATCACTTTGCGCTCAACCGGACCTTTACTGGTTGCCGGATCGCCAATCTGCTCACAAATAGCGACAGATTCACCCTGATTAACCAGCTTGGCGAGGTAGTTCTCGACCGCATGGTGAGGAATGCCCGCCATCGGGATTGGCTCGCCAGCAGATGCACCGCGTTTCGTCAGGGAGATATCAAGTAGCTGAGATGCGCGTTTCGCATCGTCATAAAACAGTTCGTAAAAGTCGCCCATGCGGTAAAAAAGCAGTATTTCCGGATGCTGAGCCTTCAGCTTGAGATACTGCTGCATCATGGGGGTGTGCGAGTCTAAATTTTCTATTATACTCATCGGCTTGTGATGTCCATTCTCTTAATTTTTAATGAGTTAGTGGTTTTTATGGTTATCATTATGTTTCACGTTGTCTCATCGAATATCATGAAATCCTACATTTAAATGTAGGTTAAAGTGTAGCTTGCCAACCTATAGCTTGGTAAAATATGGGCACATACAGCACAACCTATATTTATGTTCATGACTGCATAAGGTGCATGATAACGGAGTCTTTATGGCAGGAAAACAAGAGGGAAAGCCACTTTCGTTTAAAGGGGTAGAAATGATGAAGCCAGGCGATAAAGATAAGGCTGATGTAGGCGAAAATCGTGGCTTACGTGTCTCCTGTGGTGCAACTGGTGTTAAGTCTTTTTTCTACCGTTACACAAGTCCTCTGACTGGCAAACTTGCTCAGGTTAAAATTGGTAACTTCCCGCAGACTTCTCTCGCCGCTGCACGTCTTAAACTTCATGAATTAAAGCTCCTCCGGCAGGAAGGTCGGTGCCCTGCGTCAGAGCTTAAGCAAGATAAGCTCCAGCGTGCGATTGAAGCTGAACAGGCTAAGATCCCTGAATTGACCGTACAGGGATTAGTTGAACTGTATCTTACTGAACGTATTGAGGATCGTAAAACGAAGGACGGGAAGGTCATTCCCGGTGCCAGAAAACCGAAAGGACAGGCTGAGGTTCGTCGTACTCTCTATGGTGACGCTGTTAAAAGTTTAGGAACCCGGAATGCTGCTGAGATAACGCGCCAGGATGTTATTAATTTAATCAATGGCATTGTAGCTCGGGGCGCAACCGTACAGGCAGGGAATGTACTGAGAGAACTTTCACTCGCATATGAATTTGCAATTGGACTTGGGCGCTTTGATGACAGTTTTGCGAATCCAGCGCTGTTAGCAAAATCTAGCTTACGACAGACCAGAATCAAGCTCACAAATGGACGTGGAACACGAGTACTGAGTGAGGACGAGCTTGCAAAATTCCTTAAATGGCTACCGGGTTCGGCTTACACGCCAACGATCAAAAACGTGTTACGTCTGACTCTCTGGACCGGGTGTCGTACCGGTGAAGTCTGCAATATGGCATGGAAGGATGTTGATCTTGAAAAAGGCACCATTCATCTTAGAGAAACCAAGACTGGAGTAGAGCGTTACGTTCAGTTATCGGATCAAGCGATCGACTTTCTCAAGGTTCTACGCCTTACCTCTGACAAATATCTATTCCCTTCACAAGCCACTAAAAAGCCAATCCAGCAGAAGTATCTAACTGAAAACTCATGGCGTTTACGTGAAAGCGGTCAAATGCTTGATATACCTCATTGGACGCCGCATGATCTGCGTCGTACAGTACGAACGGGCTTATCTCGTTTGCAGTGTCCAAATGAGGTGGCTGAGGCCGTATTGGGGCATACACGAGGCGGTGTTGAAGGGATTTATAATCTGTATAAGTATGATGCTGAGTGTAGGAAGTGGTTGCAGGTGTGGGCGGATTATTTAGATACTTTAACGTAATTTGCCAATTAGATGTCCAATCATTTTGTTACATCAAAGTTGTGCTTAATTTTTATTTTATAAGGATAATATGGATATTTTTTCTGGAGAATCAATTCTTTCCCAAGTCCCTGATGTCAATCATTGGTTAGCTTCTTACGGCTTGAATTCAACTACATCAAGATATAGCAGATATATCTCTTATATTGATGCTTTTTTTGAGTCGAAAGATCCCACCTCATCTGATGGAAGAGACAAATTTGATTTATTAACCAAGTCGTATGCAGAAATTATAGAAATAGTCAGCGTTAAAAAAGCGTTTGAACATGAAAGAAGCCCCGGATTTATTGAGCGTTTAAGTAAGGTTGTTTCTGGAGTTGATCATGTTGGTATTAAAGAACCCAGTGAGCCAAGGAATTTTCTCTACGAATTACTTATGGCTGCCCGGCTAAAAAATGCTGGCTTTATTATTGATTTTGACCAAGGAACTGATGTTGTCGCATATGGATTTGGTCGTGCTATTTTCGTTGAATGTAAACGCACAACATCAATAAGAGGGTTCGAATCTAATTTCATTAAAGGTGGAAAGCAATTAGAGAGAAAGTTTAAGAGTACGAAACTTCCCCATTTTATGATTCGGGGATTTATTGCTATCGATGTTTTACCATATGTATTGAAAGATATTCCTAAATTTGAAATAGATAATGAAATGGAAGCTCGCATTTGTGCCAGGATAGTGATGGAACGTTTTAAGCAAGATGCAAGTAGGCATATTAATAAGTATATATCACGTTATGAAAATGTTAGTGCAGGGGTGGTGATAATGGCGATGATACCTGTTTGGTTGCGTGATGTTATATTACTTCATGTTAATGAAATAGCTCATGTAATTCCTCCATCAACTAACACAGAAGATGTAGGTGAAGTCATATTTTTAGCCGAGAAGTTAAGCTATCCGCTACTTCCTGATTTTTAGTGTGAGTTAAAAGTTGATAGATCAAAAGTGTGTTTTTTTAGATTATATACTTGGATCCAAGCAGTGCTAAGGTTATTTCCTTAGCTCACTCATAACTAAATAGATATTTAGCTAGGGGGGACGATCAAACGTTAGCTCCTAGCTCATAACGGACGAACTGAGATATTTGTGCCCTGTAGAAGAGCACATCGACAGATAAAATTTCGACTGATACGGGGTTCGCTAACTGATGCCAGACAGGGCCACTCAGTTCTTTTTCCCGGCCAGCATATCAATCATCATGGGATAAATCTTTTCGCACTTCATGCCCGGATTCTGTACTGCGAAACTCCACCCCTCGTCCATCGCCGCAGCAACCTCTGTTGTTGAGGCTATGGGCCAATCGCTCACGGTGTCGTAGACTTTACTGATAGCCTTGTTCTTATCCATGCCGGTGTGTTGCTGCTGGCACATTCTGACCATTACTTCTGCGGCCTGAGCAGGCTGGCTTGCCGGGTAAGCAGCCAGCGCCGGGGCGGATGTCGTTGTGATGAGCAGTGCGGTAATAATATGCTTCTTTATTGTGTTACCCTTCATTGAACCTGAATGCCCTGAACCGGGCTATTGTCCCATGTCATCGGTCGGTCTTCCGGAATTGCCGGGGCACTGTTAGTGGCCGGTTTATCAACAACAGGTTTCGCGCTGGCGGGAAGGTCATCTGGTGAAATAACTCGGGTTATCACACCCATCTTCTCACCAACAGCGGAGTTCATCTGATCGCAGAGGGTTTTTATCTGGAGCCGGATACCGCTCTGGTTTATTCCTTCGCTTTTGAATTGCTGCTCAAGAATAAAGCGGTCCTGAAGGGAATGGTAATAGTTAATATTGTCCTTCGTTAATATCATGATGTTGCCGGTATTATCCTGATAGCGATTGCTGCGGATAAGTTTATCCAGTGCGGTTAAAGCCTCATCGCCAGTGTAACCATACTGGTGGCAGGTATTCAGGGTGGCATAAGCCTCATACAGCCCCTGCAAATTTTCTGCGGGGAGTGTTTTTGCCCCGGCACAACCTGAAAATGCCAGAAGCAACATAGCAGCGGTTTTCCTCATTTTAGGTAGTCTCCTTTCATTGACGTTTCATCATCCGTCATGCGCGTTACAGTTAACGGATGCGGATATTTCTGGTGATTTTTCCATGTGTCAACGGGCTGCGTTTTTCCACAAAGAAATACGCGACATTGAACGCGGATTTGCGATGGTTGCCCCGGCCCAGAGAAGGCCAGCTCCTGAAGGACTCAATTTGTTCTTCGGTATAGGGTGTGTCAGAAAAATCGAACAGTACAAGCAGGGCTTTGCCGTCATACTTCATCAGTTTCTTCACCTCCGTGCTGTTGACGGAGGCTGACAGCGCAGAACGGGCAGCTCCCGGCTTACGGACGGCGAACTCTACAGCCACATCGTCAATGACGAAATCAATGTAGCCATGTCCGGACAAACTGCCCGGTAGTTTTCCCCTAACCTCAGGTGAGAGGCTGTCAGCAAACCAGCCCAGTAGGTAGCAACGCACCAGCGGTAATAGCTCCCGCTCATTGCATTCGTTAAGGCGCAGGGTTTTGACAAATGCTTTCCGGTAAAGGGAACTAAAAAGGTACTCAAAGCATTCCGTTACTTCAGTAATAGTGGTCGCCACTCTATGCTCCCTTCAGCTTTCCTTTTTGACAGACCTGCCTGCGTAGCGCTCAGGCCAGATAGTTTCGGGCGTGGTATCCAGTGCCTCAGCAATAATCTTTTCTGCCCGTGGATAGTGGCGCTCAAAAGCGTTACTCAGTGTCCTTGAGGCCAGCCCGTGATGCCGGGAGAGAGCAGACAGGGAAAGTCCCCGCTTGTGCAGGGCGGCGACAATATCAGCCCGGTGCCAGTTAACAGCACTTCCCTTACTTCGCTTTTTTTGCGAATCTGTTGAGTTACTCAATGTATTCACTCCGGGTTGTTAGTACTGGAGATATTAAAAGCGAACAAAGGGAAGTTATCAAGTTCCTTTTGTGGTTATTTGCGCTCATTTAACTAACGCTTTGATAAGAGGTGAAATTTTTATGGGCAGTGAACAGATGACTGACCCCTGCGTTACCGGAATGACGGAGAGTGGGGAGTGGCTTACAGCAGAGCAGTTTGCCGGAATGGAAGGGATGCCGGGCACAGCGAAAGGGGCGCGACTACGTCTGGAAAAGCTCACTGCTCTGCACCCGGAAATCCGCCGCAAACGCACCAGTGGGAAGGGGTTTCTGTACCATATCAGCGCGGCAGGGATGGCACTGAAAAGTGAGCGGGATGCGACAGATACCTCAGCAGACGAGCAGCTCAACCTCTGGATACAGCTGTTTCGCACAATGAAACCGGCCTCCAGGGATAAACTTTTGCAGCAGGCTCTGGCTCAGGTTGCGAGGGACCTGACTAAAGGAGACGTTAACCAGTAACAAGTGATAGATACTCTGGTTGCGCTGGATAAGTGATAATAGGAATCATTTGCTTTAACAGTTTGATTTTGCTATAATTAATACAGTGGCAGTCATTGCGTACTCAGCCACTGTATTAACCCATCCTGGCTTGTTCACAGCCATCACTTTTCCTGGAATAGCAACAATGACACTTCCCCGAGACGTTCATGCGTCCCGTCAGGGCCAGCATGACTACTTATGTGGCATCTACAGCTTGATTAACACCCTCAGTTACCTTTATGACGGCAGAGTACGGCGAGAAAAATTAATGTACCGCCTGCTTAGCAGCTATAAGCGACGATGGGATTTATTTGATCTCCTGACGCTCGGTCTGGACGAGGAACAAATGGACCACCTGATTGGTGATGTTCTCCTGAAAGGGCATTACGCCCGGCATTATCCCCTGAATTTTCATACCCCCTTCCGTTACCGCTCCCTGCGCAGCCGACAGATACTCAGCGACATCAGCGACTGGCTGGCGTTGCCGGAGAACCAGGCGCAGCGCGTGGTGATTCTGGGCACATCCTGGCACTGGTCTGTGGTAGTCCGTACCGATGCTACCCGGCTGTTCCTGTTTGACAGCTTGGGAATACGCAGCCAGCGCAGGGATACGTTCTCCGTACAGCCGGAGCTGAAGCGCCACACGCTGCTGCCGGACGCCATCTATTTCGTCGAACGTGAGTTCTGACCCCTGCAGAAGGAGACTGACCATGACTTTTACCGCCTGCGACCAGAGCGGTTTTTACCGGACCACCGGGCCGGTGTCCCGCGAGGATATTATCCGCTTTGCCCATACGCTGCTCTCCCGCCGGTTTCGCAATCGCCGAAAAATTACGTCCTCTAATGATGTTCACCAGTGGCTGGTGCTGAAGCTGGCAGAGGACACCCGGGAGAGCTTCGGAATGATACTGCTCTCGCAGCAGCACCATCTTCTGGGCTACCACATCCTGTTCACCGGGACGCTGAACCAGACCATGGTTTACCCCCGCGAAATTGTCGCTCTGGCGCTGACGCATCATGCAGCCGCAGTGATACTGGTCCATAACCACCCAAGCGGTGAGCCTGAGCCGAGCCAGGCCGATAAACTCATTACCCAAAAAATTACCGATGCGCTTTCACTCCTTGATATCCGCGTCGTGGACCACCTTATTGTGGGTGGTGACGATGCTTACTCCTTTGCAGAACACGGCCTGCTCTGAGTGACCTGGTTTAATACACATTAACCACGGTAATCCACGTTCGCCTTATCCCTTCATTTTTAAACTGTAAATACTGAGGTTTTAACCATGAACATCAATGCCGTTATTCAGCCGGCAGGCTTTGTGCTGCCTGTCAGTCTGCAGCTGTTCGACATGCTGATGGTAGAAGCAGGCGAAAAAACCGCTAGTAAACATCGCATTACCGCCGTTACGCTCAATTTCCGGGACCCGAACTACAGCGCGGAGCGGGGCGGCTATCACCCGGTGGAAATTCGGCTGGTTCACCAGGGGGATGAATGGTGCCTGGACTACGCCACCGATTTTGGCTATGTCGGCAACGCTTACCCCGAGCTTGAGAAAATCATCGATATCAGTTGGTCGCAGGGCTACGTCTGGCACTGCCGTACAGGGGATTTGTCCCCGTCTGAGGCGCGGGCGCTCTACACCCTGTGGGAGCGCAACTTCCTGAGCTATCACGCCAGTGGGGTCTACATCACCCGAGTGCTGTGGGAAAGCTGAACTACTGACCTGAGCTGCCGGGCGCACCGGTAAACATCCGTTCTCCCTTCTGGCGGGCGGGTTTCCATAAGCGCGGCTCGGGTTGCCGTTCATGTTCGCGCCCTCTTTTCAATACCATTCACATTACCCACGAGAATACTGTCATGAAAAAACAACCTGTCTCACTGGCTCGGGAGACATCGTGCTGCCTGTCGCCTGCTGATGTCTGGCGTACCCTGCTGACTCACCTGCTGGCACAGCACTATGGGCTTGCCCTCAACGATACGCCGTTTGGTGAGGAAGGCACCATTCAGGCGCATATTGACGCTGGTGTTACCATGATGGAAGCCCTGAATACCGTCGTTGAGAAGTATGATCTGGTACGTACAGATCGGGACAGTGTGGGCCTTCACCCTGGCTCCTCATTGATTACTGCTATTGATGTTCTCCGGGCGCGAAAAGCCACCGGGCTCCTGAAGCGGGGAGCATATCAGTTCGTGAGCCACATCACGCAGGGGCGCAGGCCCGCCCCGGACAGTGCAGTAACCGCCGGGCCCTCCGCGCCGTTACCATTGCTACCATCGGACACATTCACCCGACAGGACGCGGTGTCCATTATGGCGGTGTATGACTGTGTGGCTATTGAGGATGACCAGCATACCCATTTCCGTCTGGCAATACGCGATGCTGAAGGTCAGCTTATCTGGCGGGCCTGGAACTTTGAGTCCGGAGCCGGGCAGGGGCTTAACCACTATCTGCAACGTTATGGTGTGAAAAAATGACCACACAGGGCTGAATGGCATCCCCAGATGAATTGACTGCTTCCCCGGTCTGCATGGCCGGGATACTCCATTTTTAAGTATTGAGGATGATGTTATGACCTCGAACCGCAAGGGCAGGCGTGCGGAAACTGTGCGCCAACAAAACGTCCCCACCATCAACCCGGCACAGCTTTGGCTGGCAGGTCTGACGCGCGCCGGGCGCAAGGGGATGCAAAGCCAGCTTCGGCGCTGTGCCGGTATCCTGCTTCCGGGCTCGGATACCGACAGCTACCCCTGGCAGATGCTGAACTACACGGGGATGATGCAGATCCGTGCGCACATGCTGGATGCTGGCTATGCTGTCGCGACTGTCAACATGGCACTGTCGGCGCTGAAATCGGTTGCCTTTAGCGCGTTCAGTATGGGTCTGATGGATGCTGACACGCTTGCGCGCATACGCAACGTCAGGCGGGTCAGTGGTGACGGTTGTAGGCTGGGGCGTGCGCTGGCCCGCCATGAAATCCGGTCAATGCTGGCGGCGGCAGCGACGTTCTCCACTGTGCGCTGTCAGCGCGAACGGGCCATTTTGTTGCTTCTGTGTGGTGCCGGGCTGCGAGCGGGTGAGCTGGTTGCCCTGAATGCGGAGGATATTGACGTTGCCGCAGGGATTGTCTGGGTCAGGGAGGGAAAAGGGCGCAAAAGTCGTGAAATTCACCTTGCCGCGAAGGTATGCACGCAGCTGCGCCGTTGGCTGAAGTGCCGTGGAGACCATGAAGGGCCGTTGTTCAGTCGTATCAGCCGGGCAGACCGGCCAGGGCCACACAGGCTTACCACGACTGGATTGACGGGGCTGTTGGCACAGCTACGCGAAGCCGCTGGCGTGGACTATTTCACCCCGCACGACCTCAGACGAACGTTCATCACACAGTTGCTGGAGCAGGGAACCGACCTCAACGTGGTACGCCAGCTTGCGGGGCATGCCGATATCGCCACAACCACCCGATATGACTACAGGGGCCGGGGTACGCAGGACAGAGCCTCCAGGGCTTTCTGTTGCTGGTAAATCTTCATGGGGTGGGGGATGGCCTTCGTCACCTGCTGATTAAATTCACCAGAGGGTCCCGGAGATATTTTTGATGCCCCAAAGGCACGTCCAGGGCGGGCTCAGTGCTATGGGGAGGCCGGGAAAGTACGACCAACTCACCACCCCTGCTGAATGACACTATCGTACTTCGCGGCGCGGAGAGTATAACTTGGTAGCTGAGTATTTCTCAGAGCGATTAAAGTAGTTGTCTGTATGCATGTAGCGTCGGGAAACCATGAAACTAAACTCTGAATTCATTTAGCTGAATTTGCAGGCAACTACGCCGAAGGACTGTCTGCCCGCTCTGTGCCATCCAGCTTTTCCATTGTTTGGATTACCCAGCGAAAATCATTTATTTTTTCAGTCGTTTCCTTGCTCCATGTTTTGCCCGTTACTGCTGTTTTTTTCTTCTCTATATCCACTGGCGATGGATATTTTTTACAAAATTTGAGCATGATATCCTTCAGTTCACACTTTTCCTTCAACTCATGAAATTTCAGATAGAGTTCTTTCAGCAGTTTCGCTTCTTTCGATACAGGTTCATATAAGTAGTCGATGTAGACCATGTTGATCATGTTATCCAGCGCCTGGCGATATACTTTTCCTCTTCCTTTCTTCAGCATTGAATAATCGTCGTCGTCAAGCCAGTTAGCGATCTCCAGTAAACGCTCCTGGCTGTCTTCATGCAGGTTGATTTCAAACCGCTTTCCATATTTCTCCTCCAGCCCTTTGCGGCTTTTCTGCTTAGGCGTCCTGGGCTCCGCCTTAGCCATATTTTCTTCGTTTTTTCCCATAACTCATACCTCATTTCGGATTGCCACTATCAGAGATCTTTTTGGACCGTCATAAATCAATGACGGTCATTCTACTCCAAAGAATGACCGTCCAAAAGTGGGCCGCGAACACTTTGACCGGCGATCGCCATGAATAATCGGCCGAAATCAACTTTGTAAAGGGAGGGCTGGCCGCCCACTGGGGGTGGATAGATGGAGTTAAAAATATGAATAACTGCAGGCTGCTCGATATCAAGACTGTGCTCGGGATGTACCCAGTATCACGCGCAACGTTATATCGCCAGATCAAGGCGGGGCTCTTTCCGGAGCCTGTACGCATCGGTGCCCGTCGGGTGGCATGGCGTATGGAGGATATCCACGCGCATATCAGTGGGCTGCCCAATGTTGAGCTGGCTGAAGCAGCTCGTCTGTAAGCCTCATATAGCCCCTCGTACAGGGGTTCATTCACCATAGTCAGTAGCACCTCTACGGATAGCTACTGACATGAATTGCCGTGAGGCTAAGGGAACTGGCGATGATTACAGTTAATCGTGAGCGTGTGGACAATCTCTCCGGGTCTGTATACCTGGGGCGAAATACTGACGGCAATAGGTGCTATGGGCGAATTGATAAACTCGCCTGGGTAATGGATTTGTCTGATGATAGCGAGAATGCAGTGCTGAGTGGGCGTCTGGCTGGGCTGAGAGCGGGAGGGAACTATATCGTGCGGTGCCGCCCTGCCGGTAAAGGGGAGTGTTCTGGCCTCTATCGATCCGTGGTGGAGATCCGTCTCAAGAGTAAATCCAGTCATCATCCGCTGATGCTGGTCATTTACTTTGCGCCGACGAATACGGTGCGGGGCTCAGTGCGTATGGAAATGAGTCCTCAGCACTATTCAGCAGAGCAGATCACAGGACTGTTCATCTGGCTTGGGCGTAAGGGACGTCTGGGGAAGTACCTGTACAGGGGCTTGCGCCAGGCATGGGTGACGTCCATTCACTACGCACTGGATGTAAAGGGAATGAAACTTCATGACTACCTGATTGGTCTGGCAAAGGTTCATGATGGTGAGTTTTACGATTTGCATGGTGAACAGGAAGGGTTGCGTCTGGGCTCTGCCACGCTGGTAGCCTCTGTCTACGCCAAGGTCCATTCTCCGTCGTTGAGCGTGGAGGAGCGCTATGCATCTCCAAAGATTACGCTGGAGGAGGCGCAATTCGAGCGTTTTTTACGTCTGGAACTCCGCCTGCAGCCGGGGCGCCAGCAATTGAAGCTAAGTCAGATGACGAGTATGACCTGTCTGGTCAGCAGGCTGATGTTCTGGCGTCGGGAGGTACTCCAGGATCGTCGGCTGGATCCGGATTTTGCGCAGCGGCTGGCGTTGATGTCAGTACCACGTGCACGGGCCACGTTTGAGCCCGCGAGGAGTCTGAATGGCCACAGAGTCAGTGCAACCCCAAAGGCTGCCAGGAAACGCGTGGACAAGGTCATGGCTAATTACCGGGCGGCATTGTTTGATTCTGCGGCTATCTGGGACCAGTTACCGGTCATTCTCGCAAAACTCGGGCTTCTCGCGCAGCCTCAGTACTGGATTTACCGTAATCGCGTGAAGTGGCGAGGGAGCCGCTGAAGATAAGCCAGAAGCATATTAGAGGGGGTGTGATGCCACCCTCGTCTGTGGCGACCAAAAAAATGGCTCCCCCTGATATGTTCTGTGAGGCACGCCTCATCACAGCTGAACAGGGGGTGTGGCTATAGTATGGTGTATACAGTACATACCAGTACCAGTCTGTTCCCCCTCTGGAACCCTCAATGAGATTGCGACAAGTCACAAGGCATTGTTTTGAGGAAAATTCAGATCCTGAGATAGCCCCCCAAAAAATGCAGCCAGCCTGAGTCACATCACTCTGCGCAACCGTAATTCACTGTGCAAATGTACAGCCTGTAAACAGGCAGCATGTTCATAAAACGGAGCACAGTGAAATGAAAGGTAAGCGTACAGCGTGAACCGTCTGGTCATAATCCGAAGCATCCGACAAAGTGGTGTCCACCAAATAAGTAGTGGGAACCAAAGTGTCAGATATGCAGAAAAATGTGACTCCCGGCAGGCGAAAAGGCTGCCCTAATTATTCTCCTGAGTTTAAGCAACAACTCGTTGCTGCCTCCTGCGAACCAGGAACATCCATCTCAAAACTGGCGCTTGAAAATGGCATTAACGCCAATCTGCTGTTCAAATGGCGCCAACAATGGCGCGAGGGAAAGCTGCTATTACCTTCTTCAGAGAACCCGCAGCTACTTCCTGTGACTCTCGATGCCGCTGACGTACAGCCAGAGCCGCCCACTGAGAGCCCGGAAGCCCTCAGTATCAGCTGTGAGATAACGTTCCGGCACGGGACGCTCCGCCTCAACGGCACTGTCAGCGAAAAGTTCCTGGCTCTGCTGATACAGGAGCTGAAGCGATGATCCCGTTACCAACAGGTACCAAAATCTGGCTGGTTGCCGGTACCACTGATATGAGAAATGGCTTCAACGGTCTTGCCGCAAAAGTACAGACGGCGCTGAAAGACGATCCGATGTCCGGCCACGTCTTCATCTTCCGGGGTCGCAGCGGCAACCAGGTCAAACTGCTGTGGTCCACCGGCGACGGGCTGTGCCTGCTGACCAAACGGCTGGAGCGTGGTCGCTTCGCCTGGCCCTCTGCCCGTGATGGCAAAGTGTTCCTGACCCCGGCCCAGCTGGCGATGCTGATGGAAGGCATCGACTGGCGACAACCTAAACGGTTGCTGACATCTCTGACCATGTTGTAGGCCTCTTTATCCTGGTTGTTGCTGAATAAGCCTGGTAAAATACGGGCTTATGAACGACACCTCTTCTGACGAAATCCTTCTGCTGAAACAGCGGCTTGCCGAACAGGAAGCGCTGAACCGCGCCCTGCTGGAAAAGCTGGCCGACCGTGAGCGCGAAATAGACCACCTGCAGGCGCAGCTGGATAAACTCCGCCGGATGAACTTCGGCAGCCGTTCCGAAAAAGTATCCCGTCGTATCGCACAGATGGAAGCTGACCTGAAGGTGCTTCAGAAAGAAAGCGATACGCTGACCGGTCGTGTGGATGACCCGGAAGTGCAGCGCTCGCTGCGTCAGACCCGCACCCGCAGACCGTTCCCCGAATCACTCCCGCGTGATGAAAAGCGTATGCTTCCGGCAGAATCCTGTTGCCCGGAGTGCGGTGGTTCGCTGAGTTACCTGGGTGAAGATGCCGCCGAACAGCTGGAGCTGATGCGCAGCGCCTTCCGGGTTATCCGGACAGTACGTGAAAAACATGCCTGTACTCAGTGCGATGCGATCGTGCAGGCAGCGGCGCCTTCACGGCCCATTGAGCGGGGTATCGCCGGCCCGGGGTTGCTGGCCCGCGTGCTGACCTCAAAGTATGCAGAGCACACACCACTGTACCGCCAGTCTGAAATATACGGCCGCCAGGGCGTGGAACTGAGTCGCTCACTGCTGTCGGGCTGGGTGGATGCATGCTGCCGGCTACTGTCGCCGCTGGAAGAGGCGCTTCAGGACTATGTCCTGATGGGTGGCAAACTCCACGCCGATGACACGCCCGTCCCGGTACTGTTACCAGGTAATAAAAAGACGAAGACCGGGCGGTTGTGGACGTACGTTCGCGACGACCGCAACGCCGGGTCAGCGCTGGCGCCGGCCGTGTGGTTCGCTTACAGCCCGGACAGAAAAGGCATCCATCCGCAGAGCCATCTTGCGGGCTTCAGCGGTGTTCTGCAGGCGGATGCGTACGCCGGGTTCAACGAGCTGTACCGCAATGGACAGATAACTGAAGCAGCCTGCTGGGCTCACGCCCGCCGCAAGATCCATGATGTGCACGTTCGTACTCCATCAGTGCTGACGGAGGAAGCCCTGAAACGGATAGGCGAACTGTATGCTATCGAGGCTGAAATACGGGGAATGCCGGCAGAGCAGCGTCTTGGTGAGCGTCAGCAGAAAGCTAAACCGCGACTGAAATCCCTGGAAAGCTGGCTGCGTGAAAAGATGAAAACGCTGTCGCGACACTCAGAGCTGGCGAAGGCGTTCGCGTACGCACTGAACCAGTGGCCAGCACTGACGTACTATGCAGACGATGGCTGGGCTGAAGCCGATAACAATATCGCTGAAAATGCGCTGCGGACGGTCAGCCTGGGCCGCAAAAACTTCTTGTTCTTCGGCTCTGACCACGGTGGTGAGCGCGGAGCACTGCTGTACAGCCTGATCGGGACGTGCAAACTGAACGGCGTGGAGCCAGAGAGGTATCTCTGTCATGTGCTCAACGTCATAGCTGACTGGCCGGTCAATCAGGTCAGCGAACTGTTACCCTGGCGAATAACCCTGCCAACTGAATAACCCGTTCCCGTCAATACGGTTCTCGCTGTACGCTTAC